>DATCCB010000119.1:0-21120 GCA_036511515.1 Caulobacteraceae bacterium | reverse complement strand
ATCGATCGCGAACATGCTAATCTCACCCACGGACGGTCTCCCTTGTTCTGGTTGGACAGATCTCCAGAATGGCACATCTCGATGCCGCCGGAGGCCGTCCACCCCATCATGGCCGGGCTCTTTCTTGTCCCGGCCATCCATTGTGCGGCAAGCTCGCAGGATGGAGCGAAGGCGTTGGAACCCCGAATGGTCCGATCTGTTCGTCCAACTCTTCTGACCGGATGCTGATGGATGGCCGGGACTCCAAGAGCCCGGCCATGACGTTCAAGGCGGGGAGTCTGACCCAGCGGCCCTTCGCAGGGCTCACAGATAATCCCGCACGTCGGCGATGTGGCCGGCGATGGCGGCGGCGGCGGCCATCGGCGGGCTCATCAGGTGGGTGCGTCCGCCCCGGCCCTGACGTCCCTCGAAGTTGCGGTTGGAGGTCGAAGCGCAGCGCTCGCCGGGAGCCAGCCGATCTGGATTCATGCCAAGGCACATCGAGCATCCGGGTTCCCGCCATTCGAAGCCGGCGGCGCGGAAGATGTCATCCAGTCCCTCGGCCTCGGCCTGCGCCTTGACCAGGCCCGACCCCGGCACGACCATCGCCGCGACATGGCCCGCGACCCTTCGGCCCCTGGCTATGGCGGCGGCGGCGCGAAGATCCTCGATGCGGGCGTTGGTGCACGAGCCGATGAACACCCGGTCGATGCGGGCTTGGTTGATCGGTTGGCCGCCCTCAAGCCCCATGTAGGCAAGGGCGCGGGCGATGGCGGCGGCGCGGGGGCCGTCGAAATCGGCGGGATCGGGAACCCGGCCGCCGACTTCGACCACATCCTGCGGGCTGGTGCCCCAGGTGAGCGTGGGGGCGATGGCCCCCACCTCGATTTCGATCGCGCGGTCGAAGACGGCGTCGTCATCGGAGTGGAAAGTCGTCCAGTAGGCCAGGGCCATGTCCCATGCGCGTCCATTCGGGGCCGCGGGGCGATCCCTCAGATAGGCGAAGGTGACTTCATCGGGCGCGACCAGTCCGGCGCGGGCGCCGGCCTCGATGGTCATGTTGCAGAGCGTCATCCGCCCTTCCATGGAAAGCGCGCTGACCGCCTCCCCGGCGTATTCGATGACATGGCCAGTGGCGCCGCTCGTCCCGATCTTGCCGATCAGGGCCAGGGCATAGTCCTTGGCCCCGACGCCGGGCGCCGGCCGGCCGGTGAAGCGCACCCGCATGTTGCGGCTCTTACGCTGGCGCAGGGTCTGGGTCGCGAGCACATGCTCGACTTCGGAGGTGCCGATGCCCTGGGCCAAGGCCCCGAAGGCACCGTGGGTCGATGTATGGGAATCGCCGCAGACGATGGTCATGCCCGGCTGAGTGCGTCCTTGCTCCGGTCCGACGATGTGGACGATGCCGTTGCGAATATCGCCCATGGCGAAGAACGCGATGCCGCTTTGCGCGACATTGCGCTCCAGCGCCTGAAGCTGGAGACGCGCCTCGGTGTCGGCGATGGCGGCGATCCCCAGGCCCTGGCCGACGGTGGGCACGTTGTGATCGGCCACCGCCAATGTGCGGTCGGGACGTCGGACCGTCCGGTCCGCGGCCTTCAGGCCGGCGAAGGCCTGCGGCGTGGTCACCTCATGAATGAGGTGCAGATCGATGTAGATTACCGCGTCGCCCGCCTCATTTTCGGACACCACATGGGCGTCCCAGATCTTGTCGTGCAGGGTTCGACCGGCCATCGGCGCATCTAGAGCGCGGCCGAGGGCCGCGTCCAGTTTTGCGACGATGTCAGAATTCCAGAACTCGAGTCCGCCTGGCGCTGCGCTAGCAAGGTCGGCGCGGCATCAGGCGCGCGGAAGCGCTTGGAGCCATGTTCCGCGTTATCGGTCGCGCTTGCCCCGCCAAGCGCGACCCGATCAGCACAGTCTAGCGGTTGACGTGGTCTTTCAGGGCCTTGGCGGGCTGGAAGACCAGCTTCTTCGAGGCGGCGATCTTCAGCGAGGCGCCGGTGCGCGGGTTACGACCGGTGCGGGCCGGCTTGTTCTGAACCTTGAACTTGCCAAAGCCGGGAATTGACACTTCCGTGCCCTTGCCGGCGGATTTGTGAATGGCGCCAAAAACCAGATCGACCAGCTGCTTGGCGTGGGCCTTGGTGGTCTTGCCCTCGGTGGCGACGTGGTCGATCAATTCAGAGATTGTCATCGGCATCCTCCGTGCGCGCCAGCCCGGCGCGTTCCTGTGCCGCCCCCGGGCGTCACGGCCGTTAGGAAATGCACGCCCGCGCGCCGGGAGCAAGGGTTTGACCGCATTTGTTTGGCTCCAGGGTGCACTTTTCCGCCGCGACCGCCTTAGGGGGCTCGCATGAACGTCGCCGGGGCTGGTCCGCAGCCCGGCAATCGCTCAGGATGGGCGCGCCTGGCGTTCCTAAAGCCCGATCAAGTCCGTACCTGCCGATGGCCGCGATTCACAAGTTTTCGCTGATCTATGATGCCGCCGAGGATCGTCTGGCGTGGATCGTCGAGGATCTCGAGGGCGCGACCACGCGCCTGTGGCTCACCGCGCGCCTGTGCCGGGGCTTGGTCCCGGCGGTGGTTCGCCTGCTCAACAAGACGCGCGCCGATATCGCGGCTGAACATGAGACGGCCGTTCAGTCCTGGGAACAGGCCGCCGCCATGACCGGATTTGGCAAGGTTCCCGCGGTTCGCGCCGGCGCGCTGACGACCACGGGCCTGGTAACCGCGGCGCACATCCGGCCTTCAGTCGACGGCATGGTCCTCACCTTCGACTTCGGCGCCGGCGACAATCGCACCATCGCGCTCAGCACGACGGCAGTCCGCCAGATGCTGGCCGTGATGCACCGCGTGCACCTGGCCGCGGGCTGGCCCGTCGATGTCTGGCCTGCATGGATCGCGCGGGCCGCCGCCCGGCCACCCTCCGATGTTGTGAACTAGCGCCGATGTTCGAGCATGTCGCGCTGCTGCTGTCCTTCGTCTTCGCCCTGGCGCTGACGCACCTTCTGTCGAGCACCACCGAGATCATCCTGGGGCGAGACCGCCTCCGCTTCTCCGGGCTGCATGCGGCGTGGATGGTCGCCGCCTATCTGAGCCTGCTGGTCAACTGGCTGTCATACTGGGGCCTGGTCGCCCTCAAGCACTGGACCGTTGGCGAGGTGGAGCTCTGGTTCGCGGCCGCGACCATCCAGTATTTCACCTGCTCGCTGATCTCCATCAGGCCAGACCCAGATGGAGTGATCGACATGCCGGCCTTCTTCGCCCGCCAACGGCCGGCGATCTTCACCGCCTTTTTCGCCTTGATGGCCGTTTCGATGATTCAGAATTACGCCGATCGCAACCACACCTCCGGTCTGGGGCCGTCGGACTGGATCTCGGAAAACCTGTTGGTTCTGCCGATGGCCGTGTCGGTGGTGATCGCCGGATGGACGCGGACCCTTTGGCTGCAGTGGGTCGCGGTCCTGGTGATCCTCGGGTTGATCGTGTTTTTCTTGAGCACCTTCGCGCTTCCCGCCTAGACTCAGACCTCCAGTGGCCGATCCAAGGCGTCAGGCGCGCGCGGACCCTTCGCCGGATAATGCTGCGCTAGCGCCGCGCCGCAGATTGCGATCGCCTCGACGATACCCGCGGTTGGATCGGCGCCGTCCTTCATCGCCGTCTGGATGGCCTTGGCCGCCCGCGCCCAGGCCGGTTCTCCGGCTTTTTCGTGAATGCCTTCATGGGCGATTATCCGCACCTGGCGGTCGTCGAGGGCGACAAAGATCAGCACCCCGGTGTCGCTGCCGACGGCCCGCGAGCTGACGGCGACGAATTGCTGATGGGCCGCCTTGGCGACCCGGTGGCGCTTGAGGCTGGGCGGGGTCAGCATCCGCCGCACGCCGGCTATGGAGATCACCAGATAGGCGATGGCGAACAGCACCACCTGGGCGGTGGCGTAGGCGACCAGGACCAGCGCCAGCTGGCTCTCCAGGGCGCTGGCCTGAGAGGCTGTCCACAGGCCTTCGGCCGAGGCGATGGCCAATGGATGGAGGCCAAAGGCCAGGGCGATCGGCGGCAGGACCAGGACCAGCGCCGCGGCCCAGGCCAGCGGGACCTCGCCATAGGTGGAAACTTCCCCGGCGAGCACGCAGACGATCTCGCCCGATGTGCCTTGTTCGGCGGTGTTGACGGCCGCCGCGATGCGGTCCTCGTCGATGACGCTCAGCATCTCACCAGCCTCCCGAGGCGCCGCCGCCGCCGCCCGAGCCCCCGCCGCCGCTAAAGCCGCCGCCGCCGAATCCTCCGCCGCCAAAGCCGCCACCGCCGCTCCAGCCCCGACTGCCGCCGGACAGCATCATCATCGGCAACATCCAGCCAAGTCCCCCGCCGCGACCGCCCCGGAACAGGGACGAGAAGATCACCGCCATGACGATCAGCGGAATGATTGCGCCCAGTGGACTGCCGTGATGGACCGGCGCCTGGGCCGCCTGGGCCGCCCGGGTTTCGGCGGTGGTCTGGTCGAGGCTGAGCTGGCTGATGATCTCGTCGGTTCCGGCGACCACGCCGCCCTCGATGTCTCCGGTGCGGAACTTCGTCAGCACCGCGCGCTGCAGGATGACGCTGGAAAGCGCGTCAGTGAGCACCGGCTCCAGGCCATAGCCGACCTCAATGCGCACCTTGTGCTCGCTGGGAACGACGATCAGCAGGGCGCCGTTGTCGAGCCCTTTCTGGCCGATGCCCCAGTGCCGCAGCAGCTGATAGCCGTAGTCCTGGATATCGTAGCCGCCCAGGGACGGCAGAGTGACCACCACCAGCTGGCGCGTGGTCGCGGTTTCCAGCGCCGCCAGCTTGGCGGTTAGCGACGCCTGCGTCGCCGGGCTCAGAACGTGGGCGTTGTCGACCACCCGTCCGGTCAGGGAGGGGAACTGCGGCGCGGCCAAGGCCGGCGCGCAGACCAGGGCCAGCAGCAGCCCGAGCGCTGCCGCCAGACGGCTCATGGCGTGGCCGGAGCGGTCGCGGGGGCTGTCGCCGGCGGCGGCGATCCCGGCGGCGCGGTGTTGAGGTCGAAGTTCACCTGCGGCGCCGACTGGGCCGAAGCCGTGGCCGAGAACAGGCTCATGGCCTTTTCGTTGTGATAGAGGGTGCTGGCCCAGAACACGCCTGGGAAGGTGCGCAGCTCGGTATTGTAGTCGCGCACGGCCTCGTTGTAGTCGCGCCTGGCGATGGCGATGCGGTTTTCGGTGCCCTCGAGCTGAGATTGCAGGGCCAGGAAGTTCTCGTTGGATTTCAGGTTCGGATAGTTCTCGCTGATCGCCAGCAGGTGACCGAGCACGCCAGAGAGCTGGTTCTGAGCCTGCTCATATTGCTGGAAGGCGGCGGGACTGGTCAGGGTCGACGCGTCGACCTTGACCTGTGTGGCGCTGGCCCTGGCCTGGGTGACCTGGATCAGAACGGTGCGTTCCTGGGCGGCGAAGCCCTTCACCGTCTCGACGAGGTTCGGGATCAGGTCGGCTCGGCGCTGATAGTCCGCCTGCACGTCCGCCCAGGCGGTCCTGGCCTTTTCTTCCTTGGTCGGAATGGTGTTGACCCCGCAGCCGGCCAGACCGGCGACCATGGTCAGGGCCAGCGCCGCGCGCGTGACGGCTCGAAATGTCTGTTGCAAGGATGGACCCCCAGGCCGCCCGCCGCCCGACCCCGCGACGAAACAAAACCTAGTATGGCGCGGCCTCCGGCGCCAGTGGGGGCTTTTGACCCCTTTTCCTTCCGACCTCAGCCACCAGGCGCTCCACAAGGCGCCGACTTTTGGCTAGCATCCGGCTCTTCCTCGATCTGGAGAACCTCATGGCCTCGATGGATCGCCCGTCCTGTATCGCGCATTGGACCGACATCGAAAAACCCGACAACAATCACTATCAGGGCGACGATGAGTTGATGTGCATCGGCGCGCCGTTCGGACGGCATTTCGGGCTCGAACGGCTGGGCATTCATCACGAGCGATTGCCGCCCGGTCGGCGGACCTCTTACCCACACGCCGAGAGCGCCGAAGAAGAGTTCGTCTATGTGATCGAGGGTGCCCCCGATGTCTGGCTAGACGGGCGTCTGCACCGCCTGAAACCGGGCGATGGCGTGGGTTTTCCGGCCGGGACCGGCATAACCCACAGCTTTCTCAACAACACGCAGGCCGATGTGCACCTGCTGGTGGTCGGCGAGAGGCCCAAGCCGGACAACCGAATCTTTTACCCTCGAAACGCCGAACAAAAGCCGATGCGCGACGACTGGTGGGAAGACCCGCCGGCGCGCCCGCTGGGCGATCACGACGGCCTGACCGATCAGCGGCGCGCCAGCAAATCGGCGGTGGGGCCCGCCTAATCCGAACGAGTCGATGCGGCGAGCGGCTACGGCGGGTTAGCGTTTTGGGGTAATAGCTTCTGGTCCTTCACCCGATCTCGCGGCCTAGCTGAGCTGGAATCCCCTAAGTCATCACCAACTCCCGCGCCGCCCCATCTTCCCCGCCTTCCAGGTCGTCGAAGGAGCCGTGGCTGGAGGAATAGAGTTTGGCGTAGAGGCCGTTGTTGGCGATCAACGCGTCGTGGGGGCCCTGTTCGACGATGCGGCCCTGCTGCAGGACGATGATCTGGTCGGCGTCGCGGACCGTCGCCAGGCGGTGGGCGATGACCAGGCAGGTGCGGCCCTGGAAGAGCACCTTCAGCGCCTTCTGGATCGACTGCTCGGTGAAGCTGTCGATGTTGGCGGTGGCCTCGTCGAGGATCAGAATCTGCGGATTGGCCACCAGGGCTCTGGCGAACGACAACAGCTGGCGCTGACCGACGGAGATATTGCGCCCGCGCTGGCCGAGCTGGGTGTCGTAGCCGTCGGGCAGGCGCACGATGAACTCATGGGCGCAGACCGACTTGGCCGCGGCGATCACGTCGTCGCGGCTGGCCCCGGCGGTGTTGTAGCGGATGTTCTCCTCGATGGTGCCGGAGAACAGGAACGGCTCCTGCAGCACCATGCCGACCAGTGATCCCAACGATTCCAGCGTCACGTCGCGCACGTCGTGGCCGCCGACCAGCACCCGCCCGGCGTCGACGTCATAGAAGCGATGGACCAGGGCGGTGATGCTGGTCTTTCCGGACCCGGTCGGTCCGACGAGGGCGACGACCTGGCGCGGGGCGACCTTCAGGCTGACATCGTGCAGGATTGACCAGCCGGGCGCATAGCCGAAGGTGACGTGCTCAAGCTCGATGGTCGATTCGATGTCTTTCAGCACCGCGGCGCCGGGCTTGTTGAAGATGGTCACCGGGACGTCCAGCACTTCGAAGATCCGATAGCCGGCCGCCATCGCCCGCTGCATGACCGTGTATTGCATCGACAGCATGCGCACGGGCTCGAAGAACCGCTGCACCGAAAGGATGAAGGTGACCAGAACCCCGACCTTCAGCGCTCCGCCCAGCACCTCGTCGCCGCCGACGACGATGATGAAGGCCATGGCCACGCCGGTAAGTATGTCCACGGTCGGGGTCATGATCTGGGCGAGCCACGACGAGCTCACCGCGGCATCGAAGTTCTCGCGCGCCTTTTCCTCGTAGAGCTCGAAGTTGAGCGCCTCGCGGCGGGTTTCCTGGACGGTGCGAATGCCGTTGATGTTTTCCGCCAGCGCGCCGTTGGCGATCGATGAGGCGTCCCTCGCCCTGCGGAAGGTGCGTTTCGAGAACGGCAGCCAGAAGGCGCGCACGACGATCAGCGCCGGGATGGTGGTCAGGGTCAGCAGGCCCAGCTTCCAGTCCATCCACAGCAGCACGGCCGAATAGCCGAACAGGGTGGTGAAGTCGCCCAGCGCGCCGGTCGAGCTCTCCAGGAATTCCTGCAGCGCGTTCACGTCGCCCTGCAGGCGCGACATGATCCGCCCGACGTGGGTCTTGTCCATGAACGTCAGCGCAACGTCCTGGAAGTGGGCGAACATCGAGCGGCGGACATCGAAGATCACGCGCTGGGCGAGGCGCGAGGTCATCCACTGATCGCAGAACGACGCCACGGCGCTGACCGCGACCAGGCAGCCGAAGACGACGATCAGCGACTCGAGGCGCGGCGCATGGCGGCCCACCGCGGCGGTGATGATGTTGCCGATCACCCAGGGCATGGCGACGCTGCTCAGCGATGACAGCAGCACCGCCGCCTGGGCCCCAAACACCAGCGCCCGGTGCGGCTTCAGATAGGCCAAGAACCGCCGCAGGATGCGCGTGTCGAAGGCGGCGAATATTTCCTCGGCGTCGGGCGTGCCCAGATTGGCGCGCGGACGCCTGGGCGCCGCGACATCGGCGGGAATGACGGCCTCGCTCATGCGTTCGCCTCCGCCACCTTGCGCTGCATGCGCGCGTCGGCGATCGACAGGCCCTGTTCGGCCCGCGTCTGCAGGCTGTGCAGATCGGCATATTCGCCGCCCATGGCCAGCAGCTGCGCGTGCGTGCCGCGCTCGACGATGCAGCCTTCGTCGAGGACGATGATCTCGTCGGCGTGCATCAGCGATGAGAGGCGGTGGGCGATGATGATCGTCGCCTTGGTCTTGGTGGCCTCGGCCAGGGCTTCGCGCACGCGCGCCTCGGTCACCGCATCGATGGCGGCGGTGGAGTCGTCGAAGATCATCACCCCCGGGCCTGGCACC
This sequence comes from Caulobacteraceae bacterium, assembly GCA_036511515.1. Classification (GTDB taxonomy): domain Bacteria; phylum Pseudomonadota; class Alphaproteobacteria; order Caulobacterales; family Caulobacteraceae; genus Acaudatibacter. The sequence goes on along the minus strand of DATCCB010000119.1, from coordinate 12,494 downwards.
ACCCCGCGCGCGATCGACATGCGCTGGCGCTGGCCGCCTGAAAGCGCCACCCCGCGTTCGCCGACCCGGGTCTCGTAGGCGCCCGGCAGGCCGGCGACATAGTCGTGGATCTGGGCCGTGCGGGCCGCCTCGACGATGCGCATCTCCTCGGCCCACGGATCGGCATAGGCGACATTGTTGGTCACCGTGGCGTCAAACAGGAAGGCTTCCTGCTGCACAACGCCGACATGGTGGCGCAGGGAGGCCAGCGTCACATCGCGCACGTCCTGGTCGTCGATGGTGACGCGCCCGCCGGTGACGTCATAGAACCGCGGCGCCAGTCCGGCGATGGTCGACTTGCCCGCCCCCGGCGGCCCGACGATGCCGAGCGTCTTGCCAGGCCCGACCTCGAAGCTGATGTCGTGGAGGATGGGCTTTCCTGGGTCGTAGGAAAAATCCACATGCTCGAAGCGCAGAACTCCCGCGGTCGGGCTCAGGTCGGGGGCGCCGGGCTTATCGGCGATCTGCGCCTTCAGATCGAGGATCTCGAACAGCCGGCCGCCCGATGAGGTGGCCCGCGCCGCCGAGGCGAAGATCATCGCGATCTGCCGGATCGGCCCCTGCAGCAGGGTCATGTAGGTCAGAAATTCGGTCAGCCGGCCGGGCGTCATCGTCCCTTGCGCCACCTTGTGCCCCCCGACCCATAACAAGAGGCCCATGGAGATGTAGAAGCTGACGGTCATCACCGAGACGGCGCGAAAACGCAGCACGATGCGGCGATAGGAATAGGCCAGCGCCGCATTGGCGGCCTCGTCGAACTTGGCCATTTCGAAATTCTTGGCCGCGAACGCCCGCACCACGCGGATGCCCTGGAGGTTTTCCTCCATGGTCAGGGTCAGGATGCTCATCAGCGCCTGGACATGCAGCCAGGTGACGCGCAGCAGGAAGCCCATGCGCGCCAGCGCCCAGCCGGCGATGGGCACGAAGGCAAGGCCGAGCGCGGCCATCAGTGGGTCGGTGGCGACCATCATCCAGGTGGCGACGGTGAGCAGCAGGATCAGCGTCAGGAAGGTCATCATCCCGTTCTGGATGAAGGCCCTGGCGCCCTCCAGATCGAGCATGCCGCGGGTGATCAGGTCGCCCGAGTGGATCTTGTCGTGGAAGCCGAAGCTGAGCCTCTGAAGCTGCTGGAAAAAGTCCAGGCGGTAGAGATAGGCGACCTTCTGGCTGACGTATTCGGCCTGATAGCCGGAAACCATGGTCAACATGCCGCGCACGGCGCTGGCGGTGATCACCAAGAGGGCGCTGACCAGCAGTGCGTGACGCGCGCCCGAAGCGAGAGACGCGGCGCGCAGCGAGTCGGCGTGGGCGCCCGCGGCGTGAATGGCCGTGGCATGGGCCGCCGCCGTCGTCCGCGTCGCAATGCCGAGCAGGCGCTGGGCCTCGTCGACCGCGTGGCCAAAAAGGCGTGGCAGGGTCAGGCTGGCGACGGCCGCGCCCAGCGAACAGAGCACCGCGATCCCCACCCGGCCCGGCGCGGCGCGCAGGGCCGCGCCGACGATGCGGCGCAATACGCGCGGCATCGTCTTGACATCGATCGGAGGCGCAACATTGCGCAAAGGCGCGCGTGGGGGCGCCTCGTTGGAAATGGGCATCAAAAAAATCCGTGGGCGGTAATGAATCGCACTTTGCCCGCATAGCGCGGGCTTATCCAGTGCGAAGGTTCAAACAGGTGGGAACGATCGACGAGTCCGGGGTTCAGGCCCGAGCTTTCCCCAAGGCGCCCCAGAAAAACCCGCGGTCCGAATTTGCCGCCAGGCGAGCGTGACGGGAACATTGACTTTTGCAGCAAAATATTGCAATATGAAACCTTGCGCCCCCACACATCGCGACCAGGGGGAGCGTGCCGCGTCTTATCGAACGAAGCAGCTGATGAATCAGGAGGTTGTTGTCTCGCTCCGGTCTAGTGAACCTGCCGAAAGCTGCCAAAACCTGCCAATCACCTGCCAATCACCTGCCAAAGACCTGCCAACCACCCTGCCAACGGGCTGCCAACGGGCTGCCAAGGACCTGCCAGGAACCTGCCAAAAAACTGCCAAAACCTGCCAAAAGCGGCCATTCCTGCCTACAGACCGCCAAGGGCCGCCTTGCGCGGTGGCCGGCATCGACCGGTCCCTAGTCGACGATCGCTGAATAGATGATGCTCTTGAGCTGTCCGCGGAAGTTGAACGCGCCCGACGGCATCAGCTGGGTCATGAACACCACCGTCATGTCCTCCCTGGGATCGACCCAGAAGATCGTCGACGCCGCGCCACCCCAGTAGTAGTCGCCCGCGCCGAGGCCGCCCACCTTGACCTCGTCCATGGTGCTGGCGAAGCCCAGGCCAAAACCGATCCCCTCATTGGCGGTCTCGGAAAAGCCGCCGATGGCCATCTGCGTCAGATCCTTGCCGCCCTTGAGGTGATTGCGATGCATCAGGGCGATGGTGCGGGGACCAAGGATCCGGGCGCCCTCGAATTCGCCGCCGCGCCGCAGCATCTCGCAGAAGCGCAGGTAGTCTTCGGTGGTCGAGGTCAGGCCGCCGCCGCCGGAAAAGAAACTCGGCTCGCGCAGGTACTCGCTGGCCTGCGGGGCATCGAGCAGCTGCAGCGACTTGTCGGGCGCACGGCGATAGTTGGCGCAGAACCGATCGACCTTGTCCGGCGCCACGAAGAAAGCGGTGTCGTTCATGCCCAGCGGTTCGAAGATCGTCTCATTCAGGTATTGGTCGAATCGCCGGCCGCTGATCTTTTCGACCAGGGCGCCGCAGACGTCGGTGCTGAGCGAGTACATCCATCGCTCGCCCGGCTGATAGAGCAGGGGAACGCCGGCAAGCTTGTCCATGAACTCCATCAGCGTTTCGCCGCGACCCCGCCGCACACCCAGTTCGGCGTAGACCTTGTCGACCGCGAGCCCCGTTTCGGGCGCCCCCAAGGCCTCCAGCGCCGCGCCGTAAGTCAGTCCGCCGGTGTGGCAGAGCATGTCGCGCATGGAGAGCGGCCGCGCGGGCGCCTCGGTGACCATCTCGGCGCCCGACCCCGAAACCCAGACGCGGTGGTTCTTCCAGGCCGGGAAGAAACGGCTGACCGGATCATTGAGCTGAAAATAGCCGCGCTCATAAAGCGTCATCAGCGCCACGGAGGTGATCGGCTTGGTCATCGAATAGATGCGGAAGATGGCGTCGTCTGCCATGGCCTTGGCGGCCTCGCGATCCATCTGGCCCAGCGAACGGAAGTAGGCGAGATGGCCATGGCGAGACACGGCGACCTGGCATCCGGCGATCTTGCCCGGCTGGATGTAGTTGCGCTCGAGATGCTCGGTGATGCGCTCCAGCCGCGCGGTCGAGAGGCCTGTGTTCTTCGGGGCCAGTTCCATGAAAAATCTCCCTTTCGAAATCCGCCTAAATGCTGAAACGCCTCGGCCGCGGCCGTCTTACTGGGCGGCTTTCGCGGTCGGCGTACCCGCCATGGCGGCGCCAAGACTGGTCGCGGGGCCGGGGGCGTTGATGTCCCAGATCGCCTTCCAGGCGCCGTCCTTCTGCGGCTTGTAGACGGTTACGTAGGCCCCCGTTGTGGTGATCACCGTCTTGGTTTTCGGATCGGTCGAGGTCAGCTTGTAATTGCCTCGCGTCGCCGCCAGATCGCCGGCGCTCCCGACATCGACCTTGTCGCTGGCGAAACTGACCGAGAAAGCCGGATCGGCAAGCGCCTGGCTGAGCGCCGACTGAATGGCCGCGTGGCCTGTCGCCACCGATGCGCCGGAGATCATCAAAATGGCCCCGGGTGCATAGTGGGAGGCGATTTTGGCGGCGTCATGCGCCTGCCAGTCGGCGTTCCAGTGGACCTCGTCGGTCTTGATCGCATCGACGATCTTGGCCGTATCGACAACCGGCTTGCCCGGCGGCGGAGTCGGATCGCATCCGAACGTTGCGGCGGCGAGGATCATCCAGCAGGCCATGGGGACCGCTCTCATGGGTTCATTCCTTAAGTTCGAGACGTCCCGTCGCCGCACTTCGTCATCGGCGAGCGCCGCCGTCAAGGTCCCAGACGCACAGTCGGCCATGCAGAGCTCCATTGTGCTGGTGAATAGTTTCAATAAAACCAGAAGTTAGGTCCGCTTGCCGATCACCGCCCGGCGCGCCAGTCGACAGCGCCAATTGTCTCGCTGTAAATGCGCATCATTGAGGCCGATGCCCATGCAGGCGGCGGCCGGCCGGGGATTGAGGGACAGATTTTGCTCGGGTTTTGGCCGCCACAGGGACTCTATGACCCGCGCAACGAGCATGATGCGTGCGGCGTGGGCTTTGTCGCCAATATCAAGGGCAGAAAGTCGCACGAGGTCATCGCCTGCGGGCTGGAGATTCTGGTCAATCTCGATCATCGCGGGGCCGTCGGCGCCGATCCGCTGGTGGGCGACGGCGCCGGCTGCCTGATCCAGATTCCCGATGCCCTCTTGAGAGACTGGGCGGCTAACGCTGAGCTCGAATTGCCGCCGAGCGGCGATTATGCGGTGGCTATGTGCTTCCTGCCACAGGACGAGCAGACCCGCGACACCGCCATCGGCCAGTTCGAGCACTTCATCCGCGTCGAGGGCCAAAGGCTGGTCGGCTGGCGCGAGGCGCCGGTCAATCCGGCGGGGCTCGGCAAGGCGGTTCTCGAACAGATGCCGATCATCCGCCAGGCGATCGTCGCGCGCGGAGCGATGACGCGCGATCAGGACGCCTTCGAACGCAAGCTGTTGGCCATCCGCAAACAGACGCAGAACCCCCTGGCCGAGCTGGCCCGGCGTTGGGCCATGCCGGGCCTGACCCAGCTCTACATGCCGTCGTTCTCGAGCCGCACCGTGGTCTACAAGGGCCTGCTGCTGGCCACGCAGGTCGGGAGCTTTTACGAGGACCTGCGCAATCCGCTCGCCCAGTCGGCCCTGGCCTTGGTCCACCAGCGGTTCGCCACCAACACCATGCCCTCGTGGAAACGGGCCCACCCGTTCCGCTTCATCGCCCACAACGGCGAGATCAACACCCACCGCGGCAATGTCAACTGGATGAACGCCCGGCGCAGGACGATGGAATCGGACCTCTTGGGCCCCGACCTCGACAAGATGTGGCCGCTGATCCCGCATGGCCAGCCCGATACAGCGTCGCTGGATAATGCGCTCGAATTGCTGGTCGCCGGCGGCTATCCGCTGGCCCACGCGATGATGATGCTGATCCCCGAGGCCTGGGCCGGCAATCCGCTGATGGATCCGGCCCGCAAGGCCTTTTATGAATATCATGCGGCTCTGATGGAGCCATGGGATGGCCCCGCTGCGGTTGCCTTCACCGATGGACGCCAGATCGGCGCGACGCTGGACCGCAACGGCCTGCGCCCGGCCCGCTACTGGATCACCGACCAGGACCACGTGATCATGGCCTCCGAGGTCGGGGTCCTGCCGGTGCCCGAGGAGCGTATCGTCCGCAAGTGGCGTCTGCAGCCGGGCAAGATGCTGCTCATCGACATGGAAGAGGGCCGCATCGTCGACGACGACGAGCTAAAGCGCACCCTTTCGCAGGCCGAACCCTATAGCGACTGGCTGCGGCAGACCCAGTTCCAGCTCGAGGACCTGCCAGAGCCTCCGCGGTGGGAACCGGCGCGCGGGACCAGCAACGCCGATCTGCTCGATCGCCAGCAGGCCTTTGGCTATACCCAGGAAGACATCGCCTTTTTTCTCGAGCCGATGGCCCAGACCGGAGAGGATCCGATCGGGTCGATGGGGACAGATGCGCCGCTGGCGGTGTTGTCGGATCGTCCCAAGCTGCTTTACGACTACTTCAAGCAGAACTTCGCCCAGGTCACCAATCCCCCGATCGATCCGATCCGCGAGGAGCTGGTGATGAGCCTGGTGTCGATGATCGGGCCGCGCCCCAACCTGCTCGGCCGCCAAGCCGGCACGCATAAGCGCCTCGAGGTCGTCCAGCCGGTCCTGACCAACGCCGACCTGGAAAAGATCCGCTCCATATCCGAGTTGCTCGACGGGGCCTTTCGCACCGCCACCCTCGACGCCACCTGGCCAGCGTCGGATGGCGCGGCCGGGCTCGAGCGAGCTCTCGAAAAGCTCTGCACCCAGGCGACGGACAATGTCCTGGCCGACATGAACATCCTCATTCTGTCCGATCGCGCTGCTTGCGCCGACAGGATTCCCATCCCCGCCGCCCTGGCCACGGCGGCGGTCCACCACCAGCTGATCCGTCAGGGACTGCGCATGCAGACCGGCCTGGTCATCGAGACCGGCGAAGCCCGCGAAGTGCATCACTTCTGCGTCCTGGCAGGCTATGGCGCCGAGGCGGTCAATCCCTACCTCGCCTTCGAAACCCTCGAAGCCATGCGATTGGCGGGAGATCTGCGGCTGAGCGCCGAGACGGTCGCCAAGAACTACGTCAAGGCGGTAGGCAAGGGGATCCTCAAGGTGATGTCCAAGATGGGCATCTCGACCTACCAGTCCTATTGCGGGGCGCAGATCTTCGACGCCGTCGGCCTGGCGACCGAATTTGTCGATCGCTATTTCACCGGCACGGCCAGCGTTATCGAAGGCGTGGGCCTGGCCCAGATCGCGCGTGAGTGCGCCTCCCGCCACCGCGATGCCTATGGCGATGCGCCGATCTACCGCACCATGCTCGATCCGGGCGGCGCCTATGCCTTTCGCGTGCGTGGGGAGGACCATGCCTGGACCCCGCAGTCGGTGGCCAGCCTTCAGCACGCCGTCCGCGGCAATCTCCCGGACGAGTACCGGGTCTTCGCCGAAGCCATCAATGCCCAGAACCAGCGCCTGCTCACCTTGCGGGGCCTGATGCGGTTCAGGTGGGCCGACGAACCGGTCCCGCTGGACGAAGTCGAACCGGCCTCCCAGATCGTCAAGCGCTTCGCCACGGGGGCGATGAGCTTTGGCTCGATCAGCCGCGAGGCGCACACCACCTTGGCCATCGCCATGAACCGCATCGGCGGCCGCTCCAATACCGGCGAGGGCGGCGAGGAGTCGGACCGTTTCAAACCCATGGCCAACGGCGATTCCATGCGCTCGGCGATCAAGCAGGTGGCCTCGGGCCGCTTCGGCGTCACCGCGGAATACCTGGTCAATGCCGACGACATCCAGATCAAGATGGCCCAGGGCGCCAAGCCGGGGGAAGGCGGCCAGTTGCCGGGGCACAAGGTCGACAAGATCATCGCCAAGGTCCGCCACGCCACGGCGGGTGTCGGCCTGATCTCGCCGCCGCCTCACCACGACATCTATTCAATCGAGGACCTTGCCCAACTGGTCCACGACCTCAAGAACGTCAATCCGCAGGCGCGAATATCGGTCAAGCTGGTATCGGAGGTCGGCGTCGGCACGGTCGCCGCCGGGGTCTCGAAGGCCCGCGCCGACCATGTGACCATCTCGGGCTATGAGGGCGGCACCGGCGCGAGCCCGCTAACCTCGCTGACCCATGCGGGATCGCCGTGGGAGATCGGCTTGGCCGAAACCCAGCAGACCCTGCTGCTAAACGGGCTGCGCGGGCGGATATCGGTCCAGGTCGATGGCGGCCTGCGAACCGGCCATGACGTCGCCATAGGCGCGTTGCTCGGGGCGGACGAATTCGGCTTTGCGACCGCTCCGCTGATCGCGGCCGGCTGCATCATGATGCGCAAATGCCATCTGAACACCTGCCCGGTCGGCGTGGCGACCCAGGACCCGGTGCTGCGCGCGCGCTTCACCGGCGCGCCCGAGCACATCATCAACTACTTCTTCTTCGTCGCCGAGGAACTGCGCGAGATCATGGCGCGGCTGGGTTTCCGCACCGTCACCGAGATGATCGGCCAGGTCGGGCGGCTGGACGTGCAGGAGGCTGTCGACCACTGGAAAGCCAGGGACATCGATCTGTCCAAGGTCCTCTACGCGGCGCCGCCCGGCGAGGCCAAGGGTCTGTGGAACAATGAGCGCCAGAACCACGGGCTGGAGAAAGCCCTCGACAATGAACTGATAGCCTCGGCCGGCGAGGCGCTGGACGGGGGGCCGCCGGTTCGTCTGGTACGCCCGATCGCCAACGGCAACCGCACGGTGGGCGCCATGTTGTCTGGTCAGATCGCCCGCCGTTACGGCCACGCCGGCATGACGCCAGACACCATCAAGGTGCAGTTCACCGGAGCGGCCGGACAGAGCTTCGGCGCCTTTCTGGCGCGAGGGGTCAGCCTTGTGCTGATCGGGGAGGCCAATGACTACGTGGGCAAGAGCCTCTCCGGTGGCGTCGTCATCGTCCGTCAGCCTCCTGAGGCGACCCGCGACCCGACCCAGAACATAATCGTCGGCAACACCGTGCTCTACGGCGCCATCGCCGGGGAGGCCTACTTCGAAGGCGTGGCCGGCGAGCGCTTCGCGGTCCGCAACAGCGGCGCCATCGCGGTCGTCGAGGGCTTGGGGGACCACGGGTGCGAGTACATGACCGGCGGCGTCGTCGTCGTGCTGGGCGAGACCGGCCGCAACTTCGCCGCCGGGATGAGCGGCGGCATCGCCTATGTCTTCGATCCACAACAAAGGTTTGCGGATCTTTGCAACCAGGCGATGGTCGATCTTGAGCCGATCAAACCCGGCCCGCCTCCCGAAGGGGACGATCCTGAGCGGCCGCATCCGGCCTCGGTCAGTATCGAGGACGCCGGCATGGGCGATCCGCTGCGCTTCGACGCCGAACGCCTTCGCATGCTCATCGAGCGCCATCATCGCCACACCGGCAGCGCCAGGGCCGCCGCCTTGCTTGGCGATTGGCCCGCAAGCCTGGCCAGCTTCGTCAAGGTGACGCCCAGGGACTACCGCCGCGCGCTGAGCGATCTGGCCGCCGAGCGCGGCCTGGCCACGGCCGTAGCGGCGGAATAGGGCGGCTGCGATGGGCAACCCGACCGGATTTCTGGAAATCCCGCGCATCGATCGCGCCTATGAGGCGCGGGAGACGCGGCTGAAGTCATGGAGCGAGTGCGTGCGGCCCCTGCCTCTTGCCGAGGTAGAGCGACAGGCCGCGCGCTGCATGGGCTGCGGCATTCCGTTCTGTCACACCGGCTGCCCGGTGAACAATCTGATCCCCGATTGGAATGACCTCGTCTATCGCGATCAATGGAAGAGCGCGCTGGAGACTTTGCATTCGACCAACAATTTTCCTGAGTTCACCGGGCGGATCTGCCCGGCCCCGTGCGAGGCTGCCTGCACGCTCAACATCGACGAGGCGCCGGTGACCATCAAGACCATCGAGTGCCAGATCATCGACCGGGGCTGGGACGAAGGCTGGGTCGCCCCCGAGCCGGCGGAACGGCCGACAGGCAGGCGCGTGGCCGTGGTCGGATCGGGGCCCGCCGGCCTCGCGTGCGCCCAGCAGCTGGCCCGCGCCGGGCACGCGGTCACGGTGTTCGAAAAGAGCGATCGTATCGGCGGCCTGCTGCGCTATGGCATTCCCGACTTCAAGATGGAAAAGGCGCTGATCGACAGGCGCGTGGTCCAGATGCACGCCGAGGGCGTCGCGTTCCGGCCTGGGGTTCATGTCGGCGCGGCGGTCTCGGTGGACATCCTATTGGGCGGCTACGACGCCCTGGTGCTGGCCGGCGGCGCCGAACTACCGCGCGATCTGCAGCTGCCGCCTCACGAGCTGGACGGCATTCATTTCGCCATGGATTTCCTCACCCAGCAGAACAAACGTAATGCCGGCGACGCCGAAGCCAGGGCCGCGCCCGAGGGGACAATCAGCGCCTCGGGCAAACACGTCGTGGTCATCGGCGGCGGCGACACCGGGTCGGACTGCATTGGTACGGCGGGGCGCCAGGGCGCGGCCTCGATCACCCAGCTCGAAATCATGCCCCAGCCGCCGGAGCATGAAAACAAGGCGCTGACCTGGCCGGACTGGCCGCTGAAGATGCGCACCTCTTCGTCGCAGGACGAGGGTTGTGAGCGCGACTTCGCCGTCGCCACCCGGCGGGCGATCGGCGCCGGCGGGCATCTCGGGGCGCTTGAATGCGTCAGGCTGGAGTGGACGCCCGGCCCCGGCGGCCGGATGATGATGAGCGAGATCGCCGGCAGCGAGTTCGAGCTGCGTGCCGACCTGGTGCTCCTGGCCATGGGCTTTCTCGGCCCCCACCGCGATGGCCTGCTCGAGCAGGCGGGCGTCACGCTGGATGCGCGCGGCGCGGTCGAGGCCAGCGTCGCCGACTACCGCACCTCCGCGGCCAAGACATTTTCCTGCGGCGACATGCGGCGGGGCCAGTCGCTGGTAGTCTGGGCCATCCGCGAGGGCCGTCAGTGCGCCCGCTCGGTCGATGCCTATTTGATGGGCGAGAGCGCGCTGCCGCTTTGACGATCAGTCGATGAACTCGACCGCGGTCCGCCAGGCGGCGGGCGTAGCCCTCGCCAGGCCGCGGTCTAGGGTTGCGAGTTGGCCGCCGTGGCGCCGCGCCAGGGCGACGAGGTAACTGTCGGTCACCTGCCGTGGATGCTGGAGAGGCAATCCAGCGATCCTATCTTCGTCCGCGAGGCTGATATCGTCGGGCCAAAATCTATGACCTTCGACCGAGCGAATCTGTCGAAGGAGAGACCGCACCGCCGACGGAGGCCCGGGCGAGTCGGGGTAACGCGGATGTCCGAGAATTCGCAGAAGGCCGTTTTCGGTAATCGGACAGGTCGCCCAGAATAGAGGTCGGCGCCGTTCAAACCAGCTCTGCGTCAATTCATGGTGCACATGGCTTGGATCGACCATGGCGATGAGGACATTCACATCCAGAAGTGCGGTCATCCACCGTGTTCGTCGCGCAACGCGTTGACCAATTCCAGCGTGACCGACGGTTTACCAGCTCGTCTCTGCAATAACGGGAATCCGTTTCGGGCCGGCGACGGCTTGTCTCTTGGCGTCAGGGCCGTGCGCGCGAGCTGCGAAATGATCTCGCCAACGCTCTTGCTTTGATGAGCCGCGAGGTGACGCGCGGCAGCCAGAACATCATCGTCGATCGCCAGGGTGGTTCGCATGCCAGATGTCATAGCGCATCACGCATCACGCATCAACGCTCTCGCCTCACGAACGTTGGCCGCGGCTTCGGCGGCATCCCGACGCGCCGGATCAGTCCCGGTGGTACGGGGAGCCCGCCAGGATGGTCACCGCGCGGTAGATCTGCTCGGCCAGCATCAGGCGCGCCAGGGCGTGCGGCCATGTCTGGGGGCCGAAGGCCACAGTCTGGAAAGTGGCGCTCAGCACCGCCTGGTCAAGTCCATCCGCGCCGCCGATTGCCAGTGAAAGGGCGCGAACGCCATCGTCTCGCGCTTTAGAGATCAGGCCGGCGAAGACGCGGCTGGTCATCTGTTCGCCATGCTCATCGCAGGCGATCAGGCGGCCGCCTTTCAGCCGCGACAGCAGGGCCTCGCCCTCGGCCGCCTTGCCTGCGCGGCGCGCTTCGACCTCGACGATCTCCACCGGGCCAAGGCCCAGCGATCGTCCCGCCGCTGTGGCCCGCTTGGCGTAGTCCTGCGCCAGCGCGGCCTCGGCCGCGGCGCCCAGCCTGCCGACAGCGAGAACGGTAAGTTTCAGTTCGCCTCGATCCGATGCGGCGAGTCGACCGACCAGATCTTCTCAATGTTGTAGAAGGCCCGCACCTCTGGTCGGAACAGATGCACGACGACATCGCCGGCGTCGATCAGCACCCAGTCGCAATGCGGCAGACCCTCCACCCGGGCGCGGCCGTAGCCGTCGTCCTTGAGATTGCGCAGCAGGTGATCGGCCATGGCCCCGACATGCCGGTGCGAACGTCCTGAGGCGATGACCAGGGCGTCGGCGAAGGAGCTCTTATCCTTGAGATCGATCAGGACGATGTCCTGGGCTTTTTCATCGTCGAGGCGGCTGAGGATCAGGGCCTCGAGCGGCGTGTGGCCGCGGGCGAGGACCGTTTCATTTGCGGCGACGGCGGGCGCCGTTTGCGGCGTTGGCGCAACTTCACGTCTCAGCGGGGACTCCTCTTAAGGACGGGCATCGAAGGCTAAACTATCACGAATCGGCGGCTGGATCAGAATCAAATCACGCCTCGGCCGCGACCCACGCGCAGCGCCGTCGATGACGCGGGATTGAGCGGCGCGTCGAGATAGACCCACGCTGGCGGCTGGGCCAGCGCCAGGCCCCGCGCGGCGGACATCGGCCGCCGGACGCCAGCGAACCGGCGCGCCGCAGGCGAGAAGCGGCTCTTCAGACCGACGTGGGGCCTGGCCACGACGGCCATCGGAAGTTCTCGCATTAGCCGCGTCCAGTCCCGCCAGCGGTGGAAAGCGCCCAGGCCGTCGGCCCCCATGATCCAGACGAAATGCACCCCGGGAAACCGGGTCTTCAACGCCCGAATGGTCTGGATCGTGTAGCGCGCGCCAATCCGCCCCTCGAAGTCCGAAACCAGCATCGATGGCCCCCGCGCCAGCGGCGCGACCTGGAGCAGGCGGTCACTGAAGCCATCGGCGGG
>DATCCB010000118.1:0-12587 GCA_036511515.1 Caulobacteraceae bacterium | reverse complement strand
CAAGCGAAGCGCCGCGGGGGAGGGGGACCGCGACGGCGCAGCCGGCGTGGTGGAGGGGGCGCGGCGGGCCGGTGCATGGACGCCGGCGCCCCTTGCGTCTATGACACCGCCGGCCGCACGGAGATGGCGCGGCGATGGGGCGGACGCTGTGTGTCCCCCCCGCCTTGCGCGCCGTTCCGTAACCGATGTCCGGTTGGCCCAGAGCAAGAAGGATCCCCCCATCATGGCGTCGACAGACAGCCTCGACACTCGCCGCGACCTCGAGGTCGGCGGCAAGACCTATCGTTACTACAGCCTGCGCGCGGCGGAAGCCGCCGGCCTGTCCGGCATTTCGCGCCTGCCGGTGTCGCTGAAGGTGCTGCTGGAGAACCTCTTGCGCAACGAGGACGGCGTCAGCGTGCGGCCGGACGACCTCCAGGCGCTCGCCGCCTGGATCGAAAACCGCGGCGCCGTGCAGCATGAGATCGGTTTTCGCCCGGCGCGGGTGCTGATGCAGGATTTCACCGGCGTCCCGGCCGTCGTCGACCTGGCGGCCATGCGCGACGCCCTGGCGGGTCTCGGCGGCGATCCGGCCAAGATCAATCCGCTCAGCCCCGTCGACCTGGTCATCGACCACTCGGTGATGGTCGACTATTTCGGCACGGCCAAGGCGTTCGCAGAGAACGTCGAGCGCGAATACGAGCGCAATCTCGAGCGCTATCGCTTCCTGCGCTGGGGATCGGCGGCCTTCGACAACTTCCGCGTCGTCCCCCCCGGCACCGGCATCTGCCACCAGGTAAATCTCGAATACCTGGCGCAAACGGTGTGGACCGGCGAGGTGGACGGGGAAACCTTCGCCTATCCCGACACCGTGGTCGGCACCGACAGCCACACGACCATGGTCAACGGCCTCTCGGTGCTCGGCTGGGGCGTCGGCGGCATCGAGGCCGAGGCGGCGATGCTCGGCCAGCCGATCCCGATGCTGATCCCCGAGGTGATCGGTTTTCGCTTCACCGGCGCCCTTCCCGAAGGCGCCACGGCCACCGACCTGGTGCTCACCGTCACCCAGATGCTGCGCAAGAAGGGCGTGGTCGGCAAGTTCGTCGAATATTTCGGGCCGGGGCTCGCCTCACTGACCGTCGAGGACCAGGCGACGCTCGCCAACATGGCCCCCGAATACGGCGCCACCTGCGGCCTCTTTCCGGTCACCCAGGCGACGCTCGACTACCTCGCCGCCACCGGCCGCGCGCCCGAGCGCGTCGCCCTGGTCGAAGCCTACGCCAAGGAGCAGGGCCTGTGGGTCGAGCCGGGCGTCCCCGATCCGGTGTTCAGCGATACGCTCGAACTCGATCTGGGCAGCGTGCTGCCGTCGCTTGCCGGCCCCAAGCGGCCGCAGGACAAGGTGCTGCTCTCCGACGCCGCCGACGCCTTTCGAACCGCGCTCACCGGCGAGTTCGGCAAGGATGGCGAGGACGCGCCGGCGCGGATCGCTGTCGAGGGCGAGGGCCACGATCTCGGCAACGGCGATGTGGTCATCGCCGCGATCACCTCATGCACCAACACCTCCAATCCCAGCGTGCTGATCGCCGCGGGCCTGCTGGCCAAGAACGCCATTGCCAAGGGGCTGAAGGTCAAGCCATGGGTGAAAACCTCCCTGGCCCCCGGCTCGCAGGTGGTCACCGACTATCTGACCAAGGCCGGGCTGACCAAACCGTTGGATGCGTTGGGGTTCAACCTGGTCGGCTATGGCTGCACCACCTGCATCGGCAATTCGGGGCCCCTGGCCGAGCCGATTTCCAAGGCGGTGCAGGCCGGCGACCTGGTCGCCGTCTCGGTGCTGTCGGGCAACCGAAACTTCGAGGGCCGGGTCAATCCGGACGTGCGCGCCAACTACCTGGCCTCGCCGCCGCTGGTGGTCGCCTACGCCCTGGCCGGCTCGATGCTGACCGACCTGGTCACCCAGCCGCTCGGCCAAGGCAAGGGCGGCAAGGATGTGTTCCTGAAAGACATCTGGCCGACCAATAAGGAAATCGCCGACATCCAGCGAAAGGTCGTCGGGGCCGAGATGTTCGCCAACCGCTACAAGGATGTGTTCAAGGGCGACAAGCAGTGGCAGGCGATCGAGATCGCGGGCGGGCGGACCTACGCCTGGGACGTCGGCTCGACCTATGTCCAGAACCCGCCCTATTTCGAGGGCCTGACGATGACGCCGCAGCCGGTCGGCGACATCGTCGAGGCGCGCATCCTCGGCATCTTCGGCGACTCGATCACCACCGATCACATCAGCCCCGCCGGCAATATCGGCAAGACCAGCCCGGCGGGCGAATACCTGTCAGAGCACCAGGTCGGCGTGGCGGAGTTCAACTCCTACGGCGCGCGACGCGGCAACCATCAGGTGATGATGCGCGGGACCTTCGCCAACATCCGCATCCGCAACCGCATCACCCCGGACATCGAGGGCGGCATCACCCGCCATTTCCCTTCGGGCGATCTCATGCCGATCTATGACGCGGCCATGCGCTACAAGGCCGAGGGCCGCCCGGCCGTGGTTTTCGCCGGCAAGGAATACGGGACAGGGTCGTCGCGCGACTGGGCGGCCAAGGGGACCAAGCTTCTGGGCGTGCGCGCGGTGATCGCCGAGACCTTCGAGCGCATCCATCGCTCGAACCTCGTCGGCATGGGCGTGCTGCCGCTGCAATTCATCGCCGACGGCTGGCAGCGCCTTGCCCTCACCGGCGAGGAGATCGTCACCATCCGCGATCTTTCCGGCCTGCAGCCGCGCCGCCAGCTGATGGTCGAACTCTATCGCCCGCGCGACGGCAAGATCGCCCGCTTCCCGGTCCGCTGCCGCATCGATACCCCCACCGAGCTCGATTACTTCCTCGCCGGCGGCGTCCTCAACTACGTGTTGCGGAATCTGGCTCGGGGGGCGGCGTAGGGGCGCAGCCGCGCGCCTACTCCAGAACGTCATGGGTGAACAGGCGCTGCTCGGGTCCCTCACCCCATCTCCCCGACCATCGCCAGCGCGGCGGCGCGGGGGTCGGGGGCGGCGGTGATCGGGCGGCCGCAGACGATGTGGCTGGCCCCGGCGCCGAGCGCCTCGGCGGGCGTCGCGGCGCGGGCCTGATCGTCGAGCGGGGCCCAGGCCGGCCGCACGCCTGGAACCACGACCAGGAAATCGGCGCCGCCGATCCGCCTCGCCATCGCCGCCTCGCGCGGGCTGACGATCACCCCGTCGGCGCCGGCGTCGAGGCTCTGGCGAATGCGGCGCTCGACCAGCGCCTCGAGGCCCAGGTCATAGCCGATCTCTTCGACGTCGCGCGCGCTAAGGCTGGTCAGCACGGTCACCCCCAGGATCTTCACCGAAGTCTCCCCGCCGCGCCCCCGGACCGCCGCGCCGAGCACCTGCGGCTCGGCATGGACGGTGAGAAAATCGCAGGCGCCGCTGCCGGCGATCGCCGCCGTGGCCCGTTCGACCGTGGCCCCGATGTCGTGCAGCTTCCAGTCGAGAAACAGCCGCCGTGCCGGCGACGTCATCGCCCGCGCCAGGTCCATGCCCCCGGACGCCAGCAGCTGCAGGCCGATCTTGTAGAAACTGACCGCGTCGCCCAGCGCCTCGACCAGCGCCTCGGCCCGCGCGCGGGTCGGCAGGTCCAGGGCCACGATCAGCCGCGGGTCGGCGACCGCGGCCTGCGGCTGGCGTTGGGGTCGTGCGGACATGGCGTCTCCTTCGCCCCCGGCGGCGCGCCGGATCGATAATCGCCTCGATTTGAGCTAAGCCGCGAAAATGAGCCTCGCCGCCTTCGCCGTCAACTTCTTCGTCGCCCTGTTCGCCCTGATCGATCCGGTGGGCAATGTGCCGATGTTCGCCGCCGCCACCAATGGCGCGACGCCGGCCGGACGGCGGCTGACGGCGAGCTATATCGCGCTCTTCGCCTTTGCTTTCCTGAGCTTCTTCTACCTCACCGGCCTGTCGCTACTGCAGTTCTTCGGCATCTCCCTTCCCGCTTTTCGAATAGCCGGCGGTATCCTGCTGCTGTTGCTGGGCCTGGACATGGCCAGGGGCGAAATGGCGCCCCGCGACGAGACCACCAGCGAGGGCGGCGAAGTGCTGACCGCCCGCGCCTATGCCCGCAAGCGCTTCGAAGGCATGATCGTCCCCTTCGGCATGCCCCTTCTGATCGGTCCAGGCGCGATCTCGTCGGCGGTGATCTATGCCGGCGAGGCCAGGCGGTTGGGCCTGGCCGGAACCGCGGTCGGGGTCGGGGTCATCGCCGCGGTGAGCGTGCTGATCGTCGTGGCGTTCTGGCTCACGGGCCTGATCTCGCGGGCCTTGGGCGCCATCGGCATGATCATCGTCGTGCGGGTATTGGGCCTGATCCTCTGCGCCCTGGCGGTGCAGTTCATGCTGACCGGATTCGCCGACGCCACCCATGGCCTGATGCGCGGCGACACCGCGGTCCCGTATCGCTCGGCGAGCCATGCCTAGGGCTGCGTCGAACTCCGTAATTCTTCCCCCTCTACCTGGGGGAAGTACCGCCGAAGGCGGGGAAGGGGGTCTTCACAACGCGCCGCAAGACCCCCTTCGTCTCGGCGCGAAACCGCGCCGATCCACTTCCCCCAGGTAGAGGGGGAAGAGCCGCCATCCGCGCCTTTCCTGTCCCTTTGGACGACCGCCTGGGCGAAATCATCCGCGCCAGTCCGACGCTGATGCGGGTGCTGGTCATAGCCCGCGAACTCGGCTTTCCGGACTGGCGAGTGGTTTCCGGTTCGATCTACCAGAGCGTCTGGAACGCGCTGACCGGCCGCGATCCCGACTACGGGATCAGGGACTACGACCTGTTCTATTTCGACGGCCGCGATCTTTCGTGGGACGCCGAGGATTTGGAAATCCGGGGCGCGGCGGCGCTGTTTCCCGCGGACCTCTCGGCCAAGATCGAGGTGCGCAACCAGGCGCGCGTGCATCTGTGGTTCGCGGATCACTTCGGCGAGGCCTACGCGCCGCTGTCATCCACCGACGAGGCGATCGCTCGGTTCGTCGCCACGGCCAACGCCGTTGGCGTGCGCCTGGAGCCGGACGGGCGCCTGGACATCGCCGCGCCATTTGGTCTGGAGGACCTGTTCGCGATGCGCCTCACGCCCAACCCCGGCCGCCCCCTGGCCAAGGGCTGGACCCAGGTCATCGCCTCCAACCAGGCCCGCTGGCCGGAGGTGACGGTCGAAATGGCCCCGCCGGCCCGGCCCTAAACCCGAATTCGTCACCCTGGCGGACGGTGGCGAAACCTTGCGCGCCGGTGGTCTTCATGACCATTATGACGCGCGTGCTGGGAAGGGGCGGGCGATGGCCCACTGGTTCGATGCCCTTTGCAAAGGTCTGGTCGGGGAGCCGAGCCTATCCAGGCGCGGAGCGATTGGCGCGGCGTTCGCCGGGACCGTAGCCTCCAGTTGGGTTGGCCGGGCGGTGGCCGCGGCGACCGGATCGGACGGAAACCTGGCCCCGGCGCGCTCGACGGTCGGAACTTGCACGCGCCAGAGCTCCAAAGGCTCGACCCTGCACGACTTTGAAGTCGATACCGGCAGTTATAGCCTGCATCATCGGCTATCCGCGACGGCCGATGGCGGCGCGGCTTCGCAGGTCACCGCTGCCGACGCCGGCCGCATCCTCTATCACCTCGAGGCCAAATCGACCAAGGCGGGCGCGGCTTCCGCAACGATCACCTTCGGGCGGGACGGTGCGCAAAACGCCTCGATCACCACCGAAGACGGCCGGACGTTCAAGGGCCTGTTGGGAACCCGCGCCTTCACCGTCGCCGGCAGGCCGAAGTCGCTGGCCGATTTTCATTTCACCGACGGGCAGCCGGCGCCGATCTTCAATGCCCCGGCTGACCTGGCCTCTTTCGACGCTGCGGTTCGCCCCCGCCTCGAGGCGATGCTTGCCGACTGCGCGCCGGCCGGACCGGCGCAAAGGCTGATCCACGCGCGCCATCCGCGCCCGGACACTTCGTACCTGCGCGCCGGCGCCAACCAGGACGGCTACACCTATGTGCCTGGCGAAACTTACCAGGGCGTCGGCTGTGACAACTGCAAAAACAGTTGCGAGACCATCTATCAGGACGCATTGCCGAGTCTTTTCGACGCCTTCGGCTGTCCTGTCTGCGCCGTGGCCCAGGCTGCGGCGGCGCTCGTGGTCTACGGCGTCTGCATCGGCATCTGCAACTTGCCGGGCGGCGGATGCTGCCCGGTCTCCTGTGGCGGCGCCTTCGTCTGCTGTTTCGACGGCGACACCTGCTACGAGAACGGAATCTGCTGCACCGGCCCGAGCATCGTCTGCAACAACGCCTGCTGCACGCCAGGCGTCACCAAGTGCGCCTCCGACGGAAGCTGTGGCTGCGGCGACTATACTCAGTGCGGTGACTTCTGTTGCCAGCCGGGCGACAGGTGCTGCGGCGACACCGTCTGCTGTCCCAAAGGCAGCAAGTGCTGCGGCAAGACCTGCGTGCCGGACGCTGTCACCTGCTGCAACGGCCAGGGTTGCGCCGATGGCGAGACATGCCTTGACGGGCCCAAGGGCAAGACCTGCTGCATCGGCCCCCTCAACGCCGCCGGCGACTGCTGTGGCCTCAACTACCAGTGCGGGTCGACCTGTTGCGACGCCAGCGCGGCGGTCTGCGTCAGCGGCAGGTGCTGTCCGCAAGGACAGGTGTGCGGCAAGGTCTGCTGCCCGTCCGGAGCGTCATGCAAGGATGCGAGCACCGGCACGTGCGGCGGAAAATGTCCGCCGGGGATCGCCAGTTGCAATGGCGTCTGCTGTCCGGCGTCCGCCGATAAGATGGGCCAGATCGTTTGCTGCACCCCCCAGCAGCAGGACAGAGCGCCCTTCAACAACAGCGCCTACGGCTGCCACCACGCATCGGCCTGCGCGGCCCCCCTGAAATGAGTCGCCGGCGGTGCGGGGGTTCGCGCCCGTGGTTCTGATCGCGGCGGTGATCATCGCCAAGCTGTTGCTGGCGCTGGTGTTCGCAGTGGCGTCGCTCGCCAAGTTCGCCGACCGCGGGGGAACGCGGGCGATGCTGACGGCCTTCGGCGTTCCGGCCGACGCCGCGCCAGTCCTCGCGCCGATACTGTCGGGCGTCGAATTGCTGGTCGCGATCAGCTTGCTGTTTTCGCAGACCGCCTGGTTGGCGGCCATCGGCGCGGCAGTGTTGCTCGCCGCGTTCATCGGGGCGATCGCATTCAATCTCGCGCGCGGCCGCCGGCCCGCCTGCAACTGCTTTGGGCAACTCAAGCCCGCGCCCATCGGCCCGGCGACCTTGGTGCGCAACCTGGCGCTGATCGCCGCAGCCGCGGTGCTGATCGGCAGCGGGCCGGCGAGGGCCGCCGAATGGATGCTACCCGGCGCGGCGCGACTGACCGCCCCCGAGGCTCTCGAGGCCCTGTTCGCCGCCGTCGCCCTGGCCCTGCTGGGTCTGATGGCCACGCTGCTGCTGCAGATGATGCGCCAACAGGGCAGATTGCTGCTTCGCCTCGAAGGCGTCGAAGCCCTGCTCGCCGGCGATCCCGCGCGGGGCGCCGGCGAAACCGCCGCGCAACGGCCGGCGAACGCCTCCGGTTTGCCCGTGGGCGCACCGGCGCCAGACTTTGGTCTGCAAAACTCACAGGGGTCGAGAATCTCCCTTGAGGATCTGATCTCCGCCGGTCGGCCCGTGCTGCTGTTGTTTTCCAATCCAAATTGCGCGCCGTGCGCGGCCATGGCGCCGGAAGTCGAGGATTGGCGGCGGGAGCACAGCGGCGTGCTCGACATCGTGCGGGTCGGCGAAGGGGCCGCGGCGGACAACGCCGGTTCCGGCCAGGTGCTGCTGCAACTCGGCCGCGAGGTGGCCGACGCCTATCAGTGCTGGGGGACGCCGGGCGCCGTCCTGGTGCGCGCCGACGGCACGATCGGCAGCTGGGTCGCCCAGGGCGCCGACGACATCCGTGCGTTGGTCGCCCGCGCGGCGGCGGAGGCTGCGGCCCCGCATGCGCCCCCCGGCGCCTCGTTCCGTCGCCGCACCGGCCTCGTCATCGGCGAGACGCCGCCGCCGATGAAGCTTTCAACAACGGGCGGCGGCCCCCTTACCCTGGAGGCCTTCCTGGGGCGCGCGCTTCTGCTGCTGTTCTGGAATCCCGATTGCGGCTTCTGCCAGGGCATGCTCGACGACCTGCGGCGCTGGGACGCCAGCCCACCACCAGGGGCGCCGACTCTGATCGTCTTCTCCTCCGCCACGGCGGAGCGAAACAAGGAGATGGGCTTATCCTGCCTGGTCCTGGCGGACGCGCAAGGCGCCGGCGCGGTCTTCGGCGCCAACGGCACGCCGATGGCGGTCCGACTCGATCCACAGGGGCGCGTCGCCTCGGAGGTGGCGGCGGGCGCCGACGCGGTGATGGAGCTGGCCAATGGCGCCGCCTCCAAGGCGGCTTCGCCGCCTCGGCGTGAAGGCGGGCGGAGGTAACCGTCGAGGCCTCCTAAATCCTTCTCCCCTTGCGGGAGAAGGGCTGACGTTCAGCGAGATTGAACGCGGCGGCGATTGGGTGTACCGCGCCGCGCCGTCGGCCTTGGTTATCAGCTAAGGTGTGACTCGCGCGCCGCCGGAGACATTTGAAAGCAAGTGGAAGCCGACGCGACGCTACCTTCCGAAGACGACGAACGCCCCGACTTCGGCCACGATCCACGCCGTCCGCGCCTCCGAAAAAGGACCTTCGCCGCCCTGGCGCTGGGATCGGTGGGGGTGGTCTTCGGCGACATCGGCACCAGCCCCCTCTACGCCATGCGCGAGGCGCTGGCGCACTCGCGTCCCGTCGGGCCGCCCGAACTGTCGATCCTTGGCGTGGTATCGCTGGTGCTCTGGTCGCTCGGCCTGATCGTCACGCTCAAGTACGTGATTTTCCTGATGCGCATGGACAACAAGGGCGAGGGCGGCACCCTGGCCCTGATGGCGCTCGCCCAGAGGGCGCTCAAGCGCCGCTCGCTGGCGGTTATCGCGCTGGGCATCCTGGGCGTGTCGCTGTTCTATGGCGATGGCGTGATCACGCCGGTGTTCTCGGTGCTGTCGGCGGTCGAGGGCATGCGGCATGCGCCCCATGTCGGGCCTCTGTTCGCGCCCTTCGTGATGCCGGCGGCGGCGCTGATCCTGGTCAGCCTGTTCATCGCCCAGGCCAAGGGCACGCAGCGGATGGCTTCGCTGTTCGGGCCGGTGACCGCGGCCTGGTTCCTAACCATCGCGGCGCTTGGCCTTTACCATCTGCGCGACGACCTTTCGGTGTTTCGCGCCTTCAATCCCTATTATGGGGCCCGGTTTCTGATCGAAAACGGCTTCGTCGGTTTCGTCATTCTGGGCAGCGTGTTCCTGGCCGTGACCGGCGCCGAGGCGCTCTATGCCGACATGGGTCATTTCGGCAAGAACCCGATCCGGGTCGCCTGGCTGGTGCTGGTCTTCCCCTGCCTGGCGCTCAACTACCTGGGCCAGGGCGCCCTGGTGCTGGGCCACCCGCTTGCGCGGCATGACCCGTTCTTCGCCATGGTGCCCCCGTTCGCCTATTGGCCGGTGTTGATCCTGGCCACCGCCGCGACAGTGATCGCCAGCCAGGCGGTGATCAGCGGGGCCTTTTCGATGACCCAGCAGGCGGTGCAGCTGGGCCTCCTGCCGCGCATGGAAATCAAGCGCACCAGCGAGACCCAGTCGGGTCAGATCTTCCTGCCCGCCGTCAACGGCCTGATGCTGGTCGGCGAGCTGGTGCTGCTGGTGGTCTTCCAGTCGTCGCACCACCTGGCCTCGGCCTACGGCATGGCGGTGACCGGAACCATGTTCGTCAGCACGCTCCTGGCCGCCATCGTCGCGCGCCACCTGTGGAAATGGAACCACTTCCAGATCGCCGCGCTGCTGGTCCCGATCGGGCTGGTGGACCTGACCTTCGTCTGCGCCAACCTGGTCAAGATTCCGCAAGGCGCGTGGGTTCCCCTGGCGCTGGGCGCGGCCCTCGTGATGATCATGTGGACCTGGTCGCGCGGGGTGGCCATCCTGATCGACAAGACGAGGCGGGACAGCGTGCCGCTCACCGACCTGATCGCCACCCTGACCGCGCGGCCGCCGCACCGGGCGCCGGGGGTGGCCATGTTCCTGACCACCGAGCCCGGCATCGCGCCGGTAGCCCTGATGCACAATCTCAAGCACAACAAGGTGCTGCACCAGAACAACATCATCCTCACCATCCGCTCCGCCGAGACCCCGAGGGTGCCCGAGGAGGGCCGCGTCGTCATCGAGCCGATCAGCGGCGACTTCAAGCGCGTGACCCTCTCCTACGGGTTCATGGAAAGTCCCAATGTGCCACGGACGCTCGCCCAGTCCCGGCGCCTGGGGCTGAAGTTCGACATCATGTCGACCAGCTTTTTCCTGGGCCGCAGATCGGTGGTTCCCGACGCCAAGTCGGGTATGCCGCTATGGCAGGACCGCCTGTTCATCTTCCTGATGCGCAACGCCACCAATCCGACGGCATTCTTCAAGATCCCCCCCGGCCGCGTCGTCGAACTCGGCGCGCAGATGACGGTTTGATGGCCCTGCGCGCGCCGCCGCCCCTAAGACCCTTCTCCCACTGGGAGAAGGAGGGGCCCACCGCCGAATGGCGGTGGGAAGATGAGGGGTTAGAATGCGGGCCGCGTAACCCTCACCGTCCCACGTCCTTTCAGGACGCGGGCCCCTCCCTCTCCCTTCGGGAGAGGTGTCTCAAGGATGCCCATGACCACCCAGCCGCCCGTCAAGAAAGTCGTCCTCGCGTACTCTGGCGGCCTCGACACCCTGGTCGCGGTCAAGTGGCTGCAGGAGACCTACGGCTGCGAGATCGTCACCTTCACCGCCGACCTCGGCCAGGGCGAGGAACTTGGCCCCGCGCGGGAAAAGGCCCTGGCCATGGGCGTCAGGCCAGAGAACATTTTCGCCCCCGACCTGCGCGAGGAATTCGTGCGCGATTTCGTCTTTCCGATGTTTAGGGCCAACACCGTCTATGAGGGCCAGTACCTGCTCGGCACCGCGATCGCCCGGCCGCTGATCGCCAAGGCCCAGATCGACATCGCCCGCCAGGTCGGCGCGGACGCCGTCTCCCACGGGGCCACCGGCAAGGGCAACGACCAGGTCCGCTTCGAGGTTTCCTACTACGCCCTCGAGCCCGACATCCGGGTCATCGCGGTGTGGCGCGAATGGGACTTCAAGGGCCGCGCCGACGAAGTCGCCTATGCCGACCGGCACGGCATCCCGGTGGCCAAGGACAAGCGCAACGAGCCGCCGTTCAGCGTCGACGCCAACCTTCTGCACTCTTCATCCGAAGGCAATGCGCTCGAGGACCCGGCCGAGGCGGCGGCCGAGTTCGTCCATATGCGGACCATCGCTCCGGAAGACGCCCCCGACCGCGCCACCTATTTCAGCATCGACTTCGAGCGCGGTGATCCCGTGGCCATCGACGGCGAAGCCCTCTCGCCGGCCGCCCTGCTCACCCGCCTCAACACCTTTGGCCACGACAACGGCGTCGGCCGCCTCGACTTGGTCGAAAACCGCTTCGTCGGCATGAAGTCCCGCGGCGTCTATGAGACCCCCGGCGGGACCATCCTCCTGGCCGCCCACCGCGGCATCGAATCGATCACCCTCGATGGCGGGGCCGCTCATCTCAAGGACGAGCTGATGCCGAGGTACGCGTCCCTGATCTACAACGGTTTCTGGTTCTCGCCGGAGCGCGAGATGCTGCAGGCGGCCATCGATCACTCGCAGGCCAGGGTCACCGGCCAGGTGCGGGTGAAGCTCTACAAGGGCAATGTCCAGATCACCGGCCGCACCAGCCCCCACTCCCTCTATGACCAGGACCTGGTCACCTTCAAGGAGGGCGCCAGCGCCTACGACCACCGCGACGCCGCCGGCTTCATCAAGCTCAACGCCCTGCGCCTGCGGGTAAAGGCCAGGCGGGATCGTGCTCTAGAAACGAAGGTGTAGAGCCTGATTCATACGTCAACCGAGGTCATCAGGCTCTGGCCAGCGGGGATGGATTGCTGAACCATTCCACAGCTTGAGCGTTGGCGGTATGGGGGCCATCTCCGCACGAGCGCGCGTAGATCGGCGGTCAACACGTCCATGAGGGAAAGTTCATGCGCAATCTCGTTTTGAGTATCGCGGCGGCGGCGTCGCTGTGGGGTGCGTCGGCCAGTGTCGGCCAAGCCCAAATCGCGCCACCGGCTCAATTGATCTTTGGCGTCGATAGGGCCGGCGATACGCCGTCGCTGGAGCGTGTGCAGTTCTTCTGGGGCGGGCGGAACTTCTGTTGGTACGTCAGTGCGTGGCGGGGTCCCGGGTATTACTGGTGCGGCTATGCGTGGCGCCGCGGCTACGGCTGGGGCGGCGGCTATGGCTGGCACGGCTGGCGCGGCGGCGGCGGCTATCGCGGCGGCTATCGTGGCGGAGGGGGAGGATATCGCGGCGGCGGCTATGGCGGCCATGGCGGCTACGTCGGCGGCGCGAGAACCGGGTTCAGCCGTGGCGCAAGTAATGGCGGCGGCGGTCGTGGCGGCGGTGGCGGCCATGGCGGTGGCGGCC
>DATCCB010000117.1:0-28189 GCA_036511515.1 Caulobacteraceae bacterium | reverse complement strand
ACCACCGTCGGCCAGCTGATGGGCCTGCCGCGCGCCCAGCTCACCCGCCGCTTTGGTCCATCGATCGTGCGGCGCCTGGATGAGGCCCTCGGCCGCTGCGAGGAAGCGCTGACTTTTCGCCGGCCGCCGAGCCCCTGGCTGGCGCGCCTGGCCTTCGCCGAGCCGATCAGCGCGCCCGAGGATCTGGCCCGCGTCAGCGTCGATGTCGCCCGCCTCCTATGCGCACGGCTGGAGCGGGAGGGGCGGGGCGCGCGGCGTTTCGAGCTTTGCTTCCACCGCCTCGATGGCGCCTGCCAGGCCCTGACCATCGGCCTTTCCCTGGCCGGCCGCGAGGCGGAGCGCATCGGGCGCCTGTTCGCCCCGCGCCTGGAAATCATCGATCCGGGGTTCGGGATCGAGGTGGTCACCCTGGTGGCCGACGGCGTCGAGCGGCTTGGCGATGCACAGGGGGAACTGACCGGCGGCGGCAAGGCGCCCTCCAGCGCGGACGTGGCGCCGTTGGTCGACCGTCTGACCAACCGGTTAGGCGATAGCCGCGTGTGGCGTGATGAGGCCCATCCCAGCCACATCCCCGAGCGCGCGGTGAGCCGTCGGCCGCCGCTGTCGCCCGGCGCCGGCCAGGGCTGGGACGCCGGCCGTCCGCGCCCCCTGCGCCTGTTCACCCGCCCAGAGCCGATCGAGGCCATGGCGCCCGTGCCCGACGATCCGCCGATTGTCTTCCGCTGGCGCGGCCTTGCCCACCGCGTGCGCCGCGCCGAGGGTCCAGAGCGCCTGGCGCAGGAGTGGTGGCGCCTGGCTCCGGGGGAATCGGGGCCCGGCCATGTCCGCGACTACTACCGCGTCGAGGACGAGGCTGGCGCCAGGTTCTGGCTGTTCCGCGCCGGCCTCTACAGCGCCCCCGCCCCCCCCCGCTGGTGGCTCCACGGCCTCTTCGGATGAAGCGCAATGGAACGCCGCAATCTCAAGACTCGAACCCATCGCGCGCGCAATCTTCGGGCCGCATCGACGGATGCCGAACACAAGATGTGGTCGATCGTGCGAAGCCGTCAGCTCGCCGGCTGCAAGTTCCGCCGACAGGTTCCCATCGATCGCTACTTCGCCGACTTCGCCTGCCTCGAGACAATGCTGATTGTCGAACTCGATGGCAGCCAGCATATGGAGCAGGCCGGGTACGATGCCGAACGCACACGAGTGCTCGAAACGGCCGGCTGGCGAGTCCTCCGTTTCTGGAACAACGATGTCTTGGCGAACATCGAAGGAGTCGCGGAGGCCATACTCGCCGAGATCAAACTAGCGAGGCCCTGACTTCACCTCTCCCAAAGGGAGAGGGAGGGGCCCTCGCCCGAACGGCGTGGGACGGTGAGGGGTTAGGCGGCCGGCATTCTAACCCCTCATCTTCCCACCGCCTGCGGCGGCGGGCCCCTCCTTCTCCCTCTGGGAGAAGGGTTCCCTGATGACCTACGCCGAGCTGCAGACGACCAGCAATTTCAGCTTCCTGGAGGGGGCCTCTCATCCAGGCGAACTGGTGGAGGAAGCCAAGGGCCTTGGCATGGCGGCCATCGGCGTCGCCGACCGCAACACCCTGGCCGGCGTGGTCCGCGCCTGGGCCAAGGGCCGCGAGATCGGCCAGCGGGTGCTGACCGGCGCCAGGCTGGATTTCGCCGACGGGGCGTCCAGCGTGCTCTGCTATCCCACCGACCGCGAAGCCTATGGCCAGCTGACGCGCCTGATCACTGTCGGCCAGCGAAGGAGCCGCAAGGGCGAGTGCCGCCTGACCGGCGCCGACCTGATCGACCACGGCGAGGGCCAGCTGATCCTGGTCATTCCCCCGCCGCATCTGGGGGAGGGGTTCGAAGCATCGCTGGCGACCCTGGCTGGAGAATTTTCAGGACGCGTGTGGCTGGCCGCCGCAAGGGGCTATGGCGCGCGGGACCTGGCGCGACTGGCGCGGCTCGACGACCTGGGCGCCCGCTGCGCCGCGCCGATGATCGCCGTCAACGATGTTCTCTATCACGCCGCCGAACGGCGCCCCTTGCAGGATGTTCTCACCTGCATCCGCGAAAAGTGCACGATCACCGATGCCGGGCTGCGTCTGGAGGCCAACGCCGAACGGCGCCTGAAATCGCCCGCCGAGATGGCCCGGCTGTTTTCCCGCTGGCCGCGCGCCATCGAGCGGACCGGCGAGGTCGCCCAGCGTATCGATTTCGACCTCTCGCAGCTCAAATACGAATATCCCGACGAGCCCGTGCCGCCCGGCAAGACCGCCATCACTCATCTGGCCGATCTGGCCTGGCAAGGCGCCGCCTGGCGCTATCCGGACGGGGTCCCGCAAAAGGTCCGCGACCTCCTGACCCAGGAACTGAAGCTGATCGAGGAGCTCAACTATCCCAACTACTTCCTCACCGTCCACGACATCGTCAAATGGGCCAGGGCCCAGGGCATCCTCTGCCAGGGGCGCGGCTCGGCGGCCAATTCGGCGGTGTGTTTCTGTTTGGGGATCACCGCGGTCGATCCGTGCGCGCCCAAGCACGATGTCCTCTTCGCCCGCTTCATCTCCCGGGAGCGCGACGAGCCGCCCGACATCGACGTCGACTTCGAGCATGAGCGGCGCGAACTGGTCATGCAGTACATCTACGAGCGCTACGGCCGCGAGCGGGCGGCCATCTGCGCCACGGTCATCCACTATCGCCCGCGCAGCGCCATCCGCGACGTCGGCAAGGCGCTTGGCCTGACCGAGGACGTCACCGCCGCCCTGGCCGGGACCGTCTGGGGCAGCTGGGGCGACGGCCTGCCCGACGACCACATCCGCCAGGCGGGTCTCGATCCGCAGAGCCCGCGGATCCGCCGGGCCACCGATCTGGCCGCCCAGCTGCTGGGCTTTCCCCGCCACCTCTCGCAGCACGTCGGCGGTTTCATCCTGACCCGGCGGCGCCTGGACGAGACCGTTCCCATCGGCAACGGGGCGATGAAGGATCGCACCTTCATCGAGTGGGACAAGGACGACATCGATGCGCTCGGCCTGATGAAGGTCGATGTCCTGGCGCTGGGCATGCTGAGCGCGATCAAGCGCTCGCTGGGCATGCTGGCGGCTGACCACGGGGTGGTCATCGCCGACATGGCCGACATCCCCAGCGAAGATCCGGAGGTCTACGCGATGCTGTCCCGGGCCGATTCGGTGGGCGTCTTCCAGGTCGAGAGCCGGGCGCAGATGTCGATGCTGCCCCGCCTCAAGCCGCGCGAATTCTATGACCTGGTCATCGAGGTGGCCATCGTCCGCCCCGGCCCCATCCAGGGCGACATGGTCCATCCCTATCTGCGCCGCCGCGAGGGAACCGAAACCATCACCTATCCGGCCCCGGCCCCCGAGCATGGTCCGGCCAACGAGCTGGAAAGCGTGCTCGGCAAGACCCTCGGCGTGCCGCTGTTCCAGGAACAGGCCATGCGCCTGGCCATCGAGGCGGCCAAATTCACCCCGGAGGAGGCCAATGGCCTGCGCCGCGCCATGGCCACCTTCCGCCACTACGGCGACGTCGGCGTCTATGGGCACAAGTTCGTCGCCGGCATGGTCGCGCGCGGTTACGATCCGGAATTCGCCGACCGCTGCTTTCATCAGATCGAGGGCTTCGGCTCCTATGGCTTTCCCGAAAGCCACGCGGTCAGCTTCGCCAAGCTGGTCTATGTCTCGGCCTGGCTCAAGCACCACCATCCCGATGTCTTCTGCGCGGCCATGCTGAACAGCCAGCCGATGGGTTTCTACCAGCCCGCCCAGCTGGTCCGCGACGCCCGCGAGCATGGCGTCGAGGTGCGCGGCGTCGATGTCACGCTGAGCGACTGGGACTGCACGCTGGAGGAAAAAGAACACCTCTCCCAGAGGGAGAGGGAGGGGCCCGCGCTCGCCAGAGCGTGGGACGGTGAGGGGTTATGCGGCCTGCAGTCTAACCCCTCATCTTCCCACCGCTTTCAGCGGCGGGCCCCTCCTTCTCCCAATGGGAGAAGGGCTCTTGAAGGGGAGGGAGGCAGGAAGGCGGTTCGGCTCGGCTTGCGCCAGATCAAGGGCCTGGCGGAGGAAGAGGGCCGCCGCCTGGCCCTGGCGCGGGCGGCCGGCGCGCGAAGCCTCGAGGATCTGGCCCTGCGCGCGGACCTTTCCCGGCGAACGCTCGAACTCATCGCCGAGGCCGACGGCCTGCGCTCGCTGGGCCTTGACCGCCGCGCGGGGCTTTGGGCGGTGAAGGGCCTGGCGGCGCAGCTTCGGGCCAACGCCGGCGCGCCGCTGCTGGCTTCTCTCGGCGGTCCGGCGGAACACCAGGTCGAGCTGCCGCTGATGAGCCTGCCGGCTCAGGTCATGGAAGATTATCGCACCACCAGCCTGTCGTTGAAGGCGCATCCGTGCGGCTTTTTCCGCCCGCTGCTCGATGAACTGGGCGCGGTCACCGCCGCGCGGCTGAAGGAAATGAATGACGGGGCGCAGGTCGCCGTCGGCGGCCTGGTGCTCATCCGCCAGCGGCCCGGCACAGCCAAGGGCGTGGTCTTCGTCACCCTCGAGGACGAGACCGGCTCGGCCAACGCCGTGGTCTGGAAGGATGTGTTCACCGCCAATCGCCGCACGGTGATGAGCGCCGCCTTCCTCGTCGTCCACGGCCGGCTGCAGCGCGCCGGCGATGTCATCCACGTGGTCGCCCAGCGCTTCACCGACCTGACCGGGCGTCTTGGAAACTTGAGAGACGACGAACTGGCGGGGCATCCCCCGGCGTCAACACCGCGTCTTGTGCGTAGTCGTGACTTTCACTAGAGCGCTTTCCGCAAAAGCGGGAACTGGTTTTGCGATCAGAAAGCGCTCAAGTGTCTAGCGGGGAGTGGCGAAGGCCGAAGACATCCAGCCGCGATTGCCGTTCTCGTCGTCAACCTCCATCCACACCCCGTTACGCTGCCCCGTCGGATAGACGAGCGCTCCGGCGTGGATGGTGTAGACGATCCGCGCGCTCATCGCCGGGCCCCCGCGCAGCTGGACGATGCTGGTGGTTTTCTGGGCGGCGATCGGCGCATTGGCGGCGGCCTGTCCGGGCGCCTGAGCCTGCATGTAGTGGATCAGGTCGGTGAAGGCGTTGAAATAGGCGGCCATGATCACCTTGCCGATATCGGTCGAGGTGTAGCCGCTGCCGGCAAGGGCGCCGAAACCCGACCAGCCGCCAAATCCGCCGCCACCGCCGAAGGAGAGGTCGGTCTTCTTGGCCGCGCCTTCGGCGATGTACATCTGCTCGGTGGTCCGCGCGTCGGTCAGGGTGATCAGCACGTGAGCTTCGGAACTGTTGGTGTGAATCCCTGCGGCCACGGCGCCGAAACCTCCGGGCATGAACCCTCCGACCAGTCCACCCAGATTGCTGCCCCCGGAATGGGCGTTCTGGGTGACGATGTCGGGGATGATGAAATAATCGGCGGCGAGAACCTGGCCGCGCCCCAGGTTCGACCCACGCTGGAGATCGCCCGAGGCGTTGAGGCCGGCTTCCTGATTGCGCATCGCCAGGCCGCCGTTGCGGTCGACCATGCGCACACAGCCGGACCGCAGGGCGTAAAACTTGATGATCGCTTCTGGGTTGGAAAGGCCGAGCGCCGTCCACCAGTCGCGGTCCGGCTCATGCACCGCCGCCGTGCCCAGGGGCCGGTCACAGTGCGGCAGGTCCGGGGTCATGGTGTTTCTGGGCCCGTTACGGTCCATCCCGTACTGAGCCATGGCCGGTGTCGACAGCGCCGCGGCGGCCACGCCGAGCGTCAGCGCAGCTGTGAGAAACCTACGCATGAACCAGATGCCCCTTCGTGCGGAGATGGTTCAAGCTTAGCCTCTTCGGAGCCGCGGTCAATAAACCGCGGTTATCTCGATTTCTGGTCCAGCTGCGCGAAACCCTTTCCCTCGGCGACCAGCTTTTCCAGGAGGGGCGCGGGCCTGAAGGAATCGCCCATGGTCGCCTGGAATTGCTTCATCTTTTCCAGGACCTTCGGCAGCCCGACCTGGTCGCCGAAGAACATCGGCCCGCCGCGATAGATCGGCCAGCCATAGCCGTATTCCCACACCACATCGATGTCGGAGGCGCGGGTGGCCTTGCCTTCCTCGAGGATCTTCGCCCCCTCGTTGATCATCGGGTAGATGCAGCGCTCGAGAATTTCCTCGTCGGAAATCCGGCGCGGATTGACCCCTGATTTGGCCACGAAGTCGCCGATCACCTTTTCGGTGACCGGGGACGGGCGGGCGACCCGATTTTCATCGTAGTCGTAATAGCCGGCCCCGGTCTTCTGGCCGCGGCGATCCATTTCGCAGAGCACGTCGCGAATGGTCTCGCCCTTGGACTTTTCCTTCACCCAGCCGATGTCGAGGCCCGCCAGGTCGCTCATCGCGAACGGCCCCATGGGAAAGCCGAAGTCGTGCAGCACCCGGTCGATGTCCCAGGGCATGGCCCCCTCGAACATCAGCTTCTGAGCCTCGCGCTGGCGCTGGCCGAGGATGCGGTTGCCGACGAACCCCGGGCAGACACCGACGAGGACGGCGATCTTGCCGATCTTCTTGGCCAGCTTCATCGCGGTGGCGATCACCGAATTGGAGGTGTGATCGGCCCGCACCACCTCCAAGAGCTTCATCACATTGGCCGGCGAAAAGAAGTGCAGCCCGATGACCGCTTCGGGACGCTTCGTCACCGAGGCGATCTCGTCGATGTTGAGGCCAGAGGTGTTGGTGGCCAGGATCGCGCCTGGTTTGCAGATGGCGTCGAGCCGCTTGAAGATATCCTTCTTGATGTCCATCCGCTCGAATACCGCCTCGATCACCAGATCGACATCGCGCAAAGCCTCGAGATCGAGGGCGCCGGTGATCAGGCCAACGCGCTTTTCAACGTCGTCCTTGGAAATCCCGCCGCGCGACGCCGTGCGCTCATAGTTGCGGCGAACGACGCCCAGGCCGCGCTCGAGGGCTTCGGCCTTGACCTCGACAATGGTTACCGGGATGCCGGCGTTGGCGAAGTTCATGGCGATGCCGCCGCCCATGGTTCCCGCGCCGATGATGCCGACGCTCATTACCGGGATGATCGGCGTGTCGTCGGGCACGTCCGGGACTTTGGCCGCCAGGCGTTCGGCGAAGAAGGCATAGCGCTGGGCGGCGCTCTGCGGGCCGCTCATCAGTTCGCCAAACAGCCGACGCTCGGTCTTCAGTCCCTCCTCGAACGGCTCGTTCACCGCCGCCTCAATGCAGCGGATGTTGTATTCGGGGGCCAGGAAGCCGCGGAACTTGCGCGCGTTGGCTTTGCGGAAATCTGCGAAGATTTCCGGGCGCCCGCGCGCCGCCTCGACCTTGTCGTTGGCCTCGCGAACTTTTTTCAGCGGCCGGCGTTCGGCGATGACCTTGTGGGCGAAGGCGAGGGCGCCCGCGCGCAGCTTTCCTTCCTCGACGATCTCGTCGACCAGCCCCATGGCCAGGCATTGCGCGGCCGGAACGTGCTGGCCGGAGGTGACCATCTCCAGGGCTTTTTCAACGCCGACTATGCGTGGCAGGCGCTGGGTGCCACCGGCGCCGGGAAGCAGCCCCAGCGCCACCTCGGGCAGGCCGCAGCGCGCCGACGCAACCGCGACGCGGTAGTGGCAGGCCAAGGCCACTTCCAGTCCGCCGCCGAGCGCCGTGCCATGGATGGCGGCGATCACCGGCTTGGCGGAGCCCTCGATGGCGTCCTGCACCGCGTAAAGGCTGGCGCCCTTCTGCGCGCCGCCGAACTCGGTGATGTCGGCCCCGGCGATGAACGTGCGTCCCTCGCAGATGATCACCACCGCCTTGGCGCCCGCGTCGGCGGCCCCCTTTTCCATGCCGCCGGCCAGCCCGTCCCGCACCGCCGCCGACAGGGCGTTCACCGGCGGCGAATTGAGCGTGATCACCGCGACATCGCCCTCCAGGGCATAGTCGGTGACGGCGTTGATGGCGGTCATGAAGCTACTCTCCTTGCGCGGCGGGTCGACCCGGCCTGATCCCATTTCGACTTCGGACGCCTGTATAGGCCCCGGCCATGGTCGGGCGTCAACGCGTCACACCGCGATGGTCACGGGAAAGCTTGAGTCCAGCTACGGTCGAGAATGCGCGATTTAGGATATTGGCGTTCCCAAGCGGTTTGGAGGCATTCATAACCGCAAGCCTAGGCGGTGCGGCGCGTCACGACCTTCCAAAAACCGTCATGGCCGGGCTCTTGAAGTCCCGGCCATCCATTGCGCCGCGCGTCTTACCTGCCGATGGGGCCGACTGGCCGATGGATGGCCGGGATTCCAAGGACCCGGCCATGACGGTGGCATATTCGATTGCTGGGCCGAGAGCGCGCCTCATTTGGGTAACACTCAACAACGCGAACTCAGGCCCTGGTTCTGCCTAACGGGAATTGCCCTTGCTTCGAACTAGGCGTTTCTCGTCCTCGTCCCGCATCCGCTCGACGATACTGCGAGAATCGCGGTCGGCCTTCGCGAGGCGGATCCGTCGCTCGCGAAGGCGCGCGATATCCGCCTCGGTCATTGGCCGGCCCTCCGGCGACTCCGCTTTCTTCGTCATCCCTCCAGCACCTGGTAGGCGGGCAGGGTCAGGAACTCCTCGAAGTCCTTGGCCAGGCTCATCTCGCGGAAGAGCGCGATCGCCTCGCCGAAGCGTCCGGACTGGAACGCGCGGCCCGGCAGGTTCGCCTCGAGCTTGGCCATCTCATCGCCCAGAACGGCGGTGAACAGGGCCGCATCGACGGTCCTGCCGTCGTTCAGCGCAGCCCCCTGCGCGATCCACTGCCAGACCTGGGCGCGGCTGATTTCGGCGGTGGCGGCGTCTTCCATCAGATTGTAGAGCGGCACGGCGCCGCGACCGCGAAGCCAAGCCTCGATATATTGCACGCCGACGCGGATGTTT
Source organism: Caulobacteraceae bacterium (assembly GCA_036511515.1). Lineage (GTDB taxonomy): Bacteria > Pseudomonadota > Alphaproteobacteria > Caulobacterales > Caulobacteraceae > Acaudatibacter. The sequence goes on along the minus strand of DATCCB010000117.1, from coordinate 19,281 downwards.
TCGCGCAGGCCGGCCTCGGTGCGCACGCCGGGATGGATCTTCAGCAGATCCTCGCGCGAGACCGACACATCCTCGCGCATCCTGCCCAGCTGATTGGGCGCGGGCATCAGCCGGTCGAACACCTCCATCGCCACCGCAACCAGGTCCGGATGGGCGACCCAGGTGCCATCGTGGCCGTCGCCCGCCTCGCGCTCCTTGTCGGCCCGCACCTTGGCGAAGGCGGCCTGGTTGGCGTCATCGTCACCCTTGATCGGAATCTGCGCCGCCATGCCGCCCATGGCGAAGGCCCCGCGGCGGTGGCAGGTCTGGATCAGCTTCAGCGAATAGGCGTGCAGGAAGGCCGCGCCCATGCCCATCGCGGCGCGATCTGGGGTCAGGGCGTCCGGCTGGCGGCCGAGCCGCTTGATGGTCGAGAAGATGTAGTCCCAGCGCCCGCAGTTGAGGCCGGCCATGTGCTGGCGCAGTTCGTAGAGGATCTCGTCCATCTCGAAGGCGGCCGGAATAGTCTCGATCAGCACCGTGGCCTTGACCGTGCCGACCGGGATGCCCAGCCGCTCCTCAGCGTAGATGAAGACGTCGTTCCACAGCCGCGCCTCGAGATGGCTTTCGAGCTTGGGCAGGTAGAAATAAGGCCCCGTGCCCGCGGCGATCTGGGCCCGGGCGTTATGGAAGAAACTCAGGCCGAAATCGAACAGCGAGCCGGCGATTTCGGCTCCGTCGATGCGCAGGTGCTTTTCGGGCAGATGCCAGCCGCGAGGGCGCACCATCAGCACCGCGGTCCTGGGACCCAGCGCATAAGCCTTGCCGCTGACCGGGTCGGTGAAGGCGAGCACGCCGGCCCAGCGATCCTTGAGATTGACCTGGCCGTCGACGAGATTGGCCCAGGTCGGCGATGTGGCGTCCTCGAAGTCGGCCATGAACACCTTGGCCCCGCTGTTCAACGCGTTAATGATCATCTTGCGGTCGGTGGGGCCGGTGATCTCGACGCGGCGATCCTGGAGGTCGGCGGGGATCGGCGCGACGCGCCACTCGCCCTCGCGCACGGACCTGGTGCCGGCCAGGAAGTCCGGCCGCTCGCCGGCGTCGAACAGCTTCTGCCGCTCCGCGCGCGCCGCCAGCAACTCGCGCCGCCGCCCGTCGAACCGGCGATGCAGTCCGGCGAGAAAGTCGATCGCCTTGGGGGTGAGAATCTCCCCCGCGCGGCCTTCCACCGGGCCCAGGATCTCGACGTCCGCCAGGGTCGCAGTTTCGGTCATTGAGTGCTCCATGAGCGCCCTTCTCCCGCAAGGGGAGAAGGAAGAGAATTCAGCCCGCCACGGTTTCCTTTTTGAACTGGGCCGCTTCGGTGGAATCGGCGAGGGCGGTGGTCGATGAGGCGCCGCCGGAGATGGTCAGGGCGACCTGGTCGAAATAGCCGGTGCCGACTTCCCGCTGGTGACGCGTCGCCGAATAGCCCTGGGCCTCGGACGCGAACTCCGCCTCCTGGAGCTCGGAATAGGCGGCCATGCCCCGATCCTTGTAGCCCAGCGCCAGTTCGAACATGCCGTGGTTGAGGCTGTGGAAGCCGGCCAGGGTGACGAACTGGAATTTGTAGCCCATCGCCGCCAGCTCGCGCTGGAACTTGGCGATGGTCGCCTGGTCGATGTTGGCCCGCCAGTTGAACGACGGCGAGCAGTTGTAGGCCAGGATCTTGCCCGGATACTTGCGATGCACGGCCTCGGCGAAGGCGCGCGCCTCGTCCAGGTCGGGATGCGATGTCTCCCACCACAGCGCATCGGCATACGGCGCATAGGCAATGCCCCGGGCGATGCAGTGGTCGAGCCCCGTGCCTTCCTTCAGCCGATAAAAGCCCTCGGCGGTGCGCTCGCCGGGTTCGATGAACGGCCGGTCGCGCTCGTCGACATCGGAGGTGATCAGCCTGGCCGACTCGGCGTCGGTGCGGGCGAAGATCAGCGTCGGCACGCCGCAGACGTCGGCGGCGAGACGCGCGGCGACCAGGTTGCGAACGTGGGCCGAGGTCGGGATCAGCACCTTGCCGCCCATGTGCCCGCACTTCTTTTCCGAGGCCAGCTGGTCCTCGAAGTGGACCCCGGCGGCGCCGGCCTCGATGAACGCCTTCATGATCTCAAAGCTGTTCAGCGGGCCGCCGAACCCGGCCTCGGCGTCGGCGACGATGGGCAGGAACCAGTCCCGCTTGGCCCCGCCCTCCGCGTGCTCGACCTGATCGGCCCTCTGCAGGGTCCGGTTGATCCGGCGGCAGAGTTCGGGCGCGGCGTTGGCCGGATAGAGGCTCTGGTCGGGATACATCGCTCCGGCGGTATTGTTGTCGGCGGCCACCTGCCAGCCGGAGAGATAGATCGCCTTCAGACCGGCGCGGGCCATCTGCATGGCCTGGTTGCCGGTCACCGCGCCCAGGGCGTTGACCAGTGGCTCGCTCTGCAGCGACTTCCACAAACGGTTGGCGCCGCGTTCGGCCAATGTATGGGCAATTGGGAACGATCCGCGCAGCTTTTCTACGTCGGCGGGCGAATAGGGCCGCTCGATGCCATCGAACCGGCCGCTCGTCGCGCCGGCGACCAGATCGCCAAATCCACCCATGTCAGTCTCCTCGTGTATGAGTTTGACAGGTACGACTTCGGAATGGCTTAGGAAAGCAGCCGGCAGGCATGACAATGATAATTTGTCACAATCCGACATTGTAACAATTGTCAATAAATGACAAAGCTGCGCCATGGCCCCGATGCCCGAACGAAAACTGTTTCTCGGCGTGCGCGTGCGGCGCCTTAGGCGCGACCTTGGCCTGACCCAGAGCCGGATGGCCGAGGATCTGGCGGTCTCCGCCAGCTATCTCAATCTGATCGAGCGCAACCAGCGGCCGCTTACCGCACAGATCCTGCTTCGTCTCGCCCAGACCTACGATATCGACATCCGCAGTCTGTCCAGCGACGACGAGGCGGCTGACGCGCGCGACCTGGCCGAGGTTCTTTCCGACCCTCTTTTTCGCGACCTGGCCGTACCGCGCCATGAGATCGCCGAGGTGGCCGATAGCTCGCCTGGGATCGCCGACGCCATGGTGCGGCTCTACCGCGCCTGGGCTGATCGCCGGCGTCTGGCCGATCTGGGCGCCCTCGACCGCAGCGAGGACGGCCACGGCGCCGAGCCATCGTTCACTCCGTCCGACTGGGTGCGCGACTACATCCAGAGCCAGCGCAATTTCTTTCCCGAGCTCGACGAGAAGGGCGAGGCCCTGGCCGCCGAGCTGCGCCCCGAGCCGCAGGACTTCGCCGCCGCCGCCCGGGCCCGACTGGCTGAACGGCACGGCGTGCAGGTGCGCGTCGCGCCGGTCGACGTGCTTCCCGATTCGATCCGGCGCTACGATCACCACCGCCGGCGCCTGATGCTTTCCGAGCGCCTGCGAGGGCCCGGCCGGGCTTTCGCCATCGCCTACCAGCTGGGCCTGGCCGAACACGACCGCGAGCTGGCGGCGATGGTCGAGCGCGCGGCGCCGCCCGACGTTTCCACCGCGCGCCTGCTGAAGGTTTCCCTGGTCAACTACCTCGCGGCGGCGACGATGATGCCCTACGAGGCGTTTCGGTCGGCGTGCGATGCCGCCGGCCACGACATCGAGCTGGTGGCCACGCGCTTTGGGACCAGTTTCGAACAGGTCTGCCACCGGCTGACCACCCTCTCGCGACCGACGGCGCGGGGACTGCCGTTCTTCATGCTGCGGGTCGATTCGGCCGGCAACATCTCCAAGCGATTCGCCGGCGGGGCCTTTCCGTTCTCGCGGTTTGGCGGGACGTGCCCACGGTGGAAGATCCACGCCGCCTTCCGCGCGCCAGGCCGGATCGTCACCCAGATCGTCGAGACGCCCGATGGCGCGCGCTATTTCACCCTGGCGCGCACGGTTTGGCGTGTCGCCTCATCGCACGCCGACGAGGACAGCGAGCTGGCCATCGGCCTTGGCTGCGAGCTGAAGTATGCGCCGCGGCTGATCTATGCGCGTGGCATCGACCTAGCCGATCCGCGGGTGACCCAGATCGGTCCGGCCTGCCGGGTATGCGAGCGTCCAGCCTGTCCGCAGCGCGCCGCCGAGCCCGCCGGCCGCACCCTGACCATCGACGATTTCAGCAAATCCATTTCCCCCTATCCCTTCGCGCCTGCCTAGCGCCCCTTCCACCACCGGCTTTCGCCGGCGGTCCCCCTTCCCGCTTCGCGGGGCAGGAGTTTAAGCAAATCCTCCCCCGCCCTCTTCGCGGGGGAGGGGGACCACGAAGTGGTGGAGGGGGCGCAAGGCGGTCCCAACGCGACCGCCCAAGCGCGTCATCACGGCCACAGTGGCAAACTTTGTCTGCCCGCGTCGATTAAGGCGATTGACCGATGGGTAAGGATATTTCAGTCAGGACATCGGCTGGCGACGGTGCGCTCTTTCAAAGGCGCGCCGGCTGCTAGGGCGGTTGTAAAGGATCCGGCGGCACAGCCGGACTGGGGAGGAACTATGAATAAGCAAGTCCTGTTGATTTCGTGCGCCTTGAGCGCCTTGGTCTTGTCCGCTGGCGGCGCCTATGCCGCGACGGCGACAGCGGCCGCCACCGATACCGCCCCGGCCACAGCCGTGGATGCCAACGGCGGTTCCGGCATCGGCGAGCTGGTGGTCACCGCTGAAAAGCGCGAGCAGAACCTGCAGGACGTCCCAGTCGCGATCACCGCCTTCACCAGCGCCAAGCGCGACCTGATCGGCCTCAACACCATCCAGGACTTCACCAATTTCACCCCGGGGCTCCAGTACTCCCAAGCTTCGGACAAGCTCAGCCTGCGCGGCATCGGCCGCCTGACCAACGTCCATGCCGCCGACGGCGGCGTCGCCATCTACAGCGACGGCGTCTACACCTCCTCGACCACCGAGGCCGGCAAGAGCCCGCTGTTCGTCGACCGCGTCGAGGTTCTGCGCGGGCCGCAGGGCACCCTCTACGGGCGTAACGCCATCGCCGGCGCGGTCAACATCATCTCCGTGCGCCCGACCAAGGACCCCTACGCGGAAATCCGGGCCGAATATTCCAACTACAACCGCTACCTGATCCAGGGCGCCGTCTCGGGCCCGTTGAGCGACAACGTCCAGTTCCGCCTCGCCGCCTCCGAGGAGAAGCAGACCCGGGGCTACCTCCACAACACCTACATCGATCCGGTGACCGGCAAGCGCGGATCGGACGAAGGCCAGATCATCAATCAGTACTATGTCGAGGGCCAACTCCAGTTCCAGCTCAACGACAAGTTCGACGGCTGGGCGAAACTCGGCGTCTTCTACTGGAACAACAAAGGCGGCGGCCCGGGCACCGGCTCGACCTACGTATCGACGCCCTACCCGACCTTCGAAACCGGCGTCGCCGCCCTGACGCAGAACCCGGGCTACGCCTACAGCGGCAATGCGACCAACGTCATCACCGGCTGCAGTCCGGTCAACCCGACACTCACCAACGTCCGCGATTTCTGCAGCAACACCGCGCGCCGCGACAAGCTCAACGACACCGTCGTCTTCGCCAGCCAGTTCAACTACCATGGCGATGGCTTCGACGTCCGCTACATCGCCGGCGGCACGCACTATCACTACAGCCTCGAAGGCCCGAACACCGACCCGTCAGGCGTCAGCCAGTACACCCTGCCGTGCTCGCCGGCCCCGGTCTATCCGGGCGCGCCCAATTGCCTCTACGGATCTGGTCCCCTCACCATCTATCCGACCCAGAACTTCACCTACCAGGAGGTCGAGCACTGGTTCAGCAATGAACTGAACATCGTCTCGACCAGCAATAGCCCCCTGCAGTATGTCGTCGGCGCTTATGAATATGCCGAGGGCTACCAACAGCCCGTCACGGCGGGGGACCCGGGCCAGCCCCAGCTCGCCAATCCCACCAGCGCCGTTGGCGCCCCGTCGATCCCCAACCCTTCCCGCAACTTCTACGATGACCGTCCAGTGCTCAATATCCGCTCCTATGCCGGCTTCGGCCAGGTTGACTGGAAGGCCACGGACACCCTGAAGTTCACCGGGGGCCTGCGCTATTCCTACGACCACAAGTTCGGTTCCGAATCGGTGCGGGTGATCTGCTTCGCCGTCACCGCCTGCGAAGGCGGCACGGTGCCGGAAATTCTCGGCAATTACACCCCGGCGATCGACCTCACCCAGGTGCCCTCCGTGGTCAGCAACGGCCGCAACGCGCTGGGCCAGCCGGCTCCCCCTCCGGGCGTTGTCGGACCGACCGTCTACAATTCGCAGACCGGCTTCGCGACACGGTTCTATGACGCCCACTGGTCGGCATTGACCGGCACCGCCGGCGTCGAATGGACCCCGAACGCCGACACCCTGCTCTATGCGAAATACTCGCGCGGCTACAAGGCGGGCGGTTTCGACATCGGCATCGGCACGACCCTCGGCCCGAGCCCCGAGACCAACCCGGAGCACGTCAACTCCTACGAAATCGGCTTCAAGAAGGATTTCGGCCGGACCCTGCAGACCAACGTTTCGCTGTTCTACTACGACTATACCGACGCCCAGGTGCCGATCGACATCGTTTCGACGGCCGGCGGCCTGACCTCTGCCAATGCGGTGTTCTTCAACGTTCCCAAGGCGGTGTCCGAGGGCGTCGAGCTGGAGGCCGTCTGGCAACCGGTCGACAACCTGCAGATCCTGTTCGACTATTCCTATCTCGATGCGCACATCACCCAGGCCGACGGCCTGATCGACCCTTCCGACCCGGCGGCGCTCGATCCAAGAGCCACCCCCGATGCGACCGTCTGCACGGCGGCGACCTGCGCGGCGGATATCTACACCGTCGGGCTGCCTAACGGCGGCTTCCAGCGTGGCCAGAATCTGAAGGGCGACCATCTGCCGAACTCGCCGAAGAACAAGTTCGCGCTCAATGTGAACTACACCATTCACCTCGAAGCCGGCACACTGACGCCGACGGTCAGCTACGTCTGGCGGGATGCGCAGTACGGGTCGATCTTCGATCGGGCCGACTCTCGCGCCCCGTCATGGGATCAGGTCGATGCGCGCCTGACCTTCAAGTCGGCGAACGGCAAGTACACACTGATCGGTTACGTCAAGAACATCTTCAACACCATCGGCTACGACAACGGCGCCATCGGCTACCGCAAGGCCGGCACCAGCGACCCCTCTGGCTTCCCCTATTATTCTACGACCGGCGTCAACTTCGTCCAGGGCAACTCGACGACCTACGAGATCAATCCGCCGCGGCTTTACGGCATCGAACTGCAGTACAAGTTCTTCTAGCGGTCGCGTAGAGACCTGGATCTTCGAGGGGACGCGCCGGAACATCTCTGGCGCGCCCTTTTTTTTTGGCCCTGCATCGGGGCCGATGAGCTTACTTTCGCGCCAGCCTTTTTTCATTGAGCGACTTTTGCGGTGAGACATGACTTCACAGCCCACGCCGGCTAGCGGGCGGTCGCTCGACCTTTCGACCAAGCTGTTCTTCGGCTTCGGCTCGGTGGCGTTCGGGGCCAAGACCCAGCTCCTGGGCCTGCTGCTGCTGTTCTATAACCAGATCGTCGGCCTTCCGGCCCAGTGGGTCAGCCTGGCGCTGGCCATCTCGATCACCATCGACGCGCTCTGGGACCCGCTGATCGGCCAGCTATCGGACGGAACCCGGACCCGATGGGGGCGGCGCCATCCCTACATGTACGCCGTGGCGTTGCCGCTAGCCGTGAGTTTCGCAGCCCTGTGGCGACCCCCGGCAGGCCTCTCCCAAGGCGGCCTCTTCGCCTACCTGCTGGTGATGATCGTCGTCGTGCGCATGCTGATCAGCCTGCACGAGATTCCCAGCACCTCCCTGACCCCGGAACTGGCCAAGGACTACGACCAGCGCACCAACCTCTTGAGCTACCGCTATTTCTTCGGGGCCATGGGCGGAGCGGCGGCAGCCATACTGGGCCTCGGCGTTTTCCTCGCCAAGACGCCCCAGCATCCGTTCGGCCAGCTCAACCGCGCCGGATATGGGCCCTATTCCATCGCCGTCGCCATCATCACCTTCGTCGCCATCCTGATCTCGGCGATGGGCACGCATCGCCACATTCCGTTTCTCTACAAGCCGCCCAAGCGTCGGGTGCCGCTGATGAAGGTGTTCAGGGAGATCGGGGCCACCATCTCCAACCGCAATTTCGTGGTGATCATCGTTGCGGCGACCATCTTCGGCCTCACGCTCGGCCTCAGCGGGGGCCTCAGCATCTATTTCAGCACCTATTTCTGGGGCCTGCCCTCGGCCAAGCTGTTGTTCCTGGCCCTGGCGGCGTTTCCCGCCACGCTGATGGGCGCGATGCTGGCGCCGCCCGCCGCCCGGCGCCTGGGCAAGAAGCGCGCCTGCGTGACCATGTTCTTCATCTCCATCTTCATCAACATCATCCCCATCGGCGGCCGGCTGATCGGCGTCATGCCGCCCAACAGTTCGCCATTGCTGCTGCCGATCCTGATCGCCGCCACCCTGGTCACCGGCTGCCTTGGCACCATGGGCTTCATCATCGTCACCTCGATGATCGCCGATATCGTCGAGGAGACTCAGCTAAAGACCGGCCGCCGCTCAGAGGGCCTGCTGTTTTCCGCCGACACCTTTCTGCAGAAGGTGGCCAGCGGCGTCGCCACCCTGTTGCCGGGCCTGCTGCTGGCCTTCGTCCGATTTCCCCTGCACGCCAGCCCGGAAACCCTCGATCCGGCGATCATGCGCCACCTGGCGATCATCTACCTGCCGCTGACCGTCGGACTATCGCTTTGCTCTACCACCATGCTGCTGTTCTACCGGATCGACCGAAGATCGCATGAGGACAATCTGCGGCGCCTCGCCGACTCCGCCGCGCTCCTCGAGATGGTCGACCCCGACAACGCCGGCCAGCCCGAAGGTCCCGCGGTCCTCACCCGGCCGCTGTGAAGCAAAGATCCTTCTCCCCACATCCCTTCTCCACAGGGAGAAGGAGGGGCCCGCCGCCGCAGGCGGTGGGACGATGAGGGGTTAGAATGCCAGCGGGGTAACCCCTCACCCTCCCACGCCCAAGAGCGGGCGCGGGCCCCTCCCTCTCCCTTTGGGAGAGGTTGGTTAGGATTGGAAAAGCGGCGACCGTGTCTGTAGGGTGCTTAGATTATCGGCGTTCATCGTTTTTTGGCGGCGCCTTTTTGCCGCGCCCAAGGACATTGCCATGCGGTACCGCCAGCTCGGCGCCAGCGACCTTCAGGTCTCGGTGATTTCCCTTGGCTCGTGGCTGACCTACGGCGTCGGCGTCGAGCGCGACCTGGCCACTGCCTGCGTGCGCCGGGCGCTGGACAAGGGGATCAACCTGATTGACACGGCCAACGTCTATGGCCGCGGCGCCGCCGAGACGCTGCTGGGCGAGGCCCTGACCGGCGTGCCGCGAGGCAATTACATCCTGGCGACCAAGGCGTTTGGAGAGATGAGTCCCAACGACAAGGGCCTGTCGCGCGCCCAGATCGAAAAGCAGCTTGACGCTTCGCTGAAACGCCTGAAGGTCGATCACGTCGACCTCTACCAGTGCCATCGCTATGATGCCGACACCCCGCTCGAGGAAACCATGGAGGCGCTGAGCACCGCCGTCCGCTCGGGCAAGACCCGCTACATCGGCTTTTCCGAATGGTCGCCGCAGAACATCAAGGACGCCTTGGCCCTCAAGGGGGTCGAGCGGTTCGTCTCCAGCCAGCCTCAGTATTCGCTGCTCTGGCGCCGGGCGGAAAAGGCGGTGATCCCGCTCTGCGCTCAGAACGGCGTCTCGCAGATCGTCTGGTCGCCGCTCGCGCAGGGCGTGCTGACTGGCAAGTATGCGCCGGGGGCCGCGCCGCCGGCCGGGTCGCGCGGGGCCAGCGATTCCATGGGCGCGCCGATCAGGGGCTGGCTGCGCCCCGAAGTGCTGGAAGCGGTTGAGAAGCTGAAGCCCCTCGCGGCGGAGGCCGGAGTCACGCTTAGCCAGTTCGCGCTCGCCTGGGTGCTGCGCGAGCCCAACGTCGCCTCGGCCATCGTCGGGGCCAGCCGGCCCGAGCAGGTCGATGAAAACGCCAGCGCCGCCGACATCACCGTCGATCCGGCCCTGTTCGCCAAGGCCGAGGCCATCGTCGCGGGCCTGCCGGCGCGGACCGGCTGATGGACGCCAAGACCCCGGCGCGCGGCGAGGCACCACCTTTTCCGCCACGGCCTGGGGGCGGGACGGGGCGCCCGCCGATGGCCAGGGGACCGGGTCACCGCGGGCGCGACCTGACCAAGGGCCCGATCACCCGCACCCTGCTGACCTTTTCCCTGCCCCTGCTGGGCGGCAATTTCCTGCAGTCGTTCAACGGCACGGTCAATCAGTTCTGGGTCAGCCACACCCTGGGCGAGAACGCCATCACCGCCCTTGGCAATTCCAACATCGTCATGATGCTGATGCTGGGCTCGATCTTCGGGGTCGGCATGGCCGCGAACATCCTGGTCGCCCAGGCCGTCGGGGCCGGCGACATGGCCCTGGTCAAGCGCGTGATGGGCACCACCACCACCTTCTTCATCGGCCTGTCGCTGCTGCTGGCGGTGTTCGGCGGCGTCCTGGCCCCGCATATCCTCGACCTGATGCACACCCCGCCCGAGGCGCGGGAGGGCGCGATCATCTACCTGCGGATCATCTTCGCCTCGGTCCCGTTCATGTACTTCTTCGTGTTCATGCAGATGACCCAGCGGGGGGCCGGCGATTCGACGACGCCGTTCTATTTCATGCTGCTGGCGGTGGCGATCGACGTCACCCTCAACCCGCTCCTGATCCGCGGCATCGGACCGTTCCCCAGGCTCGGCATCGCCGGATCGGCCACCTCGACGCTGATCGGCCAGGGTGTGTCGCTGATCGTGCTGATGATCCACCTCTATCGCAAGAAGAGCGTTATCCTGTTGCGGCCCGGCGAATTCCACCTGCTCAAGCCGGACATGGCCATATTCCGCTCGCTGGTCACCCGGGGCCTGCCGATGGGGGTGCAGATGTTCGTGATGAGCGGCACGGCCATGGTGATGATCGGCTTCGTCAACCATTACGGATCGCTGACCTCGGCCGCCTATTCGATCTCGTCGATCATCTGGAGCTATGTGCAGATGCCGACCATGGCCATCGGCGCGTCGGTGTCGTCGATGGCCGGCCAGAACGTCGGCGCGGGGCGCTGGGACCGGGTCAACAAGATCGCCCGATCGGGCGTAATCAGCGGCCTGGTGGTCACCGGCACGCTGGCTTTGCTGCTCTATGCCTTCAATGGCGCCGTGCTCTCGGTCCTGTTGCCGCACGGGTCGCCGGCCATTCCCATCGCCTCCCACATCAACACCAGGGTGCTGTGGGCGTTCGTGCTGTTTTCGATCACCTTTTCGCTCTCCGGCGTGGTCAGGTCGACCGGCGCCGTGTGGTGGCCGCTGATCATCCTGGTGATTTCGATGGTCGCGGTGCGCATCCCCTTCGCCGCCCTCCTGACGCCGAGATTCGGCTCCGACGCCATCTGGTGGAGCTTTCCGATGGGGACGATCACCTCGGTGGTGCTGACCTCGCTCTATTACAAGTTCGGCGGCTGGCGCCACGCGCGCATGCTTCAGGGCGAACCCTATGGCCAGGCGCCCGACTCCGGCATCGCCGTCCCGGCCATGGTCACCCCCGAGGCGGACGAAGAAGCCGCTATCGCGGTGGCTGCGCGGGGGTAGTATCCGTTCTTCCCCCTCTACCTGGGGGAAGTACCGCCGAAGGCGGGGAAGGGGGCCTTGGGCCTATCGAAACCCCCTTCGTCTCGGCGCTGAGCGCGCCGATCCACTTCCCCCAGGTAGAGGGGGAAGAATAGAGGCGCGACGCACGGTCTTATGATCTGAAGGATTCACGCGATGAGATTTGGCATTTTCTATGAGCACCAGCTTCCCCGGCCGTGGACCCTCGGCCTGGAGCTGAAGCTTTTCCAGGACGCCCTCGACCAGGTCGAGCTGGCCGATAAACTCGGCTTCGACAACGTCTGGGAAGTCGAACACCACTTCCTCGAGGAATACTCCCACTCCTCGGCGCCCGAGATTTTCCTCGCCGCCTGCTCCCAGCGCACCAAGCAGATTCGCCTGGGCCACGGCATCGTCCTGATGCCGCCCGGCTACAATCACCCGGCCCGCGTCGCCGAACGCATCGCCACCCTCGACCTGGTCTCAAAGGGACGCGTCGAATGGGGCACCGGGGAAAGCTCGGCCCTGCTGGAGCTCGGCGGTTACGGCGTGCCGGTGGCCGAAAAGCGCAACGCCTGGGCCGAGGCGGTCGAGCAGTGCGCCAACATGATGGCCATGGATCCGTACCCCGGCTTCGAGGGCAAGTACTTCTCCATGCCGACACGCAACGTCGTGCCAAAGCCGGTGCAGAAGCCGCATCCGCCGTTGTGGGTGGCCTGTTCGAACCGCGAGACCATCAAGCTGGCCGCGCGGCTGGGCATCGGCGCCCTGACCTTCGCCTTTGTCGATCCAAACGAAGCGAGACAATGGGTCGACGACTACTATCGGATCTTCAAGGAAGAGTGCGTTCCCATCGGCCATGCGGTGAACCCGAACATCGCCATGGTCTCGTCCTTTGGCCTGCACCATGACATCGACGAGGCGCGCCGGCGGTTCCAGGACGGTTTCCGCTTCTTCCAGTTCGCGCTCGGCTGGCATTACGGCTTTGGCGCCCAGGTCCCCGGCCGCACCGACATCTGGGAGAAATTCCAGGCCGCGCTGCCCAACATGCCGGCCCAGGCCCCGGCCGAGGGCGGCATCGCCACCCCGGAGGGCCTGCGCGAACACCTGCGCAAGTTCGATGCCTGCGGGGTCGATCAGGTGGCCTTCATCCAGCAGGGGGGCCGCAACCAGCACGAGCACATCTGCGAGGCGCTGGAACTCTTCGCCGCCGAGGTGATGGGCGAATTCAAGGAGCGCGAGGCCGAGCGGGTGAAGAAAAAGGCCGAGGATCTTGCGCCCTTCGTCAAGGCGGCGTTCAAGCGCAAGCAGTACATGAAGCCGCTCGCCGACGACGAGATCGCCCCGGTCATCGCCCTTGGCCGCCAGATCGCCGAACAGGCCGCCCGCGAAGGCAAGCCCCTGGCACCCCCGCCGCCTCAACGCACCGCCTGGCGCGAAGCCTTCGAAGCCGGCGAAGCCCTGAAGAAATCGGAGAAGCAGGGGGTTTGAGGGCGAGAGCGCCCCCTCCGTCACGGCGCTGATCGCGCCGCGCCACCTCCCCCGCAAGAGGACGGGGCAGGAATTTCTCTTAAACTCCTCACCCGCGCAGCGGGGGAGGGGGACCGCCGGCGTAGCCGGTGGTGGAGGGGGCGCTCGCCAATCCTACCCCCGCCAGACCTTGGCGAAGGCGACCACCTGCCGGGCCACCGTCTCCACCTGCCAGGCGTCGCGGCGGTCGGTGAAGTCGCCGCCGGTGTCGAAGAGGCCCATGGCCGTGTTCAGGGTGGCGCCCAGCGGCGTTGGCCAGCCGCGCATGGCGTGGACGATCGAGCGTAGCGCCGCCAGCGCCGAGCCGCAGGCCTGCCAGCCCGTCGCCGCGACGATGCAGCCGACCGCGCGGCCGTCGAAATAGGGTCGCGGATCGTCGCGCAGCCCCTCCAGGCTATCGAGGGCATTCTTGACCAGGCCCGATAGCGAGCCATGATAGCCCGGCGTGGCGACGATCACCCCATCGGCAGTGCGCACCGCTTCGAGGAACAGGTCGCGGCCGGCGTGCTCGCCAGGCTCCTGGGGGTTGTAGATCGGCAAGGCGGCCATGAACTCGCCCCCGAAGAGCTCGGTTCTCGCGCCCGCCGCCTGCGCAACCGCCAAGGCCTTGACCAGCGCCCGCTCGCTGGTCGAGCCCGCGCGCACTGTTCCCCCGATGCCGACAATCAGCGGTCCGCCATCCTTGGACAACACGCGTCTTTAGGCCGTCGCCGGCTCGGCTTTCTGCTTGGCGTAGTGGGCTTTGATCTCTTCCAGATCGCCCGCGTACTTGTCCTTGGCCGCGTCGCGCAGTTTGGGCAGGTGATAGGACGGGAAGAGATCGTTGTCCGGCCGATAGTCCTTCAAGACCTGCTTGGCCACGGTGACCTTGTGCACCTCGGTCGGCCCGTCGGCGATGCCCATCACGAACGAGCCGGTGACCATGTTCATGAACGGCATCTCGTTGGAGACGCCGATCGCGCCATGGATGTGCAGGGCGTTGGCGGCGATGTCGTGATAGACCTTCGGCATCGCCACCTTGATCGCGGCGATATCCTTGCGCACCAGATTGTAATCCTTGTGCTTGTCGATCAGCCAGGCGGTGCGCAGCACCAGCAGCCGAAACTGCTGCAGCTGGATCCAGCTGTCGGCGATCTGCTCCTGAACCATCTGCAGGTCGGCCAGGCGCCCGTCGCGGCTCTGGCGCGAGACCGCGCGGCGGCACATCAGGTCGAAGGCGTGCTGGCAGGCGCCGACGGTGCGCATGGCGTGGTGCACCCGACCGCCGCCCAGCCGCGTCTGGGCGATGATGAAGGCCCCGCCGCGATCGCCCAGCAGCGCCTCCTTGCCGACCTTGACGTCGGTGTAGCGCATGTAGCCGTGGCTGCCGCCTTCACCGGCCCCGGTGCCGACGCCGCGGACGATCTCGACGCCCGGGGTCTTGGTCGGGACGATGAAGATCGACGTCCGCCGATAAGGGTCCTTGTGATCGGGGTCGGTCACCGCATAGACGATGAGGATCGTCGAGCCGAACGCGCCGCTGGTGAACCACTTCTCGCCGTTGATCACCCACTGATCGCCGATGAGCTCGGCCCTTGTCTTGAAGGTCAGTGGATCAGAGCCGCCGGCCGGCTCGCTCATCGAGAACGCCGAGCGGATGTCGCCGTTGAGGAGGGGCTTTAGCCACTTCTCCTTCTGCTCGGGGGTGCCATAGTGGGCGATGATCTCGGCGTTGCCGGTGTCGGGCGCCTGGCAGCCGAAGACGCTGGGGGCCAGGCCATTGCGGCCGAGCTTCTCGTTGATCAGCGCCAGCTTCACCTGGCCAAAACCCTGGCCGCCGAGCTCAGGGCCGAGGTGGCAGGCCCACAGGCCCTCGGCCTTGACCTTGGCCTGCAGCGGCTTGATGAATTTCTCGCGGCCCATCTGGCTCCAGGCGGCCATGCCCAGGTGCGAGATCGGCTCGACCTCTTCCTCCATGAACTCCTCGATCCAGTCTAGTTTCTTCTGGAACTGCGGGTCGGTTTCAAAATCCCAGGCCATGGCTTATCCTTAAAGGTGGCGAAAGGCGGTCGCGGTTTTCAATGGATCGGGGCCATTATCGGGCGCCGCCGGGGAAGGCGCAACCGCCGCAAACGTTTGTTTGAAAACACGAGGTCTTCATGTCGAAAGCCGGATCGGTAGGCCTGTCGGCCGCGCGCCTGAAGCACATCGATGACTTCATCGCCGCGCGTTACATCGACACCGGCAAGCTGTCTTGCGCCCTGACCCTGGTGGCCCGGCAGGGCGAGGTGGCCCACCTGGGCGTCCAGGGCGCCGCCGACGTGGCGCGCGGCCTGCCGCTGAAGGAAGACGCGATCTTCCGCATCTATTCGATGACCAAGCCGATCACCTCGGTGGCGTTCATGATGCTGGTCGAGGAAGGCGCCGTCGCCCTCGACGACCCGGTGGAAAAGTACATTCCGGCCTGGCGCAATCTGGGGGTGTTCGCGGCCGGGGTCGCGCCCAATTTCCTGACCACGCCGCCGGCCCGCCCGATGCAAGTGGTTGACTTGCTGCGCCACACGTCGGGCCTCACCTACGGCTTTCAGAGCCGCACCAACGTCGACGCGGCCTACCGCAAGGGCGGGATCGAAAACGCGCGCGGCAAGCTTACCCTGGACGGCATGATCGCGGCGCTCGGCAAGCTGCCGCTCGAGTTTTCCCCGGGCGAGGCGTGGAACTATTCGGTCTCCACCGATGTCCTGGGCTACCTGGTCGGCGTCATCTCGGGGGTGCCGTTCGAGGATTTCGTCGCCAGGCGCATCACCGGTCCGCTGGGCATGACCGACACCGCCTTTTTTGTCCCCGCCGACAAGGCCGCGCGGCTGACCTGCTGCTACAACCGCGACGAGAAGGGCGACTTGGCGCTCCAGGACGATGCGCCCGCCAGCCCCTATCTCACCGCGCCGACCCTCGCCGCCGGCGGCGGGGGCCTGGTCTCCACCGTCGCCGACTACCTGAAGTTCTGCCAGATGCTGCTGAACGGCGGCCAGGCGCACGGGCATCGTTATCTGAGCCGCAAGACCCTCGCCCTGATGACCGCCAACCACCTGCCGGGCGGCAAGGACCTCACCCAGATGTCGCGCTCGCTGTTCAGCGAGGCGACCAACGCCGGGGTCGGATTTGGCCTCGGCTTCGCGGTCATGCTCGATCCGGCCAAGGCCCTGATCGCGGGCAGCGCCGGCGAATACTACTGGGGCGGCGCGGCCAGCACCGCCTTCTGGATCGATCCGGCCGAAGACCTGACCGTGATCTTCATGACCCAGCTTCTCCCCTCCAGCACCTACCCGATCCGCCGCGAGCTCCGCACACTGGTCTACGCGGCGTTCGACGACTGAGGCTGAATCCTCCCTCCCCTTTATGGGGAGGGTCGGCCCGCAGGGCCGGGGTGGGGAAGTGGGAAAATTCCCAGGCGCCTGCGTGTCTTCATACTTCCCCACCCCGATGGCTGCGGCATCTTCCCTCCCCATGAAGGGGAGGGAAGCGTTTTCCCCTGGACGAACCCGGTGGGCCCGGTCATGCGTTGGGCGTTCATGACTCCGCCGCCCACCCAGATCGAACGCCTGGTGATCTTCGGCGCCACCGGCGACCTGGCCGGGCGGATGCTGCTGCCGGCGCTCTATTTCCTGGATCTCGACGGCCTGCTGCCGGCGGCGGTCAAGATCATGGGCTCGGCGCGCACGGTGATGGACCGCGACGCCTACGTGGACCGGGTGCGAAAGGGTCTGGTCGCCCGCCCCGAAGGCCTCGACGAGACCGCATGGGCGCGTTTCTCAGCCCGCCTCGACTACTGCCCGGCTGATGTCGCCAGCGCCAAAGGCCTGGGCGATCTGGCCACGCGTCTCGGCGGCGCCCCCAGCGTCTTCTACCTGGCCCTGTCGCCCAGCCTCTATGGCGCCGTGGCCGATGCGCTCGATGCCGCCGGCCTCGCCTGCCAGGACTGCCGCATCGTCCTCGAAAAGCCGATCGGTCACGATCTGGAAAGTTCGCGAGCGATCAACAGCCAGGTCGCCAAGGCCTTCGATGAGCGGCGGGTGTTCCGCGTCGACCATTACCTCGGCAAGGAGACGGTCCAGAACCTCATCGCCCTGCGTTTCGCCAACACCCTCTTCGAGCCCCTGTGGAACAACCTGGCCATCGACCATGTGCAGATCACCGTCGCCGAGACCGAGGGTGTCGGCGACCGCTGGCCCTATTACGACGAATACGGGGCCCTGCGCGACATGGTCCAGAACCACATGCTGCAACTGCTTTGCCTGGTGGCCATGGAGCCGCCGCCCGACTCGGCCGCCGATTCGATCCGCGACGAGAAGGTCAAGGTGCTCAAGTCCCTGCGTCCTTTGAGCCGCGCCGCGGCCCAGCAGATGAGCGTTCGCGGCCAGTATCGCGGCGGCGTCGTCGACGGGGCCACGGTCGCCTCCTACGGCGACGAAAAGGGCGCACAGAGCCGCACCGAGACCTTCGTCGCCCTGCGCGCGGATATCGACAACTGGCGCTGGGCGGGCGTGCCGTTCTACCTGCGCACCGGCAAGCGGCTGCCCGAGCGGCGCACCCAGATCGCCATCCAGTTCAAGGCCCTGCCGCACTCGATCTTCGGCGCGGGGGCCAAGGATGACCTGACCGCCAACCGTCTGGTCATCGATCTTCAGCCCACGGAAGATATCTCCCTTCTGTTGATGAACCGGCGTCCGGGTCTGGACGGCGTGCGTCTGCAGGCCCTGCCGCTCAGCCTGTCGCTCGACGACGGCGGACGTCGGCGGATCGCCTACGAGCGGCTGCTGCTCGACGTGCTGGCCGATAACCCGGCCCTGTTCGTGCGCCGCGACGAGGTCGAGCTGGCCTGGGCCTGGATAGACGGCGTCGCCGACGCCTGGCGCGATCTCGACATTCCGCCCAAACCCTACGCGGCGGGAAGCTGGGGCCCGGCGGGCGCCTTCGCCCTGCTCGAGCGCTCGGGACGGGCGTGGCTCGATGAGTAGCATCGAAACCTATCCCGACGCCGACGCCCTGGCGGACGCGGTCGCCACGGCCATCGCCTATGCGCTGGGTCCAGCGGGCGCGGTGAGCCTGGTGGTCACCGGCGGGACGACCGTTGGACCGGCCTACGACCGGCTGGCGCAGATTGACCTGGAGTGGTCGCGGGTAACCCTGGTCCTCAGCGACGAGCGATTTGTCGCCTCCTCGTCACCCGACAGCAACGAGCGCCTTATCCGCGAGCGCCTGATGGTCGGCTGCGCGGCCCGGGCCACCCTGGTTCCGCTCAGGGGCGCCGGCCAAACCCCAGATGAAGACGCGGTCGCCGCCGAGCCGCGCCTGAAGGAAATGGCGCCCTACGCCTCGGTGCTTCTGGGCATGGGCGGCGACGGGCATATCGCCTCGCTGTTCGAGGGCGCGCCCGGCCTGGGCGAGGCGCTCGATCCCGACGGCGACCGCCTGTGCGTCGGCGTCCCCATGTCGGGCGAAGAGCCGCGCCTGCCCAGGATCAGCCTGACGCTTGCCGCGCTCCTGAACACCCACGTCATCCTTGTGGCGATCACCGGCGCGGCCAAGCGCGCCGTGGTCGAGCGCGTCCTCGCCGACGAGACCTACACGCCCCCGGTGGCCGCCATCCTGCGCCAGACGCGAGCGCCGATCAGGGTCCTCTGGGCGCCGTAATGGCCTCTTCCCCCTCTATCTGGCTACCGGATTCACACATCTCAACGAACGGCCTTCCAAACACCTCTCCCAAAGGGAGAGGGAGGGGCCCGCGCCCGTTAGGGCGTGGGACGGTGAGGGGTTACGCGGCCCGCATCCTAACCCCTCATCTTCCCACCGCCTGCGGCGGCGGGCCCCTCCTTCTCCCTATGGGAGAAGGTTTCTTGCGGCGCGCCGTGTCGATGTGTGCATCCCCTAGGGTCAGGACTCATTGATCACAGCCAGAATATCACGGTTGCGGCGATGCAGATGGCCGACATGAAGGTGTGGGCGCAGCGATCATAGCGGGTGTGGATGCGTCGCCAGTCTTTGATCCGCCCGAATGTGTTCTCGA
>DATCCB010000116.1:0-16740 GCA_036511515.1 Caulobacteraceae bacterium | reverse complement strand
GTCTGCAAGCCTTCGTGCGCGGAGCCCTCGATACCGGCATCCCCAACGCCCTCTACGAGCGACCACGAAAACGCAAAAACTTCATCGATACTTTCGCCAGCGCCCTATCTTAGCGCCTATGGGCTGGAAGCCCGCGCTCCGCGCCGATAGGCTGCCCGCGCTCCGAGAGATCAGGCCGAAGCGGCGCCGCTCTTCTTTTCGGCGTAGATCATCAGCGGCTGGCCGCGGCCCTCGACGACCTCGGCATTGACGACAACCTCCTCGACCCCCTGAAGGGCCGGCAGGTCGAACATCGTCTCCAAGAGGATCGCTTCGAGGATCGACCGCAGGCCGCGGGCGCCGGTCTTGCGCAGGATCGCCTTGCGGGCCACGGCCTTCATCGCGTCGTCGGTGAATGAGAGGCCGACGTTCTCCATGTCGAACAGGCGCTGGTACTGCTTGACCAGGGCGTTCTTCGGCTCGGTGAGAATCTTGACAAGGGCTTCCTCGTCGAGGTCGTCGAGGGTGGCGATCACCGGCAGGCGGCCAATGAATTCCGGGATCAGGCCAAAGCGCTGCAGATCCTCGGGCTCGACCTGGCGTAGAACCTCGCCGGTGCGCCGGTCGTCGGGATCAACCACCTTGGCGGAGAAGCCGATCGAGGTGCCGCGGCCCCGGCTGGAAATGATCTTTTCCAGCCCGGAAAAGGCCCCGCCGCAGATGAACAGCATGTTGGTGGTGTCGACCTGCAGGAATTCCTGTTGCGGATGCTTGCGACCGCCCTGCGGCGGCACCGAGGCGACGGTGCCTTCCATGATCTTCAACAGGGCCTGCTGCACGCCCTCGCCCGAGACATCGCGGGTAATCGAGGGGTTGTCGGACTTGCGGCTGATCTTGTCGACTTCGTCGATGTAGACGATGCCGCGCTGCGCGCGCTCGACATTGTAGTCGGCCGCCTGGAGCAGCTTCAGGATGATATTTTCCACGTCCTCGCCGACGTAACCGGCTTCCGTCAGGGTCGTGGCGTCGGCCATGGTGAACGGCACGTCGATGATTCGCGCCAGGGTCTGGGCCAGCAGGGTCTTGCCGACGCCAGTCGGGCCGACCAGCAGAATGTTGGATTTGGCCAGTTCGACGTCGTTGTTCTTCTGGGCGTGGTTGAGGCGCTTGTAATGATTATGCACGGCGACCGAGAGTACTTTCTTGGCATGATCCTGGCCAATGACGTAATCATCGAGCACTTCGCAGATTTCGCGTGGTGTGGGCACGCCGTCCTTGGATTTGACCAAGGTTATCTTGTGCTCTTCACGGATGATATCCATGCAGAGTTCGACACACTCGTCGCAGATGAACACCGTCGGGCCGGCGATCAGCTTGCGGACTTCATGCTGGCTCTTGCCACAGAAAGAGCAATACAAGGTGCTCTTGCTGTCGCCGCTTGCGGCTTTGGTCATCGTCGCTTCTCATTCTCCGACGGGTTCGACGCCAACGTTGCGCTTCCCCCGACGTTCCAGGGGAACGCCCACCCCTGCAGGATAGGCGCCGCGGATTGCCCAATAGTTGACTTTCCCCGATCCGAAGGCGGATCACAAGCCTGTCGGAGCCTGGAGTCGGCATATCGACGGGCCGGTGTCGTTTTTGGGGCGCACCGGCGCTGAGCTGAAGGCCGCGCGCGATAAGGCTTGCCGCACGGTCTTCGAAGGCGCGTTTTGGTGACCATGGGGCGTCGGGAAAGCATGATCGAGAAAACGCCGCCCGGTTCGGCAGCAGAAGTGTTTCGCCCGCTTGTGGCCTTTGACTTCGACGGCACCTTGACCTGGCGCGACAGCTTCAGGGCCTTCCTGGCCTGGCGGGCGGGCGCGCGGCGATACGCCACGGGCGTCGCCGCCCTTGCGCCGCACATCGCCGCCTATGCCCTGCACCGGGACCGCACAGCCCTGAAAGCGGCCATGGTGCGGATCTTCCTCAAGGGCGAGTTACGCGCGGAATTGGAAGCCCAGGCCCAGCGTTTCGCCGCCGAGCGGTCGCGGTCGCTTCTGCGGCCGGATGCGATGCGCAGCTGGAAGCGCTGGCAGGGAGACGGCGCAAGACTGGTCATCGTCACCGCGACCCCCCAGATCATCGTCGCGCCTTTCGCCCGGGGCCTCGGCGCGGAACGGGTCATCGGCAGCCTGCTCGAGTTCGATGCCGAGGACAGGGTCACCGGCCGGTTCGTTGGCCCCAACTGCCGCGGCCCGGAAAAGGTCGTCCGCCTGAAGGCCGAATATGGCGAAGACGTGCGCCTGGAGGCCGCCTACGGAGACAGCGACGGAGACACCCAGATGCTGGCATTGGCCGACGAGGCCGGCCTGCGCGTATTTGGCGGCAAGCCTTGAAACATGCGGGCGCTAAGGCTCTGGACCGCTTGGAACCGCTGCTTGCACAGGCGCGCGCCTGCCCCGCCCTGCGCGAAAAATCGCGCGGGGTGTTCTATCTTCGCTCCAGGGCCTTCCTGCATTTCCACGAAGACCCCGCCGGCCTATTCGCCGACATAAGGGCCCGGGATGGCCAGGGGTTCGACCGCCTCCGCGTCGATGAGCCAGCGGGTGCGCAGGCGCTGAGCCGCCGGATGGATGAATTGGCTCACCAAGATGCCCGCTGACTTCGAGGCATATTTTCGCTCCCTCGCGGCCACGACCCTGGACGAAAAGACCGAGCACACCGAGCGGGGTTGGGGGCATGATCGGCTTCGACGAGGTGATTCGCCGATGAGCCAACCTGACCTTTTCGCCGGCATGGCGGAGGCCGCCCCGCCCGCCTACCGCCCCGACCCGGACAAGGTGCGGGCCCGGCTCGAGCGGATCGTCGGCCAGGCTCGCGCCGCGACCACCCTCCCCTGGGAGCCGACCCGCGTCAGTCTTTACCGGACCATCGTTCCGGACATGGCGCGCTGGCTGCCCAGCGACGAAGCCGCCGGCTGGTGCGAGGCTTTCGACGCGGAAATGGCGCGATTGGAAGCGACAATCTAGCCGTTTCTTGTCGGGCAGAGCGCCGGCCGCCATAACAGGGCCGACCATGCGCCCTTGTATCCATCAATGACCGCGCCCGAGTCCGAACCGACGCGCGCTTTTTCCAACCCTGGAGGCTCGGAGCCGGGACCGGCGCACATGCTGGAACGCGCGCGAGTGGCGGCGGCGCGGGGGGACCTCGCCGCGGCTCTGGCCGAATGCGAGGCCGCGCACCGGGGATCACCCCAGAGCCTGGCGCCGATCATTCTGGCACTCGAGATCCTGGCCGCGCCTGGCGGCGCCCAGGAGATCGCGCGGTGGGCTGACCTCGGCCTGGCGCTCGCCCCGTCCGATCTGCGATTCCTCTCCAGCAAGGCCTACGCCCTCGAGCTCGGCGGAGATTTCGACGTGGCTGCCGTCTATTGGCGCCGCGCGCGGTCCCTCGCCGGCGATGCTGGCGCGTTTGCGCTGGAGATCGGCCGCTGCCTGCTGCACGCCAACGCGCTCAGCGAATCGGCCGAAGTGCTGGGCCAGGCTCTGGCCGCGGCCGCGCCACAGAACCCGCTGCGCGCGGCGCTCGAACGCACCCTCGGCGAAGTCCGGCTGAGGGGGGCCGACATCACCGGATTCGCGCTTTATCAGGCCCGCGATTGCACCGACGGCGCCGCCTTCGAGATCGCCGGAATCCCGCGATGGCGCGGTGAGAATCTGGCCGGCCGCTCGCTCCTGGCCACCCACCACCTGGGCTTTGGCGACCAGATGCTGCTCGCGTCGCTGGTTTCGGTTCTGGCGCGGCGGGGCGCAACCGTGACCCTGACCTGCGACAGAACCTTGAGCGACCTGCTCTCGGCCTCGCTGACCGGTGTGCGGGTGGTGGGGATGGATAGCCGGCCCACACACCCGCACTTCCCGCCGCCGCCGGAACTCACCCGGTTGGTCAATACGCTTCGGCCTGACTTTCACGGCAGTCTGCTCGGCGTCTGCGCCCACCTGTCGATCGAGGAAGTCGCGGACGGCTCGAACCATGTTCCGCTGGTCCCGCCGCCGCTGGCGATCGCGGCGGCGCGGGCGCGAATCGCGGCGGTTCGCGGCCGTTTTCCAGACCGGCGCATCATCGGACTGGTCTTCGATTGCGCCCAGCGTCACAGCCCGCAGATGGGCGGCTTCGTCCGCGCCTTCTCCGAGCGCCGCTCGATTCCCAGCCGGATCGTCGGACGGCTGACTGGCGATGCCGCAGTGCGCCAGAGTCATCACTTTATCTCTTTGCACACGGCGGCCCACGAACAGGACCTCGGCCCGATGCCGGCGAACGTATCGAGCCTGGATGCGCGCGCTCTGGCCGATTTCGGCGCGACCGCGGCCATCGTCGCCGCGCTCGATGGGGTGGTCACGGTCGATTGCGGCGTCGCCAATCTCGCCTGCAAGCTCGGCGCGCCGACCCGCGTTCTGGTGCAGCACGGCTGCGAGTGGCGGTGGGGCGTGAGCGGGCCGACCACCCCATGGCTGCCGTCGGCGCGCATCTATCGCCAACCGACTCCGGGTGACTGGAACGAGGTCGTTGACCGCCTGATCGCCGATCTGGCCGCCTGTTAAGGCCGCCGCGCCCGGGGCTATTTTTCCTCGGCGGCGGCGCGGCTTTCGTAGATGTGATCGACGATGCCCCAGGCCTTGGCCTGCTCGGCGTCCATGAAATGGTCGCGGTCGAGCGTGCGCTCGACTTCCTCATAGGTTCGGCCGCAGTGCTTGACGTAGAGCTCGTTCAGGCGCCGCTTGGTCTTGATGATGTCTTCGGCGTGGCGTTCGATGTCCGACGCCGTTCCTGAAAAACCACCGGAAGGCTGGTGCAGCAAGACCCGGGCATTGGGCAGCGCCACCCGCTGGCCCGGTTCGCCGGCCATCAGCAGGAACGACCCCATCGACGCGGCAAGTCCCATGCAGATCGTCGAAACCGGGCTGCGGATGTATTGCATGGTGTCGTAGATCGCCAGGCCCGAGGTCACCTGGCCTCCGGGCGAATTGATGTACATGTCGATCTGCTTCTTGGGGAATTCCGATTCCAGATAGAGAAGCTGTGCGCAGATCAACGCCGACATGCCGTCGTCGACAACACCGTTGAGAAACACCACCCGCTCTCGCAGCAGGCGCGAAAAGATATCGAACGCGCGCTCGCCGCGGCTCGACTGCTCGACGACCATCGGCACGAGGTTGAGAGAGGTGATCGGCGGGGTGTTCATGGCGGTTTCCTAATGGGACGCGCGCGATGCGCTGGTCTTCGATATCGCGTTGCCGGCGCCGCGTTGCAAGACGGGGACCGCCCCGCCTCGCCTACGCGGGTTTAACCCGGGCCTTGACCGTCTTGGCGGCCGGCTTTTTGGCGGCCGCGGCCTTGGCCTTGCCAGGCTTGGACGGCGCCGGCGCAGCCTTGGCGTTCGCGGGCTTGGACGGAGCGGCGGCGGCCCTGGCTGGCTTGCGGGCGGGCGCCGGGTCTTGCTCGGGGGCGTCCTTCGCGATCGGCTTGGCTTTCGCGCCCTTGGGTTTGCCGGCCTTAGCGACCTTGGCGGCCTTGCGGGGACCCGCGCCATAGCCTTCCGGCAGGTCGTCCTCTTTCAGAAGCTCGGCTTTGGTGACCAGCTTTTCGGTGACCGACGCGCGCGAAAGCACCAGGTCGACGACCTTTTCCTCGTAGACGGGCGCTCGCAGTTGCGCCTGGACGTTGGCGTTCTGCCGCATGAAGTCGAACATCTGCTGGGCCTGGCCGCCGTATCGGCTGGCCTCGGCGCGCATGGCTTCGCTGAGCTCCTGGTCGGTGACCTGGACGTTGTTGCGCCGACCGATCTCGGCCAGCACCAGGCCGAGGCGCACCCGCCGCTCGGCGATCTGGCGGTACTCGGCCCGCAAGGTCTCTTCCGATTTTCCCTCATCCTCGGGCGAGGTGTTGTTCGCGGCCTTGTCCTTTTCAACCTCGGTCCAGATGCCGGCGAATTCCGCGTCGACCATCCTTGGCGGCAGAGGGATGTCGTGCTCCCTGTCCAGCTCGTCCAGCAGCGCGCGCTTTAGCTTGAAGCGTGAAGCGCTCGTGAACCGGCTTTCCTGGTTGGCGCGCACGGCGTCTTTCAGCGCCGCCAAATCCTTCATCCCCAGCCGCTCGGCCAATGCGTTATCGGCCTTTGCCGCTTTCGGCGCCCGGACCTCCTTGACGGTGACTTCGAATTGAGCGGCTTTGCCCTTGAGCCGATCGACCTGGTAGTCGTCGGGGAAACGGGTCTCGACGGTGCGCCTGTCCCCGCCTCCGGCCCCGATCAGCTGATCTTCAAACCCGGGAATGAACTGTCCAGAGCCAAGGACAACCTCGGCGTCCTCGGCCGTTCCGCCCTCGAAGACCTCGCCATCGATGGTCCCGACGAAATCGATGACCACCTGGTCGCCGCCCGCCGCCTTGGCGGCCTTGCCGGCGCGCGGCGCGAAGGTGCGGCTCTGGGTCGCCAGTTCAGCCAGTTCTTCGTCGAGTTCAGCCGGCGATGGACGATAGACGGGCCGGGTCAGCTTGAGCGTGGCCACGTCCATGGGCTCGAACTCGGGCATCACCTCGACGTTGAGGTCATAGGTCAGGTCCTCGCGACCGGCGATCACCTGATCCATATCGGACTTGGGCTCGAGGTTGGGCTGGGCGGCGATGCGCAGCTGCTGCTCGGCCAGAACCTTCTGGGAAGATTCGTTGAGAGTTTTCTCGACGACCTCGCCCATCAGCGCCTTGCCGTAGATGCGCCGCACGTGGGCCGACGGCACTTTGCCTGGGCGGAACCCCTTAAGGTTCAGGGTCGGGGTGATCTCGGCGATGCGGGCGTCCAGAAGGGCGCCCAGTTCGGTGGCTTCGATGCGGACGCCATAGACTCGGCTGAGGCCGCCGCCGGATTTTTCGGTGACTTGCATCGAACTCCCAGAGGCTCCGCGCATCAAACAAAACGCCGCCGCCAAGACGGCGTCCTGGCCGGCGGCGCGGAAGGAAGCGGGTCTTATGTCACGCCACCCCACCGCTCTCAAGTCCCGCGAGATGGCCGTCCCAGCGGGTGGTGCGGATGAGAGGACTCGAACCTCCACGCCTTGCGGCGCTGGAACCTAAATCCAGTGCGTCTACCAGTTCCGCCACATCCGCGCGATTGACTGGATAGGGCGTCGGACGGAGGTTTGCGAGGTCTTTTCCGCGATGCGGCGCGCCCTCTGGGGTGCGAGGCGGCGCGATCGTGCACTGGGCGGTGGCTCGGCCAGCAGCGCCGTATCGAAAAAGGGAAAGAGCCAACGCTGCATCGCGACCCTGTCGCCGCCGGAGGCGTCGGAACCTACGCCGCGCTCGAAATCTCCGGATCGCTCGCCGGCGCCACCGTCAGGGCGATCCCCAACGCCTTCATGACCGCGATCGTGGTCTTCAGGGTTGGATTGCCTCTCTCGCTGATCGAGCGGTAGAGCTGTTCGCGCGACAGGCCGGTCTCGTTGGCGATCTGGGTCATGCCTTTGGCCCGCGCCACCACGCCCAGGGCGTGGGCGATGTAGCCGACATCCCCGGTCTTGAAGGCCTCATCCATGAAGCCCGCGATGGCGTCATCAGAGGTGAGGCCTTCGGCCGGATCAAAAGTGGTCAGCTTCTCCGCCATCTTACTCGCTCCACGTCTCGGCCAGGCGCTTGGCCCGCTTGATGTCCTTGGCCTGAGTGCTCTTGTCGCCGCCGCACAACAGGATGATCAGCGTGTTCCCGCGCCTCTGCAAATAGACCCGGTAGCCAGGGCCGTAGTGGATGCGCAACTCGCTGATCCCGTCCCCGACCGGCTCGGCATCACCCGCATGGCCGTAAGCCAACCGGTCCAACCGAGCGAGGATGATGCCGAGGGCGCGCTTGTCCTTCAGCCCCGTCCACCACTTCCGAAACGTCTCTGTCTGTTTGAGTTCGATCATATGTAGTTTATAAACTACGCCGTGTCAATGAGCGCACCGACAATGCCTGCACCGCTGGACCGCCGTCTTCGTCGTATATTTTTCCAGTCCGGCCGGAACCTAAATCCAGTGCGTCTACCAGTTCCGCCACATCCGCTCGATGGGCTGGATAGCAGCTTTGGCTTCGACCTGCGCTAGTCTTAGATCACCGTTGCAACCACCAGGGTATGGGCGACCATGATCAAAAGCTACAGCGATCACGCGGCCAATGAGCGGACGTTCCTGGCCTGGGTGCGCACGGCGATAACCGTGATGGCGTTTGGGTTTCTGGTTGAGAAGTTTGACTTGTTTCTCAAGATCGCGGCCGCCTCCATGACCAGCCGGACCTTGCGCCTGCCATCGTCCCGCTACGCTTCCGAGGCAGGCTTGGCGTTGATCGTCGTCGGCCTGGCGATGATCGGAATCGCCACCCTGCGATTTCTGCAGACCGCCAAGGAGATCGACAGCCCCGAGGTCCGCCTTGGCCCGGGATCGCGGCTGGATGTCGTGCTGGCGGTGATGCTGTTCCTGCTCGGCTGCGCCCTCTTGGCCTACATGGCCAACAACATGATGACCGGCCTGTGAAGCTGCGCTTCGCCGCCGGGCTAAACCTTACCGACCTCTCGCCGCCTGCCAGGCCTGGAACATCAGCAGGGTCCAGATGGGGTGATTGAGCGAGGTGTCTCCGGCCAGGTATCGGCCCCACATCCTGGCGACGGGCGCCGGGGTCAGAATTCCCTGGCGGCGGATCAGCCCTGGATCGAGAAGGCCCTGCGCCCAGTCCTTGAGGTCGCCGGTGAGCCACGCGTGCAGCGGCGGCGTGAAGCCGACTTTCGGTCGGTCCCACAGCGCGCGCGGCACATACCGCCCCAGCACCTGGCGCAGGAGCCATTTGGTCTCACCGCCGGCGATCTTCATGGCCGGCGGCGCGCGCCAGGCGAAGGCGACGATACGCGGATCGAGCATCGGCACGCGCGTCTCGAGGCCGTGAGCCATGGAGGCGCGATCGACCTTGGTGAGAATGTCGCCCGGCAGATAGTCGACGGCGTCGCGCCACAGCATCGGCTCGATCGGATTGTCGAAGGCCGGCGCCGCGCCTCTCCAGCCCGATGCCCGTCGCGCGGGCTGAACAATCAGAGCCTCGGGGCGCGGCCACGCCGTCATCGTCAGTTCGTAAAGCTCGTCCTGGCTTTTCGCCCGGAGCCAGGGGGCGGCACGGCGCAGGCTGGCGCCGACCGGTCCCTTCGCCGCGTACTGGGCGGCCACCGTTCCCACCAGACCTTTCGAGGCGTCGAGAAGGCCAAGCGGGGCGGCTTCGACAAAATCCGCCACCAGACCGCGAAGCGGCATGCGCCTGATGGCTTTCCACAGCCGCGGCACGCCGCCATAGCGCACATAGCCGCCGAACAGCTCATCGCCGCCATCGCCGGTGAGACAGACGGTGACATGGCGCCTGGCCATCTGGCTGATCAGCAGGGTGGGAATCTGCGAGGGATCGGCGAACGGTTCATCGAAAATCGCCCCGAGCCGCGGGACGATGGCCCGCGCGTCGGCGGCGGTGACGGTGTGACAGGTGTGTTCGGTGTGCAGGTGGCGCGCCACGGCCGCCGCCTGGGGGGACTCATCGAACTCGGGTTGATCGAAGCCGACGGTAAAGGTCTTCGCCGGCGGACCGCCAAGCTGCTGCATGATCGCGACGATGGTCGAAGAATCGATGCCGCCGGAGAGGAAAGCCCCGAGGGGCACGTCCGCGAGCCTCTGTTCGCCTATGGCGGCGCGCAACAGGCCGTCCAGCTCGTCGACGGCGGCTTGTGCATCGACCAGCCGGTGTTCGCGACCGGCGTCGATGGTCGCCGCCAACGTCCAGTAGGGTGCGACCTGGGGTTCCTGGCCGTGCGGCCAGGTGAGCAGACAGCCGGGCGGAAGCTTGGCGACGCCTTCGTAGATCGACAGCGGCGCCGGCACGTAGCCGTAGCGAAAGAACAGCGAAAGAGCGGCTTTCGAAACCTCGAAGCTGGACCCTGGCGCGCGTTCGAGCGCGGTCAGTTCGGATGCAAAGGCCAGGGCGCCCCCGCCGGCTCTGTAGTAGAGCGGCTTTTCGCCGAACCGGTCGCGGGCCAGCCAGGCTATACGCTGCTGGCGGTCCCAGACGGCGAAGGCGAACATCCCCCGCGCCCGCGCCAGGGCGCCGTCGATACCGAACCGCGCCACGGCTTCGATGAGTACCTCGGAGTCCGAATGGCCGCGCCAGGGACCGTGCCCGATCTTGTCCAGCTCGCCGCGAAGCTCCCGATAATTGTAGATCTCGCCGTTGAGCACCAGGATGTAGCGGCCGCAGGCGGAAATCATCGGCTGATGGCCGGCGACTGACAGATCGATGATCGACAGGCGCCGATGGCCAAGCCATACGTCTGTCTCGTTCCAGATCCCCTCGTCATCGGGACCGCGGTGGGCGATCGCCGCCAGCATGGCGCCCATAGAGGCGCGGTCGCACGCCCCGCCGATGACGCCGGCTATGCCGCACATGGACCGCACCTGTCGGCGACCCGGTATGCGCCCCCTCCACCACCCGCTCTCGCGGGCGGTCCCCCTCCCCCGCCGCGCCGCGCTTGCGAGGGCGGATTACAAAAAACTCCTCCCCCGTCCTCTTGCGGGGGAGGTGGCGCGGCGCGGTCAGCGCCGTGACGGAGGGGGCGCGATGCGGCCCCCACGCCCCCTCCACCACTTCGTGGTCCCCCTCCCCCGCGGCGCTTCGCTTGCGAGGGAGGAGTTAAGCGGGGCCGCCTCATCCTTTCAACTCGCGCAGCACGGCCGGCACAAGGTCGGGCAAGTCCTCGCTGATCAGCCCCGGCCCGAAGCTTTCGGCGCACCGGCTATGGACCCAGGCGCCAGCGCAGGCGGCCTCGAAACTCTCCATGCCCTGGGCGATCAGGCCGCCGATGATCCCCGAAAGCACGTCGCCGGAGCCGGCGGTGGCCAGCCAGGGCGACCCGTTGAGGTTGACCGCGGCGCGCCCGTCCGGCGCGGCGATGACGGTATCGGGGCCTTTGAGCAGGACGATGGCCTGGGCGCGCCTGGCCGCCGCGCGCGCCGCGGTGATCCGCTCTGGGCCAAGCTTGAGCAGCCCGGGAAACAGCCGCTCGAATTCTCCCGGATGGGGGGTGAGCACGTCGTCGCGATCGAGCGCGGAAAACAGCTCCTCGGGGTCGCCGCGAAACACCGTCAGGGCATCGGCGTCGACGACCAGGGCCGCGCCCGTTCGCGCCAGGGCCAGGACGTTGGAAAGCGTGGCCTCGCTGACCCCCGCGGCGGGGCCGATCACCGCCGCTTCGACGTCGGAAGCCGCCGCCTCCAGCTCCAGTTCGGTCTCAAAGGGCGTGAGCATCACCGCCTCGAGGTGGGCGGCGTTGATCATCAGCGCCTCGGGGGGCGAGAGCATGGTGACCAGGCCCGCCCCGATGCGCAATCCGGCCCGGGCGGCGAGCCGCGCCGCGCCGGTGCTCCAGGCTTCGCCGCTGACCACCAGCAGATGGCCGCGACTGTGCTTGTGGGCGGAAATGCCGGGCCATGGAAACGCGCCAGCCCAGAGCTCTGGGGTATTTTCGAAGAGGTTCGCGGGGCTTTCGCCAAGCCCGATGTCTGCCACCACGATCTCGCCGCACAGGCCCTTGCCCGGTTCCAACGCGTGAGCCGGCTTTCGGCGATGAAAGGTGACGGTAAGGGCCGCCGCAAAGCTGTTGTCGCCCAGCGCCCGACCAATGTCGCCGCCAACGCCGCTCGGCACATCGATCGAGACGATGCGCTCGCGGCACGCCTGGCAGCGGCGGGCGACCCGCGCCGCCTCGCCGCCGAGTGGCCGGTCGAGGCCCGCGCCAAACAGCGCGTCGATGATCAGGTCGGCGCCAAATGCGCCATCGCCCAGAGGGCCGGTCTCACCATCCCACAGCCCCGCGGCGGCCGCGGCGTCGGCGGAGGCCGGCGCGGAGAGGGCCTCGACGCGCACATCGAAGCCCCGCGTCATCAGCAGCCGCGCCGCAACGTAGCCATCGCCGCCATTGTTGCCGGGACCGGCCAACACGACCGTTTTTCGGGGCGAAAAGCGGCGGCAAACGGCGTCGGCGACCGCGGCGCCGGCGCGCTCCATCAAGACGCTGCCCGGCGTCCCAGCGGCTATCGCCGCCATGTCGGCGGCCGCCATCTGGGCCGTTGTGAGGATTTCGCGGGGAGGCATGGGTGGGCCTACAGCACGCCGGTCGCCGCCTCGCGGCCGCGCGCGAGCAGGCGAAGGCGGCCCTCGTTCACCTCGAGCGTGGTCAGCGAGGTGTGATCAGGCCGAAAGCCGATCACCGCGTCCTCGCCGGCCAGGACCGAGAGAACCGCATTGATGGCCACGAAATGGCTGAACACCGCAGTGCGATCGCGCGTAGCCACGGCGGCGACCACCGCGCGGCGCCAGTCGTCATAGTCGAGATCGCCCTTGATCTGTGACCAGCTGCCGGCGAAGGCGGCGCGGAGCCAGGCGGGACGATCCGAGTGACTGAGCGCCCGAGGCGTTGGTATCTCACCGATCGCAGGATCGATGTCCACGCCGACACCAAGGGCGCTGGCCAGGGGCTCGGCCGTCTCGCGGCAACGCCGCAAGGGCGAACTGGCCACGTGAAGCGGGCGCTCGTCGCCAGGCAGCGCCATCAGCATCTCCGCTGCCGCCCGCGCCTGCGCCGCACCGAGCTCGTCCAGTCCCGGATCGTCGTCCTCACCGCCCCAGACGGCGGCCGGCTTGCCATGACGGATGAGATAGAGGCGCCCCATTGGCATCAATCCGGAGTGAAGAGGTTATGCAGGCCGTCATCGGCCAGGCGGACCGTCCCTTGCCGGCCGACCTGCTCGGCGCTCTCCATGCCCCGCAAGGTCGCCTCGTCGCTGGGCGTGTTGGCGACGAAACGCCGTCCCTGCGCATCGCGGCCGATGACGATGCCCATGCGGTAGCCCTCTCTGGCGTGAACCACCGTGTAGGTCTCGATGCGCGCCGCGCCCGTTGGCCGATCGACGATTTGGGGGTGCGGCAGGGCGTCGATCTGGCTCTGGATCACGGCGGGGTTTTCTCTCTCGAACGGGGTTTGGGGCGCGGTCGTCGAATAGACGCCGGTCGATTGCTTGGTCAGGTACCAGCCGTTGGCGGTGGCCAGTCCCCACGCGCCCGGTTTGGCGCGCAGCCGCTCGATCATCGTCGCCACCGAATGCATGGCGTAGTTGTTTCCAGGGCCGCCGAAATAGGGCAGGCCGCCGGTCACCGTCAGGCCGCGCGGGTCGTCGACGGCCAGACCCAGTTCCTCGGCCCCGATCTCGACCGCCGACGGAAAACACGAATAGAGGTCGACCATGTCCAGATCGTCCAGGCCGATCCCGGCCATGGCAAGCGCCCGCTGCCCGGTCATTCGCATGGCCGGGCTCGAATGATAGTTCTGCCGTTCCAGCGGGTACCAGAGATCGGCCGCGTCGGCGCAGCCATGCAGAAACACCCACCGATCCTGCGGCACGCCCAGCGCCCGCGCCTTGGCGACGCTGGTGATAAGCACGCCAGCCGCCTGGTCGACCTGCATGATCGCGTTGAGATACTTCGGGTAGGGGTAGCCGATCATCCGGTTATCGGGTCCCACGGTGGTCAACGCCTCGGCCGAACGCCGCGTGGGAAACCACGCATAGGGGTTGGCGGCCGCCACCTCGGTGAACGGCGAAAACAATTCCCCCAGGCGGCGCTGGTGATCGGCGAGCGACCGCCCGTCGCGAGCCCGCAGGGCATTTTCGAACATCGGATAGATGTTGACCGGCAGGCCAAGGCCGTGGGCGGCCTCCCTGTCGGTAACGCCGGGGCGCGGATCGCCGATGCGTTCAGGGGGGTCGGCCTCATCGTCGCCGTAGCCGTCGAACGGCAGGCCCTGCGCCAGCTTGCGCATCAGCGAGCCAAGGAACTCGGCCCCGACCGCCAGCGCCAGATCGCTTTCACCGCATGCGATGCGCTCGCAAAGGCTGTTGATCAGCTGCTGGGGACTGTTGCCGCCCATGTGGGTGTAGACCGCCAGGCGCGGGTCGGCGCCAAGGGATTTGGCCAGGCTCCTGGGCGGATTGGTCAGCCGTGGAACCGCCAGCCGGGCCAGAGAGCCCGGCGCATCGATGGTGAAGCCGACAACGCCGATGGCGTCGAGCGCAGCCAGGCAGCGCGGCGCAAGACCGGCATCCCTGGCCGCCGACTCCGCCGCCTCGATAATCATGCTCAGCGGCGTTGGCGCATCGGCGGGCGCGCCGCGATAAGTGATCTGCGCCGCGCCGATCAACACAGGCGTCGTCTTAAGCATGCGCGCCATCGTCCCCGTGCGGATCGCGTCCCGAGCGAGACGCGCGTCCACAAGTACTTTGCCGACTTGGTCTGTCCATAGCTTGC
This sequence comes from Caulobacteraceae bacterium, assembly GCA_036511515.1. GTDB lineage: Bacteria > Pseudomonadota > Alphaproteobacteria > Caulobacterales > Caulobacteraceae > Acaudatibacter. The sequence goes on along the minus strand of DATCCB010000116.1, from coordinate 2,370 downwards.
GCAGACGGCGCCTGGATTTTAGGCGCCGGGCGGCGCGGCGCGCGGTTGACAAAAGTCCGCGGAGGCGGGCTCTTGCGCTTCCAGGCGCGGCCGTCCACGCAGGTCCGCGACGAGACCTTTTTGGCGCGCACCCGGTAGCTTCATGAAAAAGATCGAAGCGGTGATCAAGCCGTTCAAGCTCGACGACGTGAAGGAGGCGCTGCAGGAACTGGGCATTCAGGGGATGACGGTGCTGGAGGCCAAGGGCTTCGGCCGCCAGAAGGGTCAGACTGAACTCTATCGGGGGGCCGAATACGTCGTCGACTTCCTGCCCAAGATCAAGATCGAGGTGGTGGTCGGCGATGATCAGCTGGTCGGCGCTGTCGAGGCCATAACCGCGGCGGCCCGCACCGGGCGCATCGGCGATGGCAAGATCTTCATCTCGGACATCACCGAGGTGGTGCGAATTCGCACTGGCGAAACCGGCGCCGCGGCGATCTAGCGTAACAGTTGCCCAAGTTCAGTTATCACTTCCATCTATACCTGGTGGAAGAGAAGAGGAAAGCATAACTCCATGACACCCAAGGACATTCTTGCTCAAATCAAGGAAAAGGAAGTCAAATACGTCGACGTGCGCTTCACCGATATTCGCGGTCAGATGCAGCATGTGACCTTCGACATCGATCTGGTCGACGATGATTTCCTCTCGGACGGCGCCATGTTCGACGGCTCCTCGATCGCCGGCTGGAAGGCGATCAACGAAAGCGACATGAAGCTGCGCCCCGACCTGGCGACGGCGGTCATCGATCCATTCTATCAGCAGACCACGCTCTGCATGTTCTGCGACGTGCTGAACCCCGACACCAACTCCCCCTACAACCGCGACCCGCGCTCGATCGCCCGCAAGGCGCTGACCTATGTCCAGGCCTCAGGCGTCGGCGACACGGTCTATTTCGGTCCGGAGGCCGAGTTCTTCATCTTCGATGATGTGCGCTGGTCGACCGCGCCGAACGACACCGGCTACGCCTTCGATTCCAGCGAGCTGCCGGTCAACACCGGCAAGGCCTATCCCGAAGGCAACATGGGCCATCGGCCCGGTCCCAAGGGCGGCTATTTTCCGGTCAACCCGGTGGATTCCGCCCAGGATCTGCGGGGCGAGATGCTGAGCGTGATGGGCGAGATGGGCATGGCCCCCGAGAAGCACCACCACGAGGTCGCGCCGGCCCAGCACGAGCTGGGGTTGAAGTTTTCCGACCTCCTGACCATGGCCGACCGCCTGCAGCTCTATAAGTACGTGATCCACAATGTCGCGGCAGCCTACGGCAAGACCGCGACGTTCATGGCCAAGCCGATGTTCGGCGACAACGGCTCTGGCATGCACGTCCACCAGTCTATCTGGAACAAGGGCAAGCCGTTGTTCGCCGGCGATAAATATGCCGGCCTTTCAGATACCTGCCTGTTCTACATCGGCGGGATCATCAAGCACGCCCGGGCCATCAACGCCTTTTCGAACTCGACCACCAATTCCTACAAGCGCCTGGTGCCCGGCTACGAAGCGCCGGTGAAACTGGCCTATTCGGCGCGCAACCGCTCGGCGGCGATCCGCATCCCGCACGTCGAAAGCCCCAAGGGCAAGCGCATCGAGGTGCGGTTTCCCGACCCCATGGGCAATCCATACCTGACCTTCACGGCCATGCTGATGGCCGGCCTCGATGGCATCGAGAACAAGATCCATCCCGGCGCCCCAATGGACAAGAACCTCTATGACCTGCCGCCGCGCGAGCAGAAGAAGGTCCCGGAGGTTTGCGGCTCCCTGCGCGAAGCCCTGGAAAACCTCGACAAGGACCGCGCCTTTCTGAAGAAGGGCGGGGTCATGGATGACGACTTCATCGACGGCTATATCGATCTGAAGATGGAGGAGGTGATGCGCCTCCAGCTCCACCCCCACCCGGTCGAATTCGATATGTACTTCAAGTGCTAGAGCATTGAGCGGCTTGATTGAATCGGAAGCTGTCCTTGCCATTCTTCCCCCTGTTGGGGGAAGTGGATCGCGCCCTCTTGCGCGAGACGAAGGGGGATGCGACCGGCCGCCGAAGAACCCCCTTCCCCCGCTTCGCGGGTACTTCCCCCAGAGAGGGGGAAGAATGGGTCAACTCAAACGCCAAATGGCTCTATGTCGAGGCGACGGCGTCCGTAGGACAGGATGTTCTCCCGACAGTCAGTTCGCGAGTCCCCTGGCGACGGCCTGGACGGCCCATTTCCGGAAATTCGAGCAGGCGAGCGGCGCCGGCCAGCAGCAGATCTAGCTGCCTCGTGGCGGCCTGGGGACTAGTTTGGGCAACGAAGGCGCGCAATTCGCGCAGGTCCTGCAGGGCTGGCTCGGTCCATATC
>DATCCB010000115.1:0-5564 GCA_036511515.1 Caulobacteraceae bacterium | reverse complement strand
GTCTGCAAGCCTTCGTGCGCGGAGCCCTCGATACCGGCATCCCCAACGCCCTCTACGAGCGACCACGAAAACGCAAAAACTTCATCGATACTTTCGCCAGCGCCCTATCTTAGCGCCTATGGGCTGGAAGCCCGCGCTCCGGAGACCTTACCGATGGCGACCCTTCTACTTTTGCCAGGCGACGGCATCGGGCCGGAGGTCACCGCACAGGCCAGGCGCGTGGCCGAGCGGCTGATGACCGACCTGAACCTGGAAGCGCAGCCGTTCGGCGGGGCCGGCCTCGATGCCGATGGCGAGCCGCTGAGCGCCAAGACGCTGCGCCTGGCCAAGGCCAGCGACGCAGTGCTGATGGGCGCCGTCGGCGGCCCGCGCTGGGTCGGCGCGCCGCGTCATCTGCGGCCGGAGGCGGGCCTGCTGGCCCTGCGCGCCGGCATGGGCGTGTTCGCCAACCTGCGCCCGGCTTTCTGCTTTCCGGCCCTCGCCGGCGCCTCCAGCCTCAAGCGCGAGGTCGTCGAGGGTCTCGACCTGATCATCGTGCGGGAGCTGACCGGCGGCGTCTATTTCGGAACCCCGCGGGGCATCGAGACCCTCCCGGACGGCGGCAGGCGCGCGGTCGACACCCAGGTCTACACGACCAGCGAGATCGAACGCGTCACGCGGGTCGCCTTCGGCCTGGCGCGGGAACGCCGCGGCAAGGTGACGTCGGCGGAGAAGTCCAATGTCATGGAAACCGGCCTTCTGTGGCGCGAGGTGGTGACCGCCCTGCATGCCCGCGAATTTCCCGACATCGACCTCGAACACATGCTCGCCGACACGGCCGCCATGCAGCTGGTCAAGGCCCCCACGGCCTTCGATGTCATCGTCACCGACAACCTGTTCGGCGATCTGCTCAGCGACGAGGCCGCGCAGCTGACCGGCTCGATGGGCCTGCTTCCGTCGGCCGCCATCGGCGCGCCCGGCGCGCCTGGCCTCTACGAGCCGGTCCACGGCTCGGCCCCCGACATCGCCGGCCGGGGTATCGCCAATCCGCTGGCCGCCATCCTGTCGCTGGCCATGGCCATGCGCTGGTCGCTGGCCCGCCCCGATCTCGCCGATCGCCTGACCGCGGCGGTCGACGCGGCGCTCGCCGCCGGCGCCCGCACCCCGGACCTCGGCGGCGCGATGACGACGGCGGAAATGGGCGCCGCGGTTCTGGCGCAGCTCTGAAGTTGCGGGCAGGGAAGGAATCGCCAAAGATGCCCGCCGCGGCGCTGGGAATCGACTTTGGCACCACCAACACGGTGGTCTCCGCCCTCGATGCCGATAGCGCGGCCCACCTGGTCAACTTCGCCTTCGACGACAAGGAGATCGTCGCCTTCCGCTCGGCGCTCAGCTTTCATCCGTCATCGGACGATCCGTCCCTGCGGGTGGTCGAAGCCGGACCGTTCGCCATCGAAGCCTATGTCGAGGAGCCGCTGGAAACGCGCTTCATCCAGTCGTTCAAGAGCTATGGCGCGAGCCCGCTGTTTCAGGAAACCCGTATCCTCGGACGACGGTTCACCTTCGAGGATCTGCTGTCGACCTTCCTCATCCGCATGCGGGCCCATGCCGGCGAGGCGATGGCCGCGCTCCCGCAAAGGGTGATTGTCGGCCGCCCGGTGACCTTCGCCGGCCTGCGGCCCGACCCCGCCCTGGCCATGGCCCGCTATCAGGTCGCCTTCGAGCGGCTCGGTTTCAGCGATATCCGCTACGCCTATGAGCCGGTCGCGGCGGCGTTCTTCTTTGCCCGCCAGCTCGACGCGGACGCCACCGTGCTGGTCGGCGATTTCGGCGGCGGCACCAGTGATTTTTCGGTGGTCCGCTTTCAGCGCAAGGGCGGGCGGATGACGTCGGCGCCCCTGGCAAACAGCGGGGTCGGTGTCGCCGGCGACGCCTTCGACTATCGGATCATCGACAACCTGGTTTCGCCGGAACTGGGCCGAGGGTCGAGCTACAAGGCCTTCGACAACATCCTGCCGATCCCCAACCGCTACTTCACCGCCTTCGCGCGCTGGGAGCAGCTGGCCCTTCTGCGCGCTTCGCGCGATATGCGCGACATTCGCGGCCTTCGGCGCACGGCCCTCGAGCCGCAAAAGATCGCCGCCCTGGTCGAGATGCTCGACGACAACCATGGCTACCGGCTCTATCAGGCGGTCTCGAAGCTGAAGGAGACGCTGTCGCGCGAGACCGGGGCGGCCTTCCTGTTCGAAGCTGGCTCGATCCGCATCGAAAAGCCGGTGAAGCGGCAAGAGTTCGAAGCCTGGATCGCACCCGAGCTCGCCGCCATCGGCCGGGCGGCCGACGAGGCCCTGAAACGCGCGGACTTAAGCGCCGGGGCCATCGACCGGGTGTTCCTGACCGGTGGCTCGTCGTTCGTCCCAGCGGTGCGGGCGCTGTTTGCCGACCGATTTGGCGAGGCCAAACTGGAAAGCGGCGGCGAGCTGATCTCGATCGCCTCGGGCCTCGCCTACATCAGCCTCGAGGACGATCTTGATCCGTGGTGCGTGCGGCCGGGTTAGCCCGTCTCAATGCTCCCCCTCAATGCTCCCCCCTAAATGCTCCAATGTCGGACTGTCTAGGTCGAGGCGGGTGATGGGAATGACTTCTAGGCCTGGCAGCGCCGCTTTCAGGGACGCCAGGAATATCTTGGCGTCGCCGACGACAATGACGCTGGTCGCGGCCGGGTCGAGATAGTCGTGGGCGAACGCCTGGACCTCGATGGCGCTGACCGCGTCGACCTTGGCCGGGTAAAGCTTGACCTCGCCCACGTCGATTCCATTAAGCGCCAGGTTTCCGAGAATTTCGGCCAGGCCGTCGGCGGTGGCGAGGTTGCGACCGTACTCCCCGATCAAAGACGACTTGCGCGCCGCCAGTTCATCGGCGCCGGCGGGCGCGGTGGCCAACTTGCCGATCTCGTCACGCATCAGGCCAACCACCTGCGTCGCCGATTCGTTCTTGGTCTGCGCCTGCGCGGTGAACGCGCCCAGGGCCCGGTGAGCGGTGAGGCGCGAGCCGGCGCCGTAGCTGAGACCCCGCTTCACCCGCACCTCCTCATTGAGCCGGGCCGAATAGCCGCCGCCCAGGACGGTGTTGGCGACCAGGCCCGCGTAGTAGCGCGGGTCGTCGCGGGCGATGGCGGTCTTGGCCAGCACCACCGCCGCCTGACCGGTCCCCGGCAGGTCGACGACCACCGCGCGCGGCGCGGCGCTGGGCCGGGCTGTCGGCTGCGCCGGCAGCGGCGCAGCCGGCCTCGCCCAATCTCCGAACGCGGCCTGCGCCCAGGCGAAGCCCTCCTCGGGGTTGACATCGCCGGTGATCACCAGGATGGCGTTGTCGGGCCGCCACCAGGCCTCATGCAGGGCGACGACGTTGGCCCGGGTGATCCGCGCGAGCGACGCGGGGGTGCCGCTGGCCACATGACCAAACGGCGTGCCGGCAAAGACAACTGGCGCGGTGACGAATCCGGCGATCGACCCGGGCTGCTGATAGGCGACATCGAGACCGTCTAGGGCCTCCTTGCGCACACGCTCAAGTTCAGTGGCGGCGAAGGCGGGGTGCTCGGCCACGTCGGCCATGATCGCCATGGCGGGTCCGACCTTGTCGCGCAGGACATTCAGGCTGAGAGAGGTCGACTCCCAGCTCGAAGCGGCGGTCAGCGTCGCCCCCAGCGTCTCGGTGGCGAGCGCGATCTGCGGCGCGGTCTGCGTTGCGGTTCCCTCGGTGACGAGGTCGGCGGTGAGGCTCGCGTCGCCCGCCAGGCCGCTAGGGTCCGCCGTCGCGCCGCTCTTCACGGTCAGATCGGCGGTGACCAGGGGCAGTGAGGTGCTACGCGCGACGATGACCCGAAGGCCGTTGGCCAGGGTGCGCTCGGCGGGCGTGGGCAGTATCGCGGTCACCGGCGCGCCGATCGGCGGCGACGCCTGGCGTTGGCCCTCGGGCGCGAGGGAGGCGACCTCACCGGTGAACGGGGGGCTCGCGGCCGGAGGCGGCGGAGGCGGCGCGGGCGGACCCGCATCGGCCGGCGCCGCCGATTGCGGCAGGTAGCGGATGACCACGCGGCTGTCGTCCGCGAGGTATTTACGCGCCACGCGCTGGACATCGGCGACGCTCACGGCCTGCAGGTCGGCGATATCGCTGTTGACGCGGCCCGGGTCGCCCTCCTCGATCAGTGCGTTGCCAAGCCCAAAGCCCCTGCCTTCCACGGTCTCGCGCGCTCGCACGGCGGCGGCGACGAGCTGGGTCTTGGCGACATCGAGTTCCGACGGACTGACAGGCTTTTCCCGCAGGTCGGCGATCTCGGCCCGCAGCGCGTCCGCGCCGGCGTCGACGCTCTTGCCGCTGGCCATGATCGCGGTGACGTAGAACAGCCCCGGCTGCGCCCTCAGGTCGGCGCTGGAGGAAACCTGGGCGGCGAGCTGCTTGTCGTAGACGAGGTCGTGATAGAGCCGCGACGACTTGCCGGCGGTCAGGATCGCATCGAGAACGGTCAGCGCCGCGGCGTCCGGACTGGCCGCGTCGGGCGCCAGCCAGGTGATGGCCACGGCCGGCAGCGGCACGTTGGGGCCATAGCCGGTGAAGGTCTTGGGACCTGTGCGCGGCGGCTCGACGGCGGTCACCCGCGGGATCGGCGCGGCCGGCGGCCGGATGGTTCCGAAATACTGGTCGATCCAGGCGTTGAGCTGAACCGGATCGAAATTGCCGACCACGATCAGGGCCGCGTCGTCCGGCCGGTAGAAGGTGGCGTGGAAGGCGCGGACATCGTCCAGACCGGCGGCGTCGAGGTTCTCTATCGAGCCTATCGGCGGTCGCCGGTAGGGATGCACGGTAAAGGAATCGGCGGGGATCATCAGGTTGAAGAACCGGCCGTACGGACTGGCCAGGACCCTCTGGCGAAGCTCCTCCTTGACCACATCGCGTTCGGAGTGAAAGTTCGCTTCATCGACAACCAGCGAGGTCATCCGCTCGGCCTCCGCCCACAGCAGCCGCTGAAGATAGTTGGCGGGAATGACCTCATAAAAGGCGGTGGTGTCGTCGGCGGTGAAGGCGTTGTTGGTGCCGCCGACATCCTCGGTGAGCCGATCCAGATTCTCGGCCGGCATGTCGCGCGTGGCCTTGAACATCAGATGTTCGAACAGATGCGCGAAGCCGGAGCGTCCCGGCGGATCGTTCTTGGCGCCCACGGAATACCACATCTGTACGGTGACGTTGGGTGTGGTGCGGTCGAGCGAGGTGATCACCTTCAGCCCGTTGGCCAGGACCCTCTGCTGAAAAACGATCGGCGGCGCCGCGATCCCGGGAGCGGCCAGAGCGGCGGGCGCGGCAAGGCACAATGCCAGGCCGAGGGCTGAAGGCAGGACGAGGCGGATCATGGCGGGCTCCAGGAGGGCGGCGGCAGCGGTGTACCATCGCCGGCGCGATTGGGAAGATGCGGACCGACCCGGTTGTGCGAAGACGGATTGCAAGCAGGTTGATCGCCGCCTTGCGCCCCCTCCACCACCGGCTTGCGCCGGCGGTCCCCCTCCCCCGCGGCGCTTCGCTTGCGAGGG
>DATCCB010000114.1:0-31374 GCA_036511515.1 Caulobacteraceae bacterium | reverse complement strand
CCCGCCGCAATCTTCAACGTCCGCAGGCCGATGACCGCGGAGGCCTCCAGGCCGAGGGCCCAGGCGTCCATGGTCAGGCTGAACCAGGGGTCGCGCCGGCGGGCCCTCAACCCTTCCTCAGGACGGCGTCCGCCTTCTTGGCGATCTTCGCGCCCTCGCTCTTGGACATCCGGCCAGCCTTCACCGCCTGGGTCGACCGCGCCTTGGCGTTCGCCGCGTGCGATTTGTCTTCTATCGGATAGGCCCGCTTCTTCGGTTCGGCGAATTTCTTGGCCGGCAACTTGTCGCGGCCCTTGCTGGTCAGTTCAGCCATGGCTAGTCGGTCTCCCTTTTCAAGCTGTGACAACGCCCGGCGCGGCTAAAATACCCGTCGCCACTTTCACGCCGGACGCGTCTGACGGCGAATCAACGCGCGCCTTGGGAAATATGCGCAGGAAGTTCTGCGCGTAGAAGGCGTCGCGGACCTCTTCGGCGCGCTCGCCAAGAGCGGCCTCGAAGCGGGCTATGGGATTGCGACCCCCCTCGGTGTGCGGATAGTCGCTCGAAAACAGGTAGAGTTCGGCGTTCGACTGATCGATCAGATCGCCAACCGCTTCGAAGACGAACGGCGTGAAGGCCATCTGCTCGCGAAGCTGTTGCGAGGGTGGACGGGTGAACGCGGCAAGGGTCCTGTCGGCGCGGCTCCAGTGTTTGGCGACCCAGTCGAGGCGCACCAGCAGAGAAGGGACCCATCCGGCCCCCAGTTCGACGCTCGCGCCGCGCAACCTGGGGAACCGCTCGAACACGCCGTCGATGAGCATCATCGAGATGAAGGTCTCCGGACCCTCGTGCAGCACGGCGACGTCCTTGGTCCGCAGGTTCTCGCCGCCGCCCAGCCAGTCCCGGGTCGGCGCGCGGCCATTGTTGGCCCAGGCCTTGTTGAGCTGCAGCGGCGCGCCGCCGACATGCAGGACAAACGGCGTGCCGCTCTGGGCCAGGAGGTCCCAGAAGGGATCGAAATCGACATGCCCAGGCGAGCGGTCGCCGCACGGCCGATGGGGAATCCAGACCGCCTCGAGACCCGCCTCGATGGCGAATTCGAGTTCGGACACGGCACGGAAAGGCTCGTCGAGCGGGACGATGGCCACGCCCATCAGCCGCGCATCGGCGCCGCAGAACGCCGCCATGTGCCGATTGTGGGCCCGCGCCGCCGCGTAGCGCAGTGCTGGGTCGATCTTCGAGCTTGGGGAAAACGGCATGGCGACGCTGTGGGTGGCGAAGACCAGTTGTTTCTTGAAACCCAGCATGTCCATCGCCTGCGAGCGCTCGCCCGCGTCGAAGGCGCCAAGGGCCTGAATTTCCTTGGAACTCTCGATCAATCTGTCACCCAGGGCCCGCAGCTCGGCCAGGTGCGCCTCGCTGTGGCGACCGCCGCGGGCGACGATCGTCGCCACCTCATCGTCCGTGACCATCGAGGCGCTGTAGCTGACCTCGGGAATATCGGCGCGGAACTTGGGATCGGCATATTTTTTCAGAAAGTCCGGCAGCTCCATGATGTGACTGTCGGCGTCGTAAAAGGCGCGATGAGCCGGGGCGTAGGTCATTCTAAATCTCCTCTGGCGCGGCGCGTATTGGAGCGACCCGCCCGGCGGCCCGATAGATGGCGTCGATGGCGGTCATGTTGGCGATAGCGTCATCGCCGCCGGTGAGCGGGCCGGTCTTGCCGGTGAGCACATCGTGCAGATGCGCCAGCTGCGCCGCATAGGTGCTCGGCCCGTCGCTGGGCAAAGTCTGGGTGACGCCGCCGATGGTGGTGGTGAACCGGCAGCCGATCTGTGGCGCGACGTAGTTGTCGATGCGCAGCGAACCCTTGTCCCCTTCCAGGATCAGTCGCGCAGCCGGCGTCTGTGCGGTCATCGAGCAGGTCAGCTCGGCCTCGACCTCGCCGGCGAAGCGGAGCTGGGCGCTCATCGCGGTATCGACGCCGTGCTCGAAAACGGCCTCGGCGCTTTCGATTTTCGGCTCGGCGCCGATCAGGGTGCGAAGGGCGTGCAAGGCATAGCAGCCCAGATCCATCATTGCGCCGCCCCCCTGCTCGGCCCGCCATCGTAACTCTCCGGACGCGCGGGGGATTGTTGCGAGGAACTGGGCCGAGCCGCGCCTCAGGACACCCAGCGCTCCGCCGCGAACGATCGCTTCGGCCCGCCTGATCACGGCGTGAAAACGGTAGTGAAAAGCCTCGATGAGGAAGCAGTCCCCGCGCCGCGCCGCCCCGACCATGTCTCGCGCTTCGCCGGCGTTCATGGCGAACGGCTTTTCGCACAGCACCGCCTTCCCGGCCTTAAGCGCCGAGATCGACCACCGCGCATGGCCGGCGGGCGGAAGGGCGTTGTAGATCACATCGACGTCGTCACGGGCGACCAGTGCGGCATAGTCGTCGGCCACGGCCGGGATTTGATGTTCGCGCGCATAGGCCCAGGCGCTGTCGCGATCCCGCGCCGCGATTGCGGTGACTTGGAAGCCGTCGCCGTCTCTCGCCGGCCCGATCACGGCGGTGGGCGCGATCCGCGAGGCGCCCAGCAATCCGATGCGAAAGATTTGCCTCATACGCCGCGTGACTAGACGACCATTTTCACGGCAGGTCGAGAGCGACGGGCGGGAACGATGCCGCTAAGCTCAAACGCAACGCGACACTTCGTGGGGGAGGCCGAACAGGGATGGCGACGAGCGACGGGCGACTGGATATGCGTGGCCGAGACGCCCTGTTCGACAGGCTGGAGACGCAGAGTTTCGAAGTCGTGGTGATCGGCGGCGGCATCACCGGCGCCGGGGTCGCTCGCGACGCGGCCATGCGCGGGCTCAGTGTGGCGCTGGTCGAGGCGCGCGACTTCGCTTCGGGGACAAGCAGCCGCTCATCGAAGATGATCCACGGCGGCCTTCGCTATCTGGCTCAGGGCGATATCGCCCTGGTCCGGGAGGCCGCTTCGGAGCGCAAGATCGTCCAGGCCATCGCCCCGCATCTGGCGCGGGAGACGCCATTCGTGATTCCGGCCAGGAACGCGGGCGCCATCGCCCGCCTGCGCGCGGGTTTGTGGGCCTTCGAGAAACTGGGCGGCGTGCCACGCAGCCGAAAGCACCAAGTCTGGTCGCAGGCGCAGCTGCGCGAACGCGAGCCGGCGGTCAACGCCGACGAACTGGCCGGCGCCGTCGTCTATCCGGAGTATCTGACCAACGACGCGCGCCTCACCCTGGCCAATGTCGCCAGCGCCGCCGCCAACGGCGCGGTGATCGTCAACTACGCGTCGGTGGAGACGATCGTCCTGGAGGGCGATCGCGCGGTCGGCGTCGAGGTTCGCGAGACGCTACCCGGCGCGGGGGAGCGGCGTGCGCGCCTTGTCGCCAAGGTGATCGTCAACGCGGCGGGGCCGTGGGTCGACGCGGTTCGGGCGCTTGAATCGGCCGATGCGGCCCCGCGGCTAAAACTTACCCGCGGCATTCACCTCGTCGTGCCCCGTCAGGCCTTGCCGGTGGAGCGGACCATCGTCATGACCGCCGCCGACCGCCGGGGCGTCTTTGCCGTGCCGCACGGCGCGGTGACCTACATCGGCACCACCGACACCTTCCATCCCCAACCCGAGGCTTGGCCCGAGATTACCGGCGCCGACGCCGACTATCTGATCGCCGCGGCAACAGCGCGGTTTTCCAGCCCGCCGCTGACCCGCGCGGACGTGGTCACCGCCTGGGCCGGGGTACGACCCCTGGTCGGCGAAGAAGGCAAGTCGGCGTCGGACATCTCGCGGCGCGACGAATTATGGACGGGCCCGGCGGGCGTGCTCTCGATCGCCGGAGGCAAACTTACCGCTTATCGCCAGATGGCGGAGCGGGTGGTCGACCAGATCGAAAAAGCGCTGGGCCGCAAGCATAGCCGCTGCCGCACCGCTTCGGAGCCGTTGCCGGGCGGCGACGTCGATCCGGCGGCCTTGCGAAGCCAACTCGAAGGCAAGAGCATCGCCGGCCTCGAGGCAGACCGGCTGGTCACCCTGTATGGCGCGAGGGCGCCTGAGGTTATCGCGGAAGGCGCGGGGCCGGCCGCCGAAGCCCGCCACGCGGTGCTCGCCGAAGGGGCGCTCACGCTCGAGGACTATTGGGTGCGACGCAGCGCGCGCGCCTGGTTCGACCTCGACGCCGGCATGGGTGCGCTCCGCCCCGCGGCGGAGGCAATGGCGCCCCTGCTGGGCTGGTCGGACCAGCAAACCCAAGCCCAGGTCGCCGCCTGCATCGCCATTCAGCGGGCCGATATGGCTGCTTTCGCGCGGCCAGAGGCTGCCGAGTGACCCTGCCGGTCGTCAACACGCTGCGAGAGGCCCTGGGGACTGCCAAGGTCCAGACCGACGGGGCAGCGCTGGACGCCCGCCGGCACGACTACTGGATGGTCAGCCATGTGCGCGACCGGACCGGGGCTGGCGCGCCTCGCGCCGCCTGCATCGTGCGGCCGGCTTGCGTCGGCGACGTGCAGACGACGCTGCGTATCGCCAATCAGCAGGGGGCGCCAGTCATCGCCTTTGGCCTTGGCAGCGGCGTCGTCGGCGGGGTGATCGCCGCGGCCGAGACGGTCATCCTCGACATGGGCGCAATGAACGCCACGCGGTTCATCGACGAGGTCAATCTGCTGGCCGCATTCGACGCCGGCAAGAACGGACTGGAGGCCGAGGACGCGGTAGCCGCCCGCGGCCTGACCATCGGCCACTGGCCACAGTCCATCGCGGTCAGCAGCGTCGGCGGCTGGATCGCGACCCGCGCTTCGGGCCAGTTTTCGACCGCCTATGGCAACATCGAGGACATCGTGCACTCCATCGAGGCGGTGCTGCCCAATGGCGATGCGGTTGTGCTGGGCAAGGGTCCGCGCGCGTCCGCGGGCCCTGATCTGCGCCACCTGATGCTCGGCTCCGAAGGCGCGCTCGGCGTGATCACTGGGGTCACCCTCTCATTGCGCCGTGCGCCCGAGGCCCGCGCCGTGTCGGCCTTTCAGGCCAGCGACATGCGCGCGGGGTTCGCCTTCCAGCGTGAGCTGATCCAGAGCGGCTGGCGCCCTCCGGTCGTCCGCCAGTATGACCCGCGCGAATCGCGCCGACTGGACGCGCGCGCCGACTCCTGCCTGATCCTGATCGTGCACGAGGGGCCGCAGGCGCTGGTCGCGGCCGAACGCGACGCGACGGTCGCGCTGGCGACTGCAACCGGCGTCGCCACCGCGCCCGACGATATCGTCGAGCATTGGCTGGAGCATCGCAACCATGTGCCTGGCTGGGACCAAATCCTCGGCCGCAACATCGTCGCCGACACGGTCGAAGTCTCCGCCGCCTGGGACAAGATCGGCGCCGTCTACGATGACGCCACCGCCGCGCTGGCGGGGATCGAAGGCGTCCTCGCGGGTTCGGCCCACAGCTCGCACGTCTATCGCAGCGGGCTCAACCTCTACTTCACCTTCGCCGTCCAGACCGGCGAGCCCCAGGCCATGGAGGGGGTCTATTTTCGCTGTTGGCAGGCGATCATGGAAGCGACCGTCCGCCACGGCGGGAGCATCGCCCACCATCACGGCATAGGCCGCGTGCGCCGCGATTGGCTCGAAAGCGAACTGGGGCCGCAGGGCCTGGGGTTGCTCAGATCGATCAAGCAGGCTCTCGATCCAAACGGGATCATGAGCCCCGGCGTGCTCATCGCCGATGCCTGAACTCTTGCTGGCCATCGATGTCGGCACCACGACGGTGCGCGCGGTGGTGTTCTCGCCCGATGGCGCGCCGGTGGCGATGGCCGCCACGCCAACGGTGTCGCGGATGCCCCGGCCCGGCTGGCTGGAGCAGGATGCCGGGCGCGTGTGGAGATCGGTGCGGCGGGTGATCGCCAAGGCCCTGGCCGGCGCCGGCCGCCTTCCCGCCGACATCGCCGCCGTTGGCGTCACCTCGCAACGCACCAGCGCGGTCGTCTGGGACCGCGCCACGGGCGCGCCGCTCTCGCCCCTGGTCGTGTGGAGCGACCTTCGCGGGCTGGAGCGTTCGGCTGAACTACGCGCGGCCGGCTTCTTCGTGGCGCCGCAACAAGCGGCGGCAAAGCTCGAGCAAGTCCTGGCCAGTGTCGAAGGCGCTAAGCAGCTTGGCCGCCAGCGCCGCCTGGCCTGGGGCAACATCGATTCCTACGTCATCTGGAAACTCAGCGGCGGCGCGGCGCACATTACCGACGCCAGCCAGGCGTGGCCGACCGGCTATCTTGACCCTTCAACGATGACCTGGAACCAGGCCCTCATCGCCCATCAGAGCCTCGATGAGAGCACGTTTCCGCGCCTTGTCGATACCTGGGGTCCTCTCGCGGCCGCCTCGGCCCGGGTGTTCGGCGCAAAGGTCCCAATTTGCGCCGATGTCGCCGACCAGCAGAGTGCGCTGATCGCCCACGGCGACGAGCCCGGCGGCGCCAAGTTCACCTATGGCACCTCGGCCACCTTGGACCTCTCCACCGGCGCGGAGTTTCTCTACAAGAGCCCTGCCTCGCCGCCGTTCATCGTTTCGTCGGTAGCCCGCGCCACGCGTTTCTGCCTGGAATCGATGATCATTTCCGGGGGTTCGGCCCTCGACTGGCTGCGTCGCGCCTGCGCTCTGGGCGGCCATGGCCGGTTCGAAGCCCTGGCGGCGAGTGTCCCGGACGCAGCGGGCGCAGCCTTTCTGCCGGCCCTGCAGGGCCTTGGCAGCCCGTACGGCGACGCCAGCCGGCGCGGATTGCTCGCGGGCCTCAACCCGAGCGTTTCGCCCGCCCATATCGCCCGCGCGGGCATGGAGGGCCTGGCGTTCCGCGCCCGAGAGGCGCTGGAGCATCTTTATGGCTTGACCGGTTTCGCGCTCCCCGAGGCGTTGGGCGTCGATGGCGGCGTCGCCTCCAACGATACGTTCCTGCAAGTCCAGGCCGACATGCTGGGCCGCCCCGTCCGCCGTCACGCCACCCTGGAAGCCACCGCCTGCGGGGCCGCACTCTGTGCTGGGCGCGGCGCGGGCGTGCTCTCACCGGGCAATGTCGGACACTTCGTGCGTTACGATAAAACCTTCGAGCCGCGGATTGGGGCCGACGAGGCGCAGGCCCGCTTCAACCAGTGGCGCTCCCTGGTCTATCCGCAAGAGCACGCGCCGCCGTAACCGCGACCTGAGCACGCTTGAAGGTCTCGTCGGGCGACTGCCCCGGCCGATAGAGTTCCGAACCCAGGCCAAATCCCGCCGCGCCGCAGGCCGCCCACGCCGGCATCTCGGCTGGACCGACGCCGCCGACGACCAGCACGCGGGTTCCGGGCGGCAGGACCGTGCCCAGCGCTTTCAAATGACCCGGTCCATAGGTCGATGCGGGGAAGAGCTTCAGGATTGGCGCGCCCGCCGCCAGCGCCGCAAAGGCCTCCGTGGGCGTGGCGATTCCGGGTATCGGCGTAAGGCCAAGTCTCAGCGCAGCTTCCACCACGCTCGTGTCGATGTTGGGCGCGACAATGAAACCCGCGCCTGCCGACGCGGCGGACTGGACGCTTTCGGCCGAAAGGACCGTCCCCGCTCCGCAGGCCATTTTGCCGGCCATCGCCCGGCCAAGGCGCGACAGGCTGTCCAGGGGATCCGGTGAATTAAGCGGGACTTCGACGCCGCGGATGCCGGCGTCCAGCAGAGCCCGCGCCACGGCGACGACGTCATCGGGCGCGACGCCGCGGAGAATGGCCACGATCGGACATTGCTCAAGCGCCTCATCCAGGGTCATCCCGCCAGCCTCCAGATCTCTCTCAAGCCGGCAAGGGCGACCGCTTCGCCATCAGCGAATCTCGTCGCCACGCCGCGTTTATCGAATGCGCGCGCGTACCAAGCGCACAGCGCCGCATCACCCACCAGATCCACGGGCGCATCGGTCCAAGCGCCCATCAGCGGATGAAGCCCGGCGACCTCCGCGCCGATCAGCAGTCCCGAGAGGTAGGCTGCCGAGCCGTTCGGGGCCAGTTCGCCGGCGACGATCCGGCCACGGACGCTGAACAGTCTCGCGGCCAGCGCGCCACCGTCGCCGGCTGCCTCAAGCCCCTGATCGAAAGCCTCGGCATCGTTTACGGCTGCGTCACCCGGTCCGTGACTGAAGCGCAGCGTGCCGTGGGCGTTGAGCAGCGCGTACAACTCTCCGGTCATCGCGGTGATGA
The DNA here is from genome assembly GCA_036511515.1 of Caulobacteraceae bacterium. Taxonomy (GTDB): domain Bacteria; phylum Pseudomonadota; class Alphaproteobacteria; order Caulobacterales; family Caulobacteraceae; genus Acaudatibacter. The sequence continues at coordinate 23,198 of DATCCB010000114.1, read as the reverse complement.
AACCCTCGACGCGGCCATCGACCATCCGCACCCACTTGGCATGCGTGCCGGGCAGGCAGACAAGACGCCGGCCCGATCCGCGCGCCGGTTCGCCGACGAGCCAGCCCACCAGTTGGGTTTCCTCTCCGCGCATGACGTCGGGGCCGGCCAGGCCCGCGCATCGCAGACCGGGCACGATCCGCACGCCGGGCGCCGCACTGGTCAACGACTTCGCAATCACGTCCAGGGAGATCGGGCAGTCGACATAGCCCGCCGCGGCCCACCCCAGGTTTGAGCCGATCATTCCACTCAGCAGCGCCGGCATTCCCCTGGCTTCCAATGCAGGCCGCACGTCATCTTCGAACCTGGCGGCGGCCTCTCCGGGGCCGAGCGCCCCTACGCCGAGGGGAAACCGGCGGAATGCCAGCACATCGCCGTCCGGCCCGATCACCCAGGCCCGCAGGCTTGATGTCCCCCAGTCGCCGAGAAGCACGGCCACGAGCGTTCGCCTCTCAGCCGGCGAAGGGCGGCAGGGTCAGTCCGCGCACCCCAGGCGTCACGGCGAGCAGGCTCCCCGCCCATGGCTGGCGACCCAGAGCTTCCGCGGACAGTCCCCACCTTGCCGTGGTGATGTAAAGCGTGGCGAGATCCTCGCCTCCAAAGGCGCAGCTCGAAGGCTGGTCCACCGGCGTCCGGATCACGCGATCGATCGATCCATCGGGCGCATAGCGGACAATCCTCGCTCCGCCCCATTGGGCGTTCCACAGGTAGCCGTCGGCATCCACCGCCGATCCGTCCGGGGCGCATTTTTGGCCCCGTGTATGGGCGAAGAGCGTGCGCGCCCCCGCCTCGCCGGTGACCGGATCGATTTCAAGCACGTCGATGGATTGATCGAGGGAGTCGGCGACGTAGAGGCGATCGCCCAAGGGGCCGCAGACCAGGGTGTTGGAGATGCCGAGGCCATCGAGCACCCGGCGCCATGACCAGTCGGCGTCGAGACGATAGACCGCGCCGCTGCGCGCCCGTTCGTTGTCGTGCATGGTCCCGAACCAGAATCGCCCTGCCGTATCGACGTTGCCGTCGTTGGCGCGGTTGCCTGGCCGATCGGGCTCCGCATGGAAGCGATATTCGAAAACGCCGGTTTCCGGGTCGAGGACCCCGACGCCGTCCCGACGCGTGGCGACCAGGCCCTCGCCGCAAGCGCGCGGGGCAACGGCGCTCACCTGGCCCTCGACCGCGCAGCCGCCGCTCTCTCCGCTTTGCGGATGCAGCCACTCCAGCCGTCCGCCCTTGATGTCGACCCAATAGAGCCGCCCTGTGACGGCGTCCCACACCGGACCCTCGCCGAGCAGATTCTCCCGCTTCGCCGCCAGGACGACCCCGCTCATCTGCGAGCCGCCGATCAGCTATCGGTCCGAAGAGTCGCGATCGGTGCGGCTATCGTGATCGCCGACCCCGTTCGCCCCTTGCCGGACTTTGTCGCCCGCGGTCTCCAAGGCCCCGCCAGCCCGATCGGCGGCCGTGGCGGCGGCGTCCCGCGCACGGTCGCCCGCTGTGCGAGCGGCCGTGCCCGTGGCCTGCGCCACATTATCGGCCGCATCGGAGGTGGCCGCGCCGGCGGCCTTCATGTCCGAATCGGCCTTGGCGACGTTGGGATTGTCCGACCTGGAACAGCCGGTAAGGACCACGGCTGCGGCGAAAACCAGCGGAAAGATACGCATTTTTGGTTGCTGCGTGGCTGAGACATGGGTGGCTAAACCCCGCCAATAGCATGTAATCGGCGTCCCGCGCCCCGTCAGATGACCTCCAGGTAATCCCGGTCCGGCAGATCGGGAAAGGCCGCGGTTGGCAGGGTCTGGTACCAAAAGGCGACCGAGGCGATGTCGTCCTGGAGCGGCAGGTATCGGCGATCCTTGTCGGTGCGCCAGCCAAGCGCCTGAATGGTCACGCGCAGATCGGCCTCGAAACGGATGGGATCCATGATGTGCCAGCGGTACAGGCCAAAACGCTGTTGCGACCGGTAAAGACCGTCGGGCCGCAGAACCTGCGGCAGGCCTGCGTAGGCGGTGGTGAATTCAACGTAGGCCGGCGCCACGGCCCGGTCCCGCTCGACCGCCCCGACATCGAAATTGTAGGCCCCGCAGAAGTAATCTTCGGTTCCGGTGCCGCAGATGGTCGGGAACGCCTCGTCTCCGTCGATATGGAACTTGATCTCGCCCTCGCCCCACCAGCCGGCGTTGTTCACCCCCCAGGCCATGTAGGTTCCGACGTAATGGCCGGCGCCCTTCACGCCGTCAATGAGGGTGTAGACCTCCTTATAGGCAAGCGGATTCGCGCGCCGGAACTGGGCATGGAAATAGGCGGCGTCGCCCGGCACGTCGGTCAGGGCGTAGTTGATCTGATAGTAGACGTAGATCGCCTCGTCGCTGAGGTTCTCCAAGGTGAAGCGCGCGCGTTTGCGGAACGGCATCTCCCAGTAGCAGTTGAAGGCGCGGCCCGGATTGACGCACACGGCGAGCGAACTGACCTGGGCGAACTTCTCCCAGCCGCAGGCGAAGAAATCGCCGGCCGGGCATTCGATCGATGGCTGCGCCTGTTCATCCCAGTAGGCCCGCAGAATGGTGTGGCGCCACTTGCCACCCGCCAGGGTCACCCAGATCTGCTGGATGGCGCCCGCGCCTTCGATATCGGCCAGGCATCGGGTCTCGCCGGGCTGGACGATGATGTACGGGGAAACCTTCCATCCCTGGCCGAGGTCCCGCGCCGCGTTTGCGGCTGGGCCATCGACGGACATTCCGCCCTTGCCCTTTTCGCCGGTGAAGTTCTCCGGGCTGATCGACCGAGACTTGGCCCGCGACAGTCGCGAGAGATTGCCCAGATGCAGGCCCAGGCCCGAAAAGCCTTCCGTCGTCATCGTTGGCGCTCCCGGCCAAAACGCGCATCGAGCATGGGCGGGAGGCTGGCCGCCAGGCCGTCCAGCGGTCCGGAGGAAAGCAGCAGCACCACCTCGTCGCCGCGCAGCGACACGCAAAGCTGATCGGTGACCGCCTGCCCATTTTCCAAGGCTTGGGCGCGAACCCCCGCTGCCTCTATGCGCGCCAGGATCTGCGCCTGGCTGAGCTGCTGGCTTGTCTCAGCGCCATGACCGGGCGGCGGCAGCAGAAGAACCTGGCTTACGCCCTCGAAGACCGTGTCATACCACGCCAGGGACGCGGGGCTTCGCCAACTGAAGGTGTGGGGTTCAAAGACGACCACCGCCGGCCGCCCGGGGAAATGCAGGGCGATGGCCTCGATCGCCGAGCGCGCCTTTTCGTAGGAGGACCCGAAGCCCTCGTAGACCGGCACGCTGGAGGCCGTGGTCTTCTTGTCGAGCCGCCTGGCAAGGCCGCGGAACCCCGCCACGCCGGCGCTCAGCGCTTCCGGGGTGATTTCACCGCGCTCGAGCAGCAGGGCGGCGGCGCCGACGATGTTTTCGATGTTGTGCAGGCCCAGCAGCTGCGTTTCCAGCGCCAGCCTCTCTCCGCCAGGGATCACCAGGTCGAACCGCGTCACCTCGCCGATGCGCACGGCCTCGGCGAAATAGCCCTCCCCCGGGGCCAGCCCATACCACACCGGATGACGCTCGCGGGTCATCCGACGTATCGGCTCGAAGTCTCGGGCGCAGACCAGCAGTGCGTCTTTGGCTATCCCGTCGATCAGTTCGGCAAACGGGCGCTCGTAAGCCTCCATGGTCGGAAAGACGTTGAGGTGATCGTGGACGATGGAGCTGATCAACAGCGCCTGCGGATGATAGAGCAGGAACTTCGAGCGCCGGTCAGCCTCGCCGATCACATATTCATCGCCTTCGATGAGGAAGGTCGGATCCTGGCCCCAATGCCCCGATGTCTCCAGATCGAGCGGGGCCGCGCCGATGAAATAGCCGGGGTCGCGCCCGGCCTGGCGCATCAGCGCCGCGCATAGGCAGGTGATCGTCGACTTGCCGAAACTGCCGGCGATGACGACATTTTCGCGGGTCGCCGTCTGGCGGGCGAGGAAAGCCGCGAAGCTGTATCGGTCAACGCCGCGACGGACGATCTCCGCCAGTTCCGGGTTGGCCGGCAGATCGAGCTTGGCGCTCGAACCGATGATGGCCGCGTCGATGTCTGGAGGAATCCTCGCGGCGTCGAATCCGACGTGAAAGGCGATCCCGATGCGTTCGAGGTAGGTGGTGACAGGCGGGAATACGTCCTGGTCGGAGCCGCAGACTTCATGGCCCTGCGAGACCAGCACCGAGGCCAGGGCGCTCATCCCCGCGCCGGCGATGCCCAGGAAGTAGACTTTCATGCAGGCGCTGGAACCGGACCCCCGATGGGCTCGCCGAACATCTCCGCGCGAACGAACCGCGCCGGGGGCGATCCGAAGGCCAGCACGGTGTCGTGATAGCGTTTCAACCCGAAGGCTTGTCCCCAACGCTTCTCGGCTTCACGGCGGATGTCCCAGTGTTCCTCGGAGCCGACGAAATAGGATGGCAGCTGCGCCGAGGTCACCGACACCCGCACCCACTTACCCGCCGCCTCGCCTTCTTCCTGAAACGCTGTCGCGGTCATCAGCTTCAGAGCGTCCTCGCGGCTGAGGCCATCGACATGGACCCCCTGGTCGAGAATGGCGTTGGTAATGCTTCTGAGCTTGATCTTCAGGACCACCAGCCGATAGAGGGGATCGCCATCCAGGAAGCCTTCCTGGGCCATCATCGACTCGCCATAGACGGCCCAGCCTTCGACGAACACGCCGGACCACAGCACGGCGCGGAGCGTCGACGGATAGGCGCTGGAATGGGCCAGTTGCACGTAATGACCGGGCATCGCCTCGTGGGTGGCGATATCGGCGATGGCGCGGCGGTTGTATTCGCGCAAGAACGACAGGGCGTGGGCCTCTGTCCAGTCTTCGGGCAGGGGCGAGACGGCGTAGAAGGTCGCCTGACCCTTGTCCAAGGGGCCGGGCGGATCGCAATAGGCGACCGCGACCCCGCGCCGGAACTCCGGCATCAGAATGACTTTCACCGGGGCAGCGGGCAGGGTGATCAGGTCCCGGCTCCGCACGAAGTCGGTGGCCTGCGCCAGCGAGGCCTTGGCGACGGCCACGACCTGATCGCGGTCCGGATGGTCGGCGGCGGCGATGTCGAGCGCCGCCTGGATCACCGCCTGCTGCTCCTCGGGACTGGGTGAGGCGGGTGCGGCGGGTGCACCGGGCCGGCCGGCCAGCACGCCGGCGGCGATGACGTACATCTCCCGCCGCGTGGCGATCACCGCCGCCTCGGCCCGGCGCCGGATCTCGCGGCGATCGAGCGGCGATTCCAGCGCGAAGGCCAGCTTGGCGTCATAGAGCTTCGCGCCCAATCGAAAGTCCCCGGCGGCCGCCGGTTCGAGCGTGGTTTCGAGCCACCGCTGGTGGTCTTCCACGGCGCGGGAGAGCGTCACACTGGCGGCATCGAGGCGTCCGCGATCTTCCGGCGCCAAGACCCCGGCCTGCGAGACAATCAGATCGGCCACCAGGCTGGAAAGCCCCTTGTTCTGTGTTGCCGCCGTCTGAGCGTGGACCTTGGGCACGCGGGCTGGATCGAGATTGGCGCGCGCCTGGGCCAACAGGGCGGGGAGCTTCTCCATCCGCGCAGTCGCCGCGCGCAGGCGGGTGGGGAGCGGCGCGAAATCACGCGCCATCACCGAATAGAGCGCATCGCCGGCCAAGGCGCTGTAGACCAACGGATCCCACGCCCAGCTCTGCAGAACGTCCTCGCTCCACATCTCATAACGCAGCGCGTTGCCGAGAATGGCGGCGTCTATCTGATTGGCGCGCGTCAGTTGCCCGGCAGGCATGGCCTCCAGATCGGCCAGGATCGCGCGTTTGGCGGTGGTGGCGGCGGCGCGCCCGGCCGGCGACAGATCGTCCAGCTCGGCATCCAGGCTGTGATCGCCAATCTGGGTCGCCCATACCGGGCTGAACATCCCCGTGGTCTTCAGCCAGCGTCGCGACAGAGCCGAGAATGCGGCATCAGCCTCTGCTGGCGCCCCCTGAGCCGCCAGCGAGCCTGGCAGACCCGCCGCAATCAGCAGGCTAATGGCGCCGCGTCGAGACATGCTCCCTCCCATCGCCCTCCCCTTCACGCCTATCCCTCAGGTCACCGCGCCGACGACCCTCGGGGGCGCCTCCCGCCAGGACCCGGACTGCATGATCTCATACAACGTCTCCACCGCACGCCACACGTCCTGATAGCGCAGGTATAGAGGCGTCAGGCCAAAACGCAGGATATCCGGATCGCGAAAATCGCCGACGACGCCGCGCGCGATCAGGCTTTGGATGATTGCGAAGGCCCGCGGGTGGCGAAAGGCGATATGGCTGCCGCGGCTGTCGGCGTGGGCCGGCGTTATCAGCTCGAAGCCATGGCCCTCGCAACGAATGGCCATGCGCTGAGAGAACAGGTCCCACAGCCGCGCGGCCTTGCTCCACACATCCGGGCCATCGACCTCGAGCCACAGGTCGATCGCCGTCTCCAGCGCCAGCAGGCTGAGCATGGGCGGGGTGCCGCACAGAAATCGGGCGACGCCCGGCGCGGGCTCATAGGCGTCAAGGAATTCGAACGGCGCGGCGTGGCCCATCCAGCCGCTGAGCGGTGAGCGAAGCGCCGCTTGCAGGCGCTCGGCCACGAACAGCCACGCCGGCGCCCCGGGACCGCCGTTGAGGAACTTGTAGCCGCAGCCGACAGCCAGGTCGGCGCCGGAGCCGCGCAGGTCGACGTCCACCGCGCCGGCGCTGTGGCTGAGGTCCCAGAGCGTCAGGGCGCCGACGGCGTGCGCCTTGTCGGTGATCGCCGCCATGTCCCGCCGCGCGGCCGTTTTGTAGTGGACGTGGCCGAGCAGCAAGACCGCGACACTTTGATCGAGCTCCGCCTCGATCCGGCCTTCGGGCACGGCCCTGACGTCGACGCCCGGCAAGACGGAAGCAGCGTCCCGCGCGAGATATAGATCGGTGGGGAAGTCGCCGGTCACCGTCAGGATCGCGCTGCGTCCTGGACGGTTCGCGATTCCCGCCACCAGGAGCTTGAACAGGTTGACCGAGGTGGAGTCGGCGACGATGACCTCATGCGGGGCGGCGCCGATCAGGCCGGCGATCTTAGCTCCCACCCTTGCCGGCGCGCCAATCCAGTCGGCGTCATTCCAGCTGCGCACCAGGCCGTGGCCCCACTCGCTTCCCACCGCCGTTGCCATGCGGGCTCCGGCCGAGGCTGGCGGCGGCCCAAGCGAATTGCCGTCCAGATAGATGACGCCGCGGGGCAGTATGAAGCGCGATCGAAAGCCGCGCAGGGAGTCGGCCCGATCCTGGGCCCGCGCCTCGGCCAGGGTCGTCATCATCGCTGGACGCCGGACCCGGCCGCCAAGGCGCGGCAGATCGCGATAGGGGGGCTGAGCGCCAGCGGCCACAGCAGGCCAGACAGCGCCGACTGCAAAACCAGATAGGTCAGTCGCGGCGGAGACATCGTCGCGGCGATGGAGGAAAAATCCGGGCGAGCGATCACCGACAGCGCGTCCGCCCCGCCCCCCGCCAGAGCCACGCCGGCGGAGATCACAGCAAAGCCCAGGAACCAGACTGTCAGTCCAAGGGCCGCGGTCAGGCCGTAGATGCCCAGCATCGACCAGAAACGGCCGCGCGTCATGGCCCAGGATCGGGCCAGGCGTACTTTTCCGGCCGCGAAGGTCAGCGGCGAAGCCAGCGACAGCCTGACGCCAAAATAGACCAGCGCGCCGATCAGGCCGACGACCAGGGTCAGGGCCATAGCCGCGGTTCGCCCGGAGGGACCGACGATCAGTCCGATCACGACCGCGGCGACGACGGTGAGAATATAGAGCGCCAGGGCCATGACCAGCAGCATGAACATCAGGCCCATCTGCCTCAGCTCTTCGAGCCCCAACCGCATATAGCCAAATCGGTCGTCGTCCGGCGTCGACACGGCGCGATTCACCGCGGCTAGAACAATCGAGTAGACGGCAAAAACGACCACCAGCGCCCCTCCCAAGACCGGCCAGAGTTGGGCCATCAGAAGGGCTACCGCGCGCGGATCGTTGCCTGCCCGGAGCGACATCATCTCGGTGAAGGCCGGCCCGGCTGTGGCTGCGATGAACAGGCTGAAGAGCACAGAGCTGACGACCGAGAGCAAGGCCCACAGCGCCGCAGCCCTGGGATGCTCGCGCACGATTCGAAAGCCGGTGAAGGCAGCGTCCAGCCCCAGGAGTTCCGCCATGGTTCGTTCCCACCGCCAGCAAGGCCAGCGCCAATCGCTCGTCCGTGTCAGCCGAACCGTCGTCGATGGCAAGCCGGCGCGGGTTGCGACTTTCTTCCGGCGGTGGCCAATTGCACGTCGAAGCCAGGCTCAAGGACCGCACGTGACCGCACAGCACCAAGGGGCCGATCTGCTGCTTCGCCGACAACGGGGCGGCATCGCTCGATTGACACTGAACGACCCTGATCGCGCCAACGCGCTCTCGATGGCGATGATCGGCCAGCTGACAAAGGCGATTGGCGATGCCGCTGGTGATGCGTCGGTCGCCGTCGTCGTGATCGGCGCGGCCGGGCGGATTTTCTGCGCCGGCCACGACCTGGCGGAGTTGCGCGCCACGGAGGACGGCGCCGAGCACAGGCGCATTTTCGATCGGTGCAGCGACCTGATGCGCGCCATCGTCGATTGCCCAAAGCCGGTGATCGCGTCAGTTACCGGCGCTGCCGTCGCGGCTGGCTGCCAGCTCGTCGCCAGCTGCGATCTGGCCTATGCCGAAGAGCGGTCGCGCTTTGCCGTTTCCGGGATCGACCTGGGGCTGTTCTGCTCGACGCCGGCTGTCGCCGTGTCCCGCGCCATCGGTCGCAAGAGCGCCCTCGAGATGCTGTTCACCGGCCGCTTTGTCACCGCCGCCGAAGCCGCGTCCATCGGCCTGATCAATCGCGCCGTCGCGTCGGACGAACTGGAAGGCGTTGTCGATGCGGTCGCCGCTTCGATAGCCGCAAAGCCGCCGGAGGCGGTGGCGCTGGGCAAGGCCCTGTTCAACCGGCAGATCGAAATGGACCTGAAGGAGGCCTATGGCCTCGCCGGCGCCTGCATGGCCGAAAATCTGAGCTTTCCATCGGCCAGGTCGGGGATCGACGCCTTTCTCAACCGGAGCGGGCGATGAGCGGCGCCGAACGCTGGACATATGCCAAGGGGCTGCACGATCTGGGCGGCGGCGCCTTCGCCTACCTTCAGCCGAACGGAGACTGGGGCTGGTCGAACGCCGGCTTTGTGCGGGACGGGGACGCCTCGCTGTTGATCGACACCCTTTTCGATGCACGCCTGACCTCGCAGATGCTTACCGCGATCACAGACGCCACCGGCGTTCAGGCCGCCGACATCGAAACCCTGGTCAACACCCACGCCAACGGCGATCACACCTTCGGCAACGGCCTGGTGACCAACGCCAGGATTATCGTCGCGCTCCACGAGGTGGGACCGGCCCATACGGCCGGCGATGTCATCGCGCACAGCGTCGAGGACGGCGTCGTGTTCACCGGCGACATACTGTTCATCGACGGCACGCCGATCATGTGGGCCGGCCCGGTCGGCAACTGGCTCAAGGCCTGCGACCTGATCGTCGCCCTGGATCCCAGGGTGATTGTGCCAGGACATGGCCCGATCACCGACATTGCCGGAGTTCGCCGGGTTCAGGCCTATCTTCGCTACATCGATGGCCAGGCCCGCGCGCGATATGATGCGGGCATGGGCGTGGTCGAAGCGGCGCTCGACATCGCGCTTGGCGACTATGCCGCCTGGGGGGACGCCGAGCGCATCGCGGTCAATGTCTCGACCCTCTACCGCGAATATCGCGGCGGCCCAGACCCGGCGGGCGAGCCGTCGCCGTTCGCGATGATGGCGACTTTGGCGAAACGCGGGCCACGCCGCTAGGGAACCGGCAACCCCCTTGCGCCCCCTCCGTCACGGCGCAAACAAGTGCGCCGCGCCACCTCCCCCGCTCCGCGGGGCAGGAGTTTAGCTAAATTCCTCCCCCGCCAGCACAGCGCCGCGGGGGAGGGGGACCGCCCGCGCCAGCGGGTGTGGCGGGGGCGCAAGGCGGCGACTCGGGGCCGCCTGGACTGGCTAACCGCGAACCAGGTAGATCGGGTTACCGATCAGCATCAGACGGCCATCGCCGTCGCGCACATTGATGCGGACCCAGTGCCGCCGGCCATCGGCGACAATGCCGAAACTTCGCGTGGTGGGACCGGGACCGATGGCGGTCTCGCACGCGAGGCTGAGGGTCTCACCATCCATGACCACTTCAAAATGGCCCGAGGAGACGCCGCCAACGGTCACCTCGAAGGCCACGTCCTCACCCTCGCCCGCCGCCAGGTCGCCGCCCATGATCGCCTGGCGGTCGGCGCAGCGGGCGGTGAGATCGAGCGTTCGGTGGCGGACACCGTCGAGATCGATAGCCACCCTGCCAAGTCGGATCGCCTCGACAATGGCGCTTTCGCACAGCGATTGCGCATGGATGAGGGTGGTCGGCTTGCCGATGGCCGAGAACACATCGGGCGCCAGGGAGGCGTCGTGGTTATCGCTGCCGCCAATGCCGGTGATGTTGTGGCCCTCATTCAATCGCGCCTGCCAGAAGGGGATGCCCGAGAACGGGCCCTCCTCCCCGCCCATCACCCGCTCGGCGCCGCCGTTGGCGACTTCAATGGCCTGGACGCGGGAAAAGTCGGTCGCCGGGGCGGTCCAGCCGCAGCCCATGCACAGTTCGTTCGATGGCAGGCAGGGGTGGTTGACCGCCAAGAGGCCGCCCATGGCCTGCGCCGCGTCGCAGAGGGCGTCCGCGTCGGGCAGGCTCTCTGCGCCCAGCCGAAAGTCGATGAAACCGGTGGGCCCAAAGATGTTGGCATGGCCATGAAAGGTGGTGATCTCGCGGCCTGGGATCAGCAGTAGCTGGTCGAAGGCCGGCTGCAGCTCGCGCATGGCGTGGAAGTGCGAGGTCGTGTTGTGGTCGGTAATGGCGATGAAATCGAGCCCCCGCGCCGCCGCGGCCTCCACCGAGCGATAGAGCGGCGATGGCGCCCGCGCGCCGCTCTGCGCGCAGCAGCCGCCGTCGCTGTGGGCGGTGTGCATGTGCAGATCCCCGCGATACCAGGCCAGTCCTTGCTTGAGCGGCTGGTCGGAAAACGTCGAAACGCGCGGCGCGGCGGGACCCCTGACAAAAAAGATCTTCGCCGTATAGGCGGCGCTGACGCCGGTGCGGATGTTGGGGATGCCGAGCAGGAGGGTCCAGCGGCCGGCGCCGATCGGCCCGGAAAGGTACGAGGCCGTGGCGTCCTCGGCCGCCAGTGTGAACAGCGACTTGTCGCCGCCGCTCCAGCCGCGAAAACCCTGGCCGTCAAGAAGGCCAAGATCGATGGTGGTTCGATGGGCGCGATCATAGTCGAAGGCGATGGTCAGCCGCGAAACGCCGGCTGGAACCTCGAACGGTTCGGAGCGATAGGTTTCATGGTCGGCGCGGGTGATTACGCCTTGCAAAATCAGGTCGGGCGCCGGCGCGTCGGAGACTTCCAATGTTTCTCGCCCTTCGTGTTTGCGTTCGCCAGTCAGCGATTTGTACACTACCCGGCAACCATATTTCCGTCATGAGCCCCTTAAGCCGGGCTTCGCAACGAAAGATCCCGCCGCCGAATGACCCAGACAACACTTGCAGTCGCCACGGCGCGGTGGGCGGTTCTGATCATGCTGCTGCTCGAGCCGCTCACAGCCCGGGCCGAGGCGTGCGAGGGCGCCCCGAGCGCGGCCCGGCTGCTGGTGGTCGTCGAGGGGGTACGCTCCGACCAGGGGCTGATGACTGCCTCGCTCTACCCCAATGACCGCGACAAGTTTCTGGTTAGGTACGGCGCTCTGAAGGTTTGGCGTGTCCCGGCGCGCGCGCCGCAAACCAGGATGTGCATCTGGATGAAGGGACCTGGAACCTACGCCGTGGCGATCTATCACGACGCCAACGCCAACTATAAACTCGACCGCAACCTGTTTGGTCCGACCGAGGGGTACGGCTTTTCCAACAACCCCCATATCGCTTTCGCAGCACCGCCGCTCGACGCGGTGACCTTTCAGGCCGGGGCTGGGGACACCACGGTCCACGTGCGGCTTCACTATCCCTAATTCCACCCAGCGGGGTGACACAGCCCCTGCCAAGCGTCATCAATCGCCGGTGGGGAAATTAAGGAACGATGTGCCGATGGGCGGCGTAACGCTAGGCGAAGGGCTGAGGGCTGCATCGCGCGTCTTGTTGTCGCGGCGCCGGCCCCTGCTCGCGCACGTTGTGGTGACCCGTTACTGCAACCTCGAGTGCGCCTATTGCAGCGAATACGACAAGGTTTCAAAGCCAGTGCCGCTCGCTGTGGTGCTGGGGCGGATCGATGGTCTCGCCGCGCTCGGGACCCAGATTGTCACCCTGACCGGCGGCGAGCCCCTGACCCACCCGGGCCATGACCAGATCATCGCCCGGATTCGCGCGCACCGGATGCTGGCGACGACGATCACCAACGGATTTTTGCTGACCGCGAAGAAGATCGCCGGCATGAACGCGGCCGGTCTGCAGGAGCTGCAGATTTCGATCGACGGCGTGAAGCCGGACGAGATTTCGAAGAAAACCCTTAAATCCCTGTTGGGTAAGCTGAAACTGCTCGCCCAGTATGCTAAGTTCCATGTCAATATCAACTCGGTGCTCGGTATGTCCGAAGCCCGCACCGAAGAAGCGCTCGAGGTCGCCGCCGCAGCCAAGGCCATGGGCTTCAGCCACACGGTCGGGGTGTTGCACGACGCACAAGGCGGCCTCTCGCCGCTCTCGCCCAGCCAAAAACGCGTCTATCACGCTCTGATGTCCAAGGGTTCCTTAGCACATCGAATTAACTATTTGATGTTCCAAAAGAATCTTATGGCAGGCAAGCCCAATGCCTGGCGTTGCCGCGCTGGGGCGCGCTATCTCTACATCTGCGAAGAGGGGCTGGTGCATTACTGCTCTCAGCAGCGCGGCGCCCCTGGCACGCCGTTGCTCGACTACGGAGCCGCCGACATTGCCCGTGAATACGACACCCCGAAGGCCTGCGCGCCGTTCTGCACCGTCAGCTGCGTCCATCAGGCCAGCTTCCTGGACGCCTGGCGCTTCCCCCAAAGAACGGCGGCAGCGGCCTAGCGCGGCCAGTTGCTCGCCGTGCGCCGCGCTGATCGGGCCGCTTGCAATGCGAGATTGGCCATTCGCAGCACCCCCCCGCTCGCGGCGCCGGCGAGAGCTGAGACCTGCTTGGCGCCGGGCGGCGCCGCGTTGGCGAGAGCCGGTGCGACAATCTTTTCGACAAACGCTTCGATCAGCGGGCGTGCGCTGACCACGGCGAGAATCTCTTCCTCACAAGCCAGGCTGACGAAGTCGAAATTCGATGAGCCGACGATCAGGTGCTCCTCGTCGATGAGAATCCCCTTCTCATGGCTCATCTGGGCGATCGGGCTGACCTGGAGACCGTTCTTCACCGCGTTCGCCAGCAGGTAGTCGCGCACCAGGGGTTTGTTGTTGGCCAAGGGGGTGATGACCCTCACGCCGACGCCGCGTTTGGCCGCCTTCGCCAGCGCGTCGGTGAACGGGAAGGTCAGATACGGACTGACCACGGTGATCTCGCGCCGCGCCGCCGCGATCATGCCGAAGAGCTCGGCAAAGCCTTTGGCGTTGGAGCGGCCATCCAGGCACAGAAGGCGGATCGCGCCAAAGGTTTCGCTCGACGGGCGCGGAACACCGGCGAAGGTCGCAGCGAAGTCTCCCGCCAGAAAGTCGGCCGGCGCCTTGCCTTCAATGCGCACCATGAAGTCGCTCCAGGCGAAGTTGTGGTCGCTGAAGTTGATCCCGCCGATATAGGCGACGTCATCGGCGACGATCAACTTCTTGTGGTTGCGGGCGGGATAGCGCCAAAGGCCAAGCCCGATCGGATTGGTGGTGCGCACGCGGATGCCCTGGCCGACAAGGCGGCGGAACATCGCGTTCGTCTCGCGCCGTTCAGCTTGAAGTCGGCGATCGAGCAGTCCGGCGGGCGACCAGACAAGCCGATCGTTGATTACCGCCCGCGTATACCCGTCGACTAGAATGCGTCGGTCACGCGCCGGACTGGCCGAAATTGCCTCAGCGACGGCAAGTCCGGTCCCATCGCCCTCGAAGGTCATGGCCTGGACAAACAGGCGCTCTCGCGCCCTCGCCAGATCGCCGCGTGCTCGGCGCCAGAAGGCGTCAGACCCCGCCAGGAGCTCGAAATCGGCCACCTTCCCCCCCGCCATGGCGGCGTTTTTCACAAACAGCGTTGCCCGACGCGGCCGGCGATGGCTAGAAGCATCTGGCGGGGCTGACCCGCGGGAGGGCGGTCCTGGCATGAACGAGCGCGTGCGCGTCATGCTGCTGCTGTCTTCGCTGCACGGGGGCGGAGCCGAACGGGTGGCCGTTCACCTGCTCAACCGGTGCGATCCCGATCTGATCGACATGCGCATGGGCCTCTTGCGCAAGGCCGGACCGTTTCTGCACGGGGCTGACGCGGACCGCATCGATGCATCGCCGATCGGCCAGGCCTGGCTGGCCTTCGAGGGCCATAATTCCAGCTTCTACAAGCCCCGACGGCTGCTGGCCGGCGCGGTGCTGGCGCCGGCCAACGTTTCCAGCATGATCCGCGCCCACCGCCCGCACGTGGTCATGAGCTTTCTCAAGGGCATGAGCGTGCTCACCTATTATGTGCTCAAGGGTCTTGGCGAGGACCGCCCGCGTTGGATCGCCCGGGAAGGCAACAACACCGACGCGGTGATCGACGATGAGATGATCAATCCCACCGGGCGCGTGCTGATCAAGGGCCTGACGCGCCGTTGTTACCGCGCCGCCGACTGCTTCCTGACCAATTCCCATGAAATGGCCAGGGGGCTGCAAAGCGCGCTTGGCCTCGACCCCGGCCGCATGCGGGTGATCCACAACCCCATCGATCTGGCCGAGGTGCGCCGCCTGGCCGCCGAGCCTCTGCCCCAGGCGCCGCCGCGCCCGTTCATCGTCACCGCTGGGCGCCTCGAACACCAGAAGGGCCACGATCTGCTGCTGAAGGCTTTCGCCGCCAGCGAGGCGGCGCGGGATCTCGACCTGGTCATTCTGGGGCGCGGCAGTCTCGAGGCGTCCCTGAAGCGTCAGGCCGCCCACCTCGGCATCGCCGACCGGGTGAGGTTTCCGGGCTTCGCCGCCAATCCCTGGGCGTGGTTCTCAAAAGCCAGGCTGTTTGTCCTGCCCTCGCGGTGGGAGGGATTTCCCAGTGTGGTCGCCGAGGCCCTGGCCAGCGGCGCCCCGGCCCTGGTCACCGCCTGCGACTTCGGCCCACGCGAAGTGGTCGAGCACGGTGAGAGCGGCTGGGTCGTGCCGCCAGAGGATGTCGGCGCCTTCGCCCGGGCGATCGACATGCTCTTGAAAAGCCCCGATCTGACGGGAAAGTTCGTCAGAAACGGCAAGGCGCGCGCCGACGCCTTCGACATCTCTGAAATGGCCGAGGCCTATACCAGCCTGTTTCTCGAACAGGCCGGCGCCGCGCGTCAGATCGCCATTGGGGCGTAGTGTCGGTGTTTCCGGGGAGATTGCTTTCGGGCCGGCAGGCCTGGTAGCCCATTTCGTCGACGCTGGCCCTGGTGTAGGGGGCGGGCATGACCGGAATGCTGGCAAAGGCGGGGCCTTATCTGCGCGCCAACGGGGGCCGCATCGGGCTCGAGGCGCTGGTCAACTTCATCGGCCCGTTCGTGATCTACAACATCGCCAAGCGCGATCTGGGGGACGTAGGCGCCTTGATCGCCTCTTCCGCGCCGCCAATCGCCTGGAGCCTGATCGAATTTGCCCGCCACCGCCGCGTCGACGCGGTCTCGATGCTGGTCCTGGCGGGTATCGCCCTGTCCTTGCTGGCCTTTATCGGCGGCGGCGGCGCGCGCTTTCTGCAGCTGCGGGAGAAGCTGGTCACCGGGCTGATCGGGCTCGTCTTCCTGGGCTCGGCCGCGGTCGGCAAGCCGCTGATCTATCAGCTCGCCCGGGCGACCATCCGGCGCAGATCCACCACCGAGGCGGCCTCGTTCGAGGCGATGAACGCCAACGTATTTTTCCGGCGCACGATGACTGTCATGACCCTGGTCTGGGGCTGCGGACTGATCGTCGAAGCCGTGGTCACCGGCCTTTTGGTGTTCACCATGTCGATCAGCACCTATCTGATCGTCAGCCCGTCGATTGGCTACGGTGTGATCGGCGCACTCACCCTGTGGACCGTGTGGTACACGCGCCGGCAAAGGAAGAGGGGCGAGGCGCGCCGGGCGGCTGAGGCGGCGGGTGCGCCTCCGGCGCCGACCCTTTAGGCCGTAATACGCTCCGCGTGCCCATGTGCGACGGCGTCATCGACGTCGAGCCAGAAACGGTCGCCGATGTCGAACGTCGTCGCATGGCCCTTCGCGGCGAGGATGGTCATCCCACCGGAAATGCCGCCGGCGCCGCCCGCGGCGATGTCTTCGCCGATCGAGCCGATCAGCGCTTTTGAGGCCAGGAAGACCCCGGTATCGAAGGCGTTGTAAGGCTCGATCAGCTTGCCGATACGCAGGATCGCCCCATCGTCCGCGGTCTGCACGCGGGTCACGTCTTCAAGGTCGACAAGGGGGTTATCCAGTCGCCGGTCGATGGCCAGGACCACGCCTTGCCGATCGCCGCGGGTGGCGATCAGATCGGCGACGAAGGTTTCGTCGAACAGATGGTCGGCCATCATCAGCACGAACTGCTCGTCCAGATGCGGCTCGGCCGCCGCGACGGAAAGTCCGTTGGGGCCGCGCCATTCAGGGTTGCGCACCGCGGCGATGGCGAACCCGCGGCGGGCCGAGAGCCCGCGCAGAAAGGCTTCAACCCGCTCGCCCTCGTAGCCGGTGACGACGACGAACGAACTGATGCCGGCCGCATGCGCCGACTGGATCACATGTTCGATCAGAGGCGCGCCACGCACCGGCGCGAGAGGCTTGGAGGGGGCGATATCGCGCAGGCGGGTTCCCTGACCCGCCGCGACGATGAGGCCTTTCACTGGGCGGCGATCCGCGCGTTCGGCTCGATGAAAGCCTCGGTCATCCGCTGAGCCTCGTCATCGGTGAACTGCGACGGCGGATGCTTGCAGAAAAACGCCGATGGCCCAATCAGGGCCCCGCCCTGTCCGCGATCGAGCGCAAGCTTGCAGCAGCGGATGGCGTCGATGACCACGCCGGCGGAGTTGGGCGAGTCCTCCACCGAAAGGCGCACCTCGATGTTCATCGGCACGTTGCCGAACAGGGCGCCTTCGAGGCGCAGGAAGCAGAGCTTGTTGTCGTTCAGCCACGGCACGTAGTCGCTGGGCCCGACGTGAATGTTTTCATCGGCCAGACGCTGGGCCATCACCGCCTGGACCGCCTCGGTCTTGGAGACCTTTTTCGAAGCCAGCCGGCCCCGATCCATCATGTTGAGAAAGTCGGTGTTGCCGCCGGTGTTGAGCTGGTAGGTGCGGTCCAGCCGAACGCCTCGCTGGCGCATCAGGTTGGTAAGCGCGCGGTGGACGATGGTGGCCCCGAACTGAGCCTTGATGTCGTCGCCGACGATGGGCAGCCCTTTTTCCTTGAAGCGCTGCTCCCACTGCGGATTGCTGGCGATGAATACCGGCATGCAGTTGACCACGCCGACCCCGGCCTCCAGTGCGCAATCGACATAAAAGCCGGTCGCTTCCTCCGATCCGACGGGAAGAAAATTGACCAGAACGTCGGTGCGGGCCGCCTTCAGCGCCTCGACGACCTCGGCCTTGCTGGCTTGCGCCGCGTTGCTGCGCACAAAGCTGCGATCGGGCGGCATGTGTTCCATGTGGTCGGCCATGCCGTCGAGCACGGCGCCCATGCGCACCTTCACGCCGGAGGCAGGAACATCGGCGAATTTCACCGTGCAGTTGGGCTTGGCGAAGATCGCCTGGGCCAGATCGGTCCCGACCTTGCGCTCATCGATGTCGAAGGCGAGGACAAACTCGACGTCGGTCGGCTCATAGCCGCCCAGGTCCCAGTGCATCAGACCAACGCTGTTGTCGTTGGCGACTCCATAGAAGGCTACGCCCTGGACAAGCGAACTCGCGCAATTGCCTATTCCAACAAGCGCGGCGCGAATCTTTGCCATCAACTCTCCCTTCGGGGACTTCAAACCTGGGGTTGCCCAGCCGAACGCTCCCCCTAAAGGGTTCGGCCTGACCAATCGAGGTCCAATCAGGACTTTTTCACGCTACCGCCGCCCTTCTCTCGTCACAAGACGGCCAGCGCGCGCTGTCTTAAGGAGCCATTCGAGCCATGAAATCAAGCGCATCTTCGGATCCGGCCGCCGCCGGCCCGGCGCCCGGGCGGCCGGCGGAGATCGAAGAAGCGACCAATCGCGTCCTCATCCATCCCCTTGCACGCGCCCTCGTCGATCGGCTGATCGCAACGCCTGTAACGCCCAATCAGGTTTCCATCGCCAGCGTGTTCATGGCCGGCGCGGCGGCGATCTGTTACGCAAGCCTGATCTGGCCCCTGAACGCCTGCGCCGGTCTGGCCTTTCAGGTCGGCTGGCACGTGCTGGACGGCGCCGACGGCGATCTCGCGCGACGGACCGGCCGCGCCTCGACGATCGGCGAGCTGGTCGACGGCATCTGCGATCACGTGAGCCAGGGCCTGATCTACATCGCCTTCGCCATCATCCTGGCGCGGGGGCCCCTGCATCTGGGCCTTTGGGCGTGGGCCCTGGCGGTCGGCGCGGCGCTATCGCACTTCATCCAGGCCAACGCCTTCGAGACCGGCCGCAAGAGCTATCGCCGATGGGTCTATGACGCGACCTGGATCCGCCAGAATCTGGCCGGGGCGCAAGGCCCCGGCCCCCTTCAGCGACTGCTCGGCGGCGCCTACCTGGCCATGTCGACCTTGTCCGATGCCGGCGCGTCCCGCGTCGAAGCCGCCATGGGCGCGCGGATCATCGTGGGCGGAGCGGCCGCCGACTCCGCGCGGCGGCTCTACCGCGAAACCTATGCGCCGCTGATTCGCAAGAGCGCCGTTCTCAGCGGCAACAGCCGCACCATCGCCGCCTTCCTCAGCCTGCTCGCGGGCAGCCCGTTATGGTTTTTCATCTTCGAGATGACGGCCCTGAACGCGACGCTGGGGTTGCTCATCGCCTGGCGAGCGCGGCAGAACGCCCGGTTGATTGCGGCGCTGGCCGCCTAAGCCGCCTGGAGGCCGAACTGGAGGCTGGCCAGGCGCGCATAGAGGCCGCCTTGCGCCAGAAGGCTGGCGTGACGGCCTTCCTCGACCACCCGCCCGCCGTCCATGACCACGATCCGGTCGGCTTCGAGCACCGTCGCCAGGCGGTGGGCGATCACCAGCGTCGTGCGTCCGACCATGGCTTCGTGCAGCGCCCTCTGGACCAGCCGTTCGCTCTCCGCATCCAGAGCGCTTGTCGCCTCGTCGAGCAGCAGAATCGGTGCGCGTCGAACCAGGGCCCGGGCGATGGCGAGGCGCTGCCGCTGCCCCCCCGACAGCGTCTTGGCCCGCTCGCCGATCAAGGTATCGAACCCCTGGGGCAGGGCCGCCAGAAAGCCCTCGGCCTGAGCGGCGAGCGCCGCGTCGCGCACGTCTTGCGCGCTGGCGCCATCCCGCCCGAACAAGATGTTCTCTGCCGCAGAGCCGGAAAATAGCGGCGCTTCCTGCGCCACCAGGGCCATCCGGGCGCGGGCCTCGCGCGGATCGACCTTGGTCAGATCGGCGCCGTCGATACTGACGACGCCTCGGTCCGGATCGTAAAAACGCAGCAGCAGGCGCAGGACCGTACTCTTGCCGGCGCCGGACGGTCCGACCAGCGCCACGCGCTCTCCGGGCCGGACGATCAGCGAGAAATCATCGAGAGCCAGGCAATCGGGCCTGCCCGGATAGGCGAAGCTGACGCTCTCGAAGCCCACCTCGCCGCGCGGAGGATCGGGCATCGGCTGCGGCCGCGCGGGCGCCGATATGGTGGGCATGGCGTCCATGATTCCGACAATCCGCTCGGCCGCGCCGGACGCCTTCTGGATCTCGCCCCAGACCTCGGAAAGGTCGCGCACCGCCCAGGCCGCGAACAGGGCCAGGACGATCAGCTGCAGCAGGACCCCGCCGCTCATCACCGGCGCGCCCGAGGCCGTGCGGCGAATGAAGACGGCCAGCGCGCACTCGAACAGCAAGGTCAGCATGCCGGCGAAAACCAGGGTGATCATCAGGCCGGACATCAGGCCACGGGCCCGCAACTGGGCCAGGGAGGCCTCGAAGGCGCCTTCCACCGATCGATTGAAACGGCCGGCCATTGCGTCTTCCTGGCCGAATGCCTGGACCGTTTCCAACGCCTCGAGGCCCTCGCCCGCATAGCCGATCGCCTGGGCGAAGCGATCCTGGGCGTGGACCGAAAGCCTCTGCATCCGCCGGCCCATGAGGAACAGCGGCGTCAGCAGAATCGGCACCAGCAGCAGCACCAGGCCGGTGAAGTTGGGGCTGAAGACGACCATCATGGTCAGGGCCCCTGTCAGGGTCACCAGGTTGCGCAGCGCCACGGGTATGACGTTGCCAACCGTACGCTCGACGATGGTCATGTCGGTGGTCATCCGCGAGAGCACTTCGCCGGTTCGCAGCCGCACGAAGTGCGCCAGATCGAGGCCGAGCACGTGACGAAAGACCAGCTTGCGCAGATCGACGACCACGCGCTCACCCAGCTTCTGGGTGAAATAGAGCCTAAGGCCTGTAGTTACTGCGAGAACAGCCGCCCCGGTCCCGATCCATAAAAACGCGCGGACCAGCGCATGAAGGCTGTGCAGCTCCATGCGATCGACAACCAGGCGCAGGCCGAGCGTTAGCGCCAGCACCGCCCCACTGGAAATCAGCAGAAAGAGGGATCCCAGGACCGCGTCGACGGGATGGCCGGCGACGAAGGGGATCAGCCGTCGCAGAGGCCGCAGGTCGCGTCTGCGCTCCCGTCCCCACGCCTCGCTGTCGAACGCCTCCTTCATCAGGGCGCCCAGGCTTGGCCGCCCCAGGCCGGCGGTGTCTTGCTCGTTCATCGCCCCCCCTGCGAAGAGGCGCGCTCGACGCGCGCCGGTCTAACCGACTATCAGTATATCCCCCGGAGCCGATAATGACGCGGCCGCGTTGGTCATGCCATTATAGCGACGAATCTGCCGTTGTTCGGAGGCTTTTGATTGGACGCCCGCCCTTGACCCCGACGCCGACCGCTTCCGAGCGCACCGTCCGGCCCGCCGACTTCGCCACTGTCGCGCAGGCCCTGGACCATGCCGCCGGTCAGGCCACGGGGATCAATATCCATTCCCTGCGCGGCGAACTGGTCGAGGTGCTGAGCTATGGCCAGCTGCGCGAAGAGGCGGTGGCGCTCGCGGGCCGAATGCTGGCCAGCGGCCTTGCGCCGGGCGATCGCGTCGCGCTCGCCGCCGATAGCGACGGCGACTTTCTGCGGGCTTTTTTCGCCTGCCAGTATGCCGGCCTGGTCGCTGCGCCCCTGCCGTTGCCAGCCCCCTTTGGCGGCCGGGAGGTCTATGTCGACCATGTCAGGCGGATGCTGATCTCGGCCGACGCCAGGGCCGCTTTCGCGCCGGACAGCCTGGCGGAGTGGTTCACCCAGGCGGCGGAGGGGCTCGATGTCAGCCTGTCCGGCAGCATTGCCGACCTGCCGGCTGGCGCCTCTCACTGGCTCCCGCCGGTCGATGGCGCGAACCTCTGCTACCTGCAGTTTTCCTCGGGGAGCACGCGTTTTCCCCTGGGCGTGGCGGTGACCCATAAGGCGCTGATGGCCAACATTTCGGCGATCGGCGGCCCGGGCCTGCAGGTGCGCGCCGACGACCGCACCGTCTCATGGCTGCCGCTCTACCATGACATGGGACTGGTCGGCATGCTGCTCAGCAGCCTGGCGTTTCAGGTTTCGGTCGATCTTCTGCCGACCGGCGCCTTCGTGCGGCGCCCTGGCCTCTGGCTGGATCTTATCTCGCAGCGCCGCGGCACAATCTCCTATGCCCCGACATTCGGCTATGAGTTGGCGGCCAGGCGCGCCAGCGCCGCTGCTCTTTCGGACATCGACCTTTCCTCCTGGCGGGTGGCGGGCCTCGGCGGCGACATGATCCGGCCCGAGCCGTTGCGCGCGTTCGCCCGCACATTCGAGCCGTGCGGATTCAGCGAGCGGGCCTTCGTGGCCAGCTACGGCATGGCCGAGGCGACGCTGGCGGTGACCCTGACGCCGCTGGGCCAGGGACTGCGCACCGACGTGGCCGCAACCGAGCGCCTGGAGCGGGAGGCGGTGGCCTCGCCCGCCGCCTCATCGGGCGAGCGGGTGAGGGAGTTCGCGCTTTGTGGCCGGGTGCTCGCCGGCCATGGCATCGAGGTGCGCGATCCTCGCGGCTCGGTGCTGGCCGAGCGCCGGGTCGGACGCATTTTCGTCAGCGGGCCCAGCCTGATGACCACCTATTTCGGTGAAGCGGTTGAAACTTCCAAGGTTCTGTCCGCCGATGGCTGGCTGGACACCGGCGACCTCGGCTACGGGCTCGATGGGCAGATCGTGATTACCGGGCGGGCCAAGGACCTGATCATCATCAATGGCCGCAATGTCTGGCCCCAGGATCTCGAGTGGACGGCTGAAAAGGAGATCGACGTCCTGCGAAACGGCGATGTCGCGGTGTTCTCGGTTCCAGGCGAGGCTGAAGAGGGGGTGATCGCCCTCGTCCAATGCCGCACCAGCGATAGCGTGGCGCGCGAGGCGTTGCGGCTCGAGGTGCTGAACCTGATCCGCGCCAGGCATGGCCTGGAGACCAAGGTCGTGCTGGCGCCGCCGCACAGCCTGCCACAGACGTCGTCCGGCAAGCTCAGCCGCTCGCGCGCCAGGAGCCTTTATCTCGCCGGAGCCTTCGAGACCCTGGCCGTCACCGCCTGACCGGGCGCGCGCCGGCTGCCCCGGCCGGAGGCGCGACGCCGCAGGGCTCCGAATCCGGGTTAACACGCCGGCGCCTGTAGGATGGCGGCGAGATAGTCGGGGTTCCAGCCGGCGATTTTTCTGCGGCGTTTGATTGGCGTTTTGCGGGGCGCCCTGGGTTTGGCGGTCTTTCGCCGCAGG
>DATCCB010000113.1:0-18702 GCA_036511515.1 Caulobacteraceae bacterium | reverse complement strand
TTCCTCACTCGCAAGCGCAGCGCGGCGGGGGAGGGGGACCGCCGGCGGAGCCGGTGGTGGAGGGGGCGCAGAGCCGCCCGGCGCCCCTATTTCGCCGGCGCGAGGTCCAGCCAGCCGCGCTTGAGATCGAGCCGCATCCGAAACCGCGACCAGACGGTGTTGCCGATGGCGCCGCCCAAAGCTGTCGGCGCGGGGCTCATCAGGTCGGCCGGAAGGTCTTCGAACAGGCGCCCCGCGACGGACAGCGCCCGCAGCCGCGCACGGCCCGTGGGATCGACGCCCGGCGGAATGGGGCGGGACAGCGCCGCAGCCGCAACGGCGACCGGCGACCGGCCAGTGTCAATCGCAAACAGGCCGGCGCGGCTGGAGCGTCCATCCGACACGGCTGCTGCGAGCGTGGGAATGGCGTCGACGGACACGATCTTCCAGCGCACCGATCCACCCAGTCGCCGGGGCGGTCGGCGATAGAGCGTCAAGGCGCAGGGGGCAAAACCCACCTCGACCACCAAGCCGGCGAGCGCATCCACGCCGATTACGCCGTTGATTACGGTCGCGAAGCCGGCTGACCTGGCGTCGAGATCGGCCACCTCGATCGGAAAGTCGGCCAGGTGTTCACCGGCGACCACAAGCTCGCCCCGCGCGGTGGACGCCTCGATACCGTCGGCCTGGGCACGGGTGAGGTGAAGCAAGCTTCGAGGCGCCGAAAGATCGAGGATGAAGTCTCCGGCGATGTCGCCAAAGGCCGCGGGAACGACCAAGGCGCCGTTTTCCAGCCAGCAGCGGGTGGCGCCCGCGCGCGCCGGGCCCCCCCCGCAGCCCGCGAAAAGCGCAAAGGCGAGCGCGACGGCCATGGCCGGCGATAGCCAAGCGGCGGCGGCTCGGCGATAAGGCCCCGTGCACGGGAGGCTGCGAATGTCGCAATGGGTGTTGGGCGTGATCGGCGGCTCCGGGGTCTATGAGATCGAGGGTCTGGCCGGCGCCTCGTGGGCCAGGGTCGAAAGTCCGTTCGGCGATGCTTCCGATGAACTGCTTAGCGGGAGTTTGGGCGGCGCCAAGCTTGTCTTTCTGCCGCGCCACGGCCGGGGACATCGGCTGCCGCCGACGCAGGTCAACGCGCGCGCCAATATCGACGCTCTCAAGCGGGCCGGCTGCACAGATATCCTCTCGCTCTCGGCTGTGGGCTCACTGCGCGAATCGCTGGCCCCCGGGGATTTCGTCATCGTCGATCAATTCATCGACCGCACCTTCGCCCGCGAGAAGAGTTTCTTCGGCGCCGGGTTGGCGGCGCACGTTTCGATGGCCATGCCGGTCTGCCCGCGGCTGTCGGCGATGGCGGCCGAAGCGGGGCGGACCGCCGGCGCGCGGGTGGTCGAAGGCGGCTGTTACCTGGCCATGGAGGGGCCGCAGTTTTCCACCCAGGCCGAGAGCGCGCTCTATCGCTCCTGGGGCTGCGATGTCATCGGCATGACCAACATGCCCGAGGCCAAGCTGGCGCGCGAGGCGGAGCTGCCTTACGCCTCGGTGGCCATGGTCACAGACTATGACTGCTGGCACGAGGAATTCGGCCACGTCCATGTGGCCCAGATCATGGAGCTTCTGGCGCAGAACGCCGGCGCGGCTCGCAGCCTGGTTGCCAATCTGGCCAGGGCCTTGCCGAATGAGCGCGCGGCCTCGCCGATCGATACCTGCCTCGACAGCGCCCTGATCACTCCACCCTCGGCCCGCGACCCGGCGATGGTCGCCAGGCTGTCGGCTGTCGCCGGCCGCGCCCTTCGCGCCTGACGGAAAGCTTCAGCCGCCATGAACCTCGCCCAGCTCGTTCGCACCATCCCGGACTACCCAAAGGCCGGGATCCTGTTTCGCGACATCACCACCCTGCTTTCCGACCCCCGAGGTTTCCGCCAGGCGGTCGACGAACTGGTGCAGCCCTTCGCGGGCATGAAGATCGACAAGGTGGCGGGCATCGAGGCGCGCGGGTTCATCCTCGGCGGCGCTGTTGCGCACCAGCTTTGCGCCGGCTTCGTGCCGCTGCGCAAACGGGGCAAGCTGCCGCACCAGACGCGGTCGGTCGAATACGCTTTGGAGTACGGTATCGACGCCATGGAGATGCACCTCGACGCGCTGCACCCTGGCGAAAGGGTGATGCTGATCGACGACCTCATCGCCACCGGCGGCACCGCCCTGGCGGCGCTGGATCTGTTGTCCCAGGCGGGGGCCGAGATCGTCGCCGCCGCCTTCGTCATCGACCTGCCGGCGTTGGGCGGCTCGCGCAAGCTCAGCGATGGGGGCGTCGCCGTCTCAAGCCTGATGACCTTCGAGGGGGAGTGAAAAAACCTTCTCCCGTTGGGAGAAGGAGGGGCCCGTCGCTGAAAGCGGTGGGAAGATGAGGGGTTAGGATGCTCGCCGCGTAGCCCCTCACCGTCCCACGCCCAAGAGCGGGCGCGGGCCCCTCCCTCTCCCTCTGGGAGAGGTGATCTGCGCGCCCTAACTGCGCCGCAAGAACGGGCCAATTTCACGCCGATGTCGTTTTCCGAGCCATGGCGGATGTTCCGGCGGATGCAGGCCAGCGTGGTGGCGGCCGCGGCGCTGATCTACGCGGCCGCTGTGGTCAACGCCTGGCGGGTGCTGCCGGGCGGCGATGCGCTGAAGCTCCAGCGCACGGCGCTGTTTCCGGCGCTCTATTTCGCCCTGTCGCTGGTCGGGGTCCTGACCATCGCCCCGGTCAGAAATGCGGTGCTCAAACACCTTTGGATCAGTTTTCGCACCGGCTATGGGCAAAGCGTGATCTCGGTGCTGGTCGGCGTGGGGGTGCTGGCCGCCGCAGGCGGATTCATCGTCTGGCAGACCCAGGCCGCGGCCCATGGCGGCCGCTATCCGGCCGGCGCCTTCGCAGGCTATGGCGCCGGGATCGGCCTCCTGCTGGCCCAGGCCTTTTTGGTCCGCCGCATCGAACGCGACCCTGCGCTGCGCCGACAGATCGAGGAGCTTTGAAGCTTCAGAAATCACCCCGCCCAGCGCCGTTTCTGGCGAACAGCGCCAGGGTCCGCAAGCGCGCCAGGCGGGCCGCGTCGGGGTGATAATCGGCCCCGCGGTCGGAGGCGAAGCCGTGGCCCGCGTCATAGAGATGGATGGGGATTTCGGGGTGCGCCACGGCTATCGCTTCGACCATCCCCTGCGGGATGCTGGCGTCGTGGCGCCCGAAGTGGAGGATGACCGGGCAGCGGGGGGGTTCGGCGACGAGTTCGGGGATACGGCGCCCATAATAGCTCGAGACGGCTGAGACGCCCTCGCACCGACAGGCGGCGAGCCAGGCCGCCGAGCCGCCCCAGCAATAGCCGACCACGAACACCGGCGGCGCGAGTTCACCGACGCACGCCGCCAGATCGCCGGCGACTTCGTCCCAGGGAGTCCTCTCCGAAAGGGTCCGGCCGCGCTCGACGCCGGCGGACTCGTAGCCGGCTTCGAATTTGCGCTGGCGCCGGTCGAACAGCGACGGCGCGATCGCCTCATAGCCATCGGCCGCGAAGCCGTCGGCGATCTCGCGGATATGATCGGTGACCCCGAAAATCTCCTGGATGACGATAACCCCGCCACGCCGTGCATCGCTGGGCGGCGACCGGTAGGCGTCAAAGGTGAAACCGTCGAGGGGGCTGGCGAGGGTGATCGCCCCGCCCACTTCAGCCCCCAAACAGTTCCAGCGTGCGCCGCCGCGCCAGCTCGGCGCTCCGGCTCTCATGGCGGGCCGGATCCTCATTGTTGAAGCCGTGGCCGGCGTCGTCGTAGATGTAGACCGGCACGTCGGGGTTGGCCGCCCGCACGTCGGCCTTGACCGCATCGGCCGGGATCCCCGTATCCAGACGGCCCAGGTGGACGATGGTTGGGCAGTTAGGGGTCAGGGCGGCGTTGGCCTGGACCATGCTGCCGTAGTAGCTCGATGCGCCGGACAAGCCGCTGAGCTTGCACGCCGCCAGCCAGGCCAGCGAACCGCCATAGCAATAGCCGACGATGAACACCTTGCCCCTGGGCGAGAGATCGTCGCGGCAGGCTGCGATGTCGGCCAAAGCCTGATCGAGCGGCGTGGCTCGCGCATGGGCGATGCCGGCGCCCATCCCCGCCGGATCGTGGCCGGCGACAAAACCAGGCTCACGGCGATCGTAAAGCGAGGGCGCGATCGCCTCGAAACCGAGAGCGGCCCAGCGATCGACGTCGCGCCTCACGTGTTCGTCGATGCCGAAGATCTCCTGCACCACGATGACGCCGCCCTTGCGCGCCGCCGCCGGCGCCGCCCGATAGGCATCGAACGAGAAGCCGTCGTCGGCCGTGCTCTTGATCTTGGTCATTTCGCCCATTTCGTCTCTCCTTCTTAAATTATACGTTGAAGCGAAAGTTCATCACGTCGCCGTCCCGGACCACATAGTCCTTGCCTTCGGAGCGCAGCTTGCCGGCGTCGCGCGCGCCCGCCTCGCCATTCAGGCGCACGTAATCGTCAAAGGCGATGGTTTCGGAGCGGATGAACCCCTTTTCGAAGTCTGTGTGGATGACCCCGGCCGCTTGCGGCCCGGTCGCTCCCAGGGGAATGGTCCACGCCCGCGTCTCCTTCGGACCAGCGGTGAAATAGGTGTGGAGACCCAAGAGACTGTAGGCTTCGCGGATCAGGCGGGTGAGCCCTGGCTCGGTCAGGCCAAGCGCGCCCAGGAACTCCTGCCGCTCCGCCTGGTCGAGCACGGCGACCTCGCTCTCGATCTTGGCCGAGATCACCACCGCCTTGGCGCCGTCCCGCGCCGCCCGCTCGGCCACCGCGGCCGAAAGGGCGTTGCCGCTCTCGGCGCTCTCCTCGCCGACATTGCAGACATAGAGCGCCGGCTTGGCGGTCAGAAGTTGCAGCATGCGCCAGGCTTTTTCGTCTTCCGGCGCGATGGTCGCGGCGCGGGCCGGGCGGCCGGCGCTCAGTTGCGCCAGGGCGAGCTTGGCCAGACGCAGGGAAGCCAGGGTCTCCTTGTCGCCGCTCTTGGCCCGCTTCTCTAGACCGATCAGCCGCCGCTCCAGGCTCTCGAGGTCGGCGAGCATCAGTTCGGTGTCGATGATCTCCAGGTCGTCCAGCGGATCGACGCGCCCCTCGACGTGGCTGACGTCGTCGTCCTCGAAACAGCGCGCGACCAGGGCGATGGCGTCGCAGTCGCGGATGGTGGCCAGGAACTGGTTGCCCAGGCCCTCGCCCTTTGACGCCCCCCGCACCAGGCCGGCCACATCGACGAAGTTGATCCGCGCCGGAATGATCTCCTTGGAGCCGGCGATGGCGGCCAGAGTCTCGAGCCTCGGCTCCGGCACGGCAACGTCGCCGACGTTGGGCTCGATGGTGCAGAAAGGATAGTTGGCGGCCTGGGCGGCCGCCGTCTGGGTCAGGGCATTGAACAGGGTCGATTTGCCGACATTGGGCAGCCCGACGATGGCGACTTTCAGGGCCATGGCTCAGGCGTCGCCTTTGGGGGCGCGGGGATCGAGCTTAGGCGCCGGGGCCAGGCGCAGAACCTCGGCCTGATACTTCTCGTCCTCGCCGGCCGCCAGCAGCGATGAAGCGTCGGCGCAGGCGTCGATCAGCGCATTCACCCAGTCCAGCTCCGCCTTGTGAAAATCGGACAGCACATGGCCGTAAACCAGATCCTTGTCGCCCGGATGGCCGGTGCCGAGCCGTGCGCGGCGGAAGTCGGCGCCGATGTGGGCGGTGATCGACCGCACGCCATTGTTGCCGGCCGCGCCGCCGCCGGTTTTCATCCTGAAACGCCCAGGGGCCAGATCGATCTCGTCATAGAAGACCACCAGGTCGGCGGGCGTGAGCTTGTGGAAGCGCAGGGCTTGGGCGATGGCCCGGCCGCTTTCGTTGTAGAAGGTCTGGGGCCTCACCGTCAGCGCCCGCACCGCGCCGGCCGGCGTGTCGACGGCGCCTTCGCGAACCAGGCTCGAAAACCGGCTGCGCGGAGCGGCGAAATCCCACCGGCGCGCGATCGCCTCGACGGTCATGGCCCCGATGTTATGGCGGTTGGCGGCATAGTCCGGACCTGGGTTGCCCAGGCCCGCAAGGATCAACATCGCGCTATCCTGCCGAGCGGCCGCGACGGGACGGGCCCGGCCTTGTCTTTACGTTGCGGCTTCGCCCTCCGGCGCCGCTTCATCCGGCTCGGCTTCGGCGGCGACGACATCGTCCTCGATCTGCATGGCCGACGAGGTGGCGATCGAAGCCACCGTGGCCTCGCGATGGTGCGCGGTCAGCTCGACGCCTTTGGGCATGGCGATGTCGGCCGCGCGAATGGCGTCGCCGATGTCGAGGCCGGTGAGGTCGATGGTCAGTTCCTCGGGAATCGAATCGGCCGGGGCCATCAGCTCCAGCTCGTGCAGGTTGACGTTCAAAGCGCCGCCGCGCTTGAGTCCGGGGGACTCTTCATGGTTCTTGAACCGCACCGGCACCGAGATGCGGATCAGCTGGTGGGCGTCGACGCGGAACAGGTCGAAATGGATTGGGGCCTCGGTGACAGGGTGAAACTGGACATCCTTGGCGATCACCGGCTGGCTTTCGTCGCCGTATTTGAGGGTGACCAGGTGGCCGAGCAATTTTCCGGTGTAGAGGGCCTTGCGAAAGGCGGCCGCCGTCACCGCGATCGATACCGGCTCCTTGTCGCCGCCGTAGAGGATGCCAGGCACCATGCCTTCGCCGCGGGTCTGGCGGGCGCCCCCGGTTCCTGCGCGCGTGCGGACTTCAACGTTGAGGACGATATCGGCCATGGATTCCAACCTGAGAAAAGAAATACCGCCGCACCAAGCCAAGCCCGTGCGGGGGTGAAACCTCAGGCGCCTTAAGAGGAGACGCCTTAGCGAAAAGGTGCGGCTAGATACACGCCTGGCCGGTTCAATGCAACGCCGCCACGCGGGCTAGCGGCGCCGCCTCGCCCGCGATGTGGCGCCCTTGCGCAGCGCTGGGACGTGCAGGGGGGCGGGTGTGACCTCGAGCGGAATCCCTACCCCGATGTTCTTGGCCAGGCACGCGCCGGTATCCATCATGATGTGCTGACCGATGCAGAAGATGTCTTCGTAATGGGGTCCGGCCACGGCGAGGCACTCGTTGAGATTGAGCTTGGCCATGCGCAGGCACATGTCGGCGTTTACCTCGGTGGTCAGATAGGTCAGCCGATCGTAAGCCGCGTCGCTGGCTTCCCCCAAGGCGGCCAGCGCGGCGAGCTGAAGGGCGTGGGCGAGCAGCGGCGTATAGGGCGCGGGCGCCGGCGACGCCGACAGGTTTAGCGGAGCCAGTCCCATGGCCGCGCGCTGCAGGATGATCGCTCCATCGGCATCGCCGGCCACGCCGCTCTCGCTGGCGGCCTTGACCTGCGCCAGGCGTCCCGGCCGATCGACGATGGTTTCCTTCGACCAGGCCTGATGCTGGACATCGTAGGCCGATTGCTTGACCGCCTTTCCCGCGCCGTAGAGGCGAAGGGCCGCGCCGCCGAGGGCTTCCTTGACCAGGCCGGCCGCGCCGTCGGCGCCCTTGAAGGCAAAGACGTAGTTGGGATCGGCAATGATCCGGTTGACCATCAGCCGCCGCGCATCGGCGTCGGCGCCGAATGAGCGCACCTGGGCGACGAAGGCGCCATCCTGCAAAGCCGCGACAGCCGCGTAGGCGACGGCCCCGCGCAGAAGGGCCGCCGGCTCGTAGGCCGCGCCTGTTCGCAGGGCCTGGGCGACGGACTGCCCGCTGGTAAAGGCTGGCGATATGGCCATCACCCGCTGAAGATAAGCCTGGTAGGCGGACGCGTCGGCCAGCAGCCGATCGGAAAGGCCGACCGGGGCCATCGGCGGCGGCGGCGGGGGAGACGGCTCGTAGGCGATCGGCGCCCTTTTCGACCGGGCCGCGGTCTCCATCGGTGGCAGGGCGACGGCCGCCGCAGCCGCGATCAGGACAAGCAACACTCGCGCGCGGCGGACCCAGCTCATTGTCTAGATATCCCTTGAAATCTCGTTCCCCGCGCAGCCCCTGCACTATGCTATGGGCGGCAATGCGGCGCCAGCGCGGCGCGCGTGACCGGCTGCCAATCGCGCGCCACGGCGGACCTCAGTCGAAAAGCTTTGAGACCGATTCCTCGTTGGCGATGCGGCGGATGGCTTCGCCGATCAGGCGCGCGCAGCTGACCACGCGGATCTTGCCGCCGGCGACGATGCGGCCGTCGGATTCGATGGAATCGGTGACCACCAGTTCTTTCAGCGCCGACGCGCCGACCCGCTCGATGGCCGCGCCCGACAGCACGCCGTGGGTGATGTAGGCTGAAACCTCCGCGGCGCCGGCTTCGATCAGCGAGGCGGCGGCGTTGCACAGGGTCCCCGCTGAATCGACGATGTCGTCGAAGATGATCAGCCGCCGGCCATCGACATCGCCGATGATGTTGGCCACTTCCGACACGCCCGGCCGCGAGCGGCGCTTGTCGACGATGGCGAGCCCCGCATCCAGCCGGCTGGCCAGGGTCAGGGCGCGGACCACGCCGCCGGCGTCGGGCGAGACGATCAGCAACTCATCGGTCTTGTGATGACGCGCCTTGATGTCGACCGCCATCAGCGGCGCCGCCTGCAGGTTGTCGGTCGGGATATCGAAGAAACCTTGGATCTGGCCGGAGTGAAGATCCATGGTCAGCACCCGGTCGGCGCCGGCGCGGGTGATCATGTTGGCCACCAGCTTGGCTGAAATCGGCGTCCGGCCGCCGGTCTTGCGGTCCTGCCGGGCGTAACCGAAGTAAGGGGTGACAGCGGTGATCCGGCGCGCCGACGCCCGCTTGAGCGCGTCGATGCAGACCAGAAGCTCCATCAGGTTGTCGTTGGCCGGGTAGCTGGTCGACTGCAGAACGAAAACATCCTCGCCGCGGACGTTTTCCTCGATGGTCACCCAGGCTTCATTGTCGGCGAAGCGCTTGACCTCGGCCCGGGTCAGCGGCACGCCGAGCGAATGGGCGATCGCCTCGGCGAGCGCGCGGTTGGAGTTGCCCGCCAGCAGCTTCATCGACGATCCCCGCGCGGCCTCTGTGCTTCAGATCGAGGCCTTCAGGATCAGGCTTCTACCAGCGCTCGCGGCGTGAGCAAGCGCTCCGGCCCGCCACGGCGGCAAGAGTTTTCCGGGCCGCGCCAAACTGGGTTAGAGTGTGTGTGGGGGGACGAGCTCAACCTGCAGGATCCGAATGACCCGAATTCTCCCCATACTGGGCTTGGCCGCCGCCGGCTTTCTGTGCATCGCCGCCGATACGAGCCTGGTCGATAAGGCCTTTGGAAACACCATCCTACAAACCTATCCCGATGGGCGCACGGGCGAGCTATGGCTGGCGCCAGGTGGAACCTACACAGCGCAAGGCCGGCGGCACGATCCCTCGAACGGCCGCTGGAAGCTCAAGGGCGGCAAGATCTGCTTCAAGCAGATCAGTCCCCGGCCGATCCTGCCGATCACCATCTGCAAGGCGATGCCCATGGGCAAAGTCGGCGCCAGCTGGTCGGACACCGCGGTAACGGGCGAAAAGATTCAGGTGAAGCTGGTGATGGGCCACGTCACCGGGCCGCACTGACCCGGCGGTTCGCGACCGCCGGCCCTGCGAACTCCGTCGGCTCGGGGGGCCCGCAGATGTCGGACTTGGCCTTGCGCCGCATCGCCTGCAGCGCCGCGGTCCGGCCCTTGCCGAAGACCAGCAGCCTCGTGCCGCAATAGTTGATCAGGTAGGCCGCGAAAGAGCCGGCGACGAGGGCGACATATCGGTTCGAAACCACCGGTTCATGCAAGGAGATCAGGGTGACGAACAGCCAGTAGTTGCAAAAATTGCCGGCCCCGTTGGCCAGCATGTAGCCGGCCCACTGCCGCGGCCAGTGCGCGCGGTCGAGGCAGCGAAACACCTGCACGCCATTGACCACGAAGGTTACCTGCATGGCGAAGAAAAGCGAGATCAGGCGCGCGACGGCGGGGCTGAGGCCCAGGCCCACGCCAAGGCGCAACAGCGCCGCGTCTGTCGCCAGACCCAGGAGGCCGACGGCGGCGAACTTCAGCGCCGTTCTGGCCTCCCAGGCCGCTGCACGGGAATCGAGGGCCATGTCCGAGCTCTGGGCCGGGCGCGCTCCGCCCAAGCTTCAAACGCCGCGGTGCGCCATGCGTTGCCTGCCGCGGGTTCAGGGTGACAAGACGATCGCGGAAAGCAGGCGCCCATAGTCGGGCTCGCCCCGCCGGAAGGCCCGGCGATTGGAAAAGAACGCCGCCTCCTCGGCGCAGGTGTCGCGCGCCAGCCACTCGCAGCGGCCGACGCCGGCCGCCACTAGACGGGAAGCTACGAAGCCGGCCAGGTCGAACTGGCGTTTCCACGCCGTCTCGCCCTTGACGAAGAATATCGCGGAGCCCGGCGCCTCCGCTTCGAAGCGTTCGACAAAGTCGAGGCCGACCTCATACGATGCCTGGGCGATGCACGGTCCGATCGCCGCCACCATGCGGCCGGGGTCGGCGCCCAGCGAGGTCATCGCCTCGACCGCCGAGGCTACGATCCCGCTGAGAACCCCCTTCCACCCGGCATGGACGGCGGCGACGATGCGCGCCTCTCCATCGGCGATCAGGATCGGGGCGCAATCGGCCGTCAGGACGCCGCAGATCACGCCGGGCTCGGCGGTGACCACGGCGTCGGCCCGCGGCCGCCCGGCGCGCCAGGCCTCCGGCGCAATCGCCGCCTGCGCGGAATGAACCTGATGGCAGAGGGTCAGGGCGTGATCTGGCATGCCGAACGCCAGGGCCGCACGGTGTAGATTCTCGGCGACCGCCGCGGGTGCGTCGGCTGAGCCGCGGCCCCCGTTGAGACTGGCGTAGGGGCCCTTCGAAACCCCGCCAAGCCGGGTGAAGAATGCATGGCGCACGCCCGGGATCTCGATGAGCCGCGAGGTGAGGAACGGCGGAGCGCTCACGGGGGGCCGCCGAAACCCGGCGGTGAAAGCCCGGCCGAGTGAAGGCAGGCGGCCTTGAACAGCGATCCCATCTGCTTTGGCCCGATCAGGCGATCGAGCTGGCGCGCGATGCGCTTGGCGTGCTGCGGGTGTAGCTGCGCCAGTATCGCTGCGCGGGTCTCGATACCGAGCTCACGCAGGAATTCGCCCTGGGTGCGAACAGGCGAGATCGCCGCTCCCGCCTTGCGGCCGGCATCGAGAAAGGCCGGAAAATCGACGTGGGCCGTCAGGTCGGCCTCGCCTGGATTAGCAAGCGGATGTTCGTTGGCATGCCCGCGCAAGGCCTGCAGCGTGTCGCCGAAGCCCGGGCCATCGCGCCCATAGTCGATGAACAGCGCCGCGCCCCCCGCCCGCGTGACGGCCGCGCCGATCGTGGTCCCGAAGGCGGCAAGAGCGCTGGAGCTTTCGAGGAGCGAGCCATCGGCGGCCCCGGGGCGACGCGGCCCGGCTGGCAGATCGCATGCGGCGGCCATCTGGAAACGCAGCCGACCGGCCGCATCGACGCCGACGAGCCGCTCGCGCCAAGCCCCGTCCGCGCGCACATACTGTTCGACGGGCAGACAATCGAGGAACTCGTTGGCGACAACGATCAAGGGGACGTCGGTCGGGACCGCGTCCATTTCGTCAACCCAGCGCACTGGCGCCGGCGCAGCGGCCAGCGCCGCCCGCTGGAGCCTCTTCAGCGGCGCGCTGGTTTCGACCAGCCAGACGTCACAGGCCCCGAGGAACGCCGGCGCCGCGCGGGCGGCGCGCAGCACATCGCCGATCATGGTTGCGTCGCCGGGACCCAGCTCGATGAGGCGGATTTGCGCGGGGCGTCCCAGCCGCTCCCAAAGCTCGATAGCCCACAGGGCCAACATCTCGCCGAACATCTGCGAGATGTGCGGGGCGGTGATGAAATCGCCGCGCTCGCCCAACCGTGGCCGCGTCGCGTAATAGCCGGCTGTTGGATCGTGCAGGCAAATGTCGCTGTAAGTCGAAATTGGCATCGGCCCCCGCGCGGCGATCAGGGCTGCCAGGCGATCACGCAGATTCATGAATATCTGGCGAGGGCGCCCGAACGGGGGACTGCCGCAGTCCGCGCCAGATCAAGACGGCGCCGGCCGCCACCATCGGAACCGACAGGATGATGCCCATGGTCAGGCCAAGCGGCAGACGGTCCAGGCCCTGGTCGGGATTGCGGACATTTTCCAACGCAATCCGGAAGACACCGTAGGCGACCAGGAAGAGGCCGGTCACCGCGCCCTGGCGCTGCAGCCAACCGGCCCGGTGGGTGGCCCAGCGCAGTATCAGGAACAGCACCAGCCCTTCGAGGCTGGCCTCGTAGATTTGGCTGGGGTGGCGGGGAATGTAGCCGGCGATGCACTGGCCGTCGCTGTAGGTCGGAACATGGGGACCGCAGAAGATCATGCCCCACGGCAGGGTGGTCGGGCGGCCCCAAAGCTCGCCGTTGATGAAGTTGGCGATCCGCCCGAACATCAGCCCGATGGGCACGCAGGCGGCGACGATGTCGGCCAGGCGCAGCACATCGATTCGCTGTCGCCGCGCGAAGAGGATCAAGGCCAGGACAACCCCGATCGCGCCGCCATGGAAGCTCATCCCCCCCTGCCAGATCTTGAACACCTCGAGGGGATCGGCGGCCAGGGCGGCGCGCTCATTGGCCAGGGGCAGCATGTAGAACAGCACATAGCCGATCCGGCCGCCGGCGATGATGCCGACGGTGAGCCACAGGATCATGTCGTCGATCTGCAGCGGCGTGGCCGTCGGCGTCGTGCCCCGCCAGAGCCTGGCGTTGCTGACCAGGCCAACGGCGTAGCGCCAGCCGAGCAGGATGCCGGCGATGTAGGCCATGGCGTACCAGCGGATCGAAATCGGTCCGACCGACCAATGGCCGAGCTTCAGCGCCGGAATGGTGAAAATCTCCGGACGGATATCGGGAAACATCAGCGCCATCGGCGGCTAATAGCCCGCTGGCAAGCTCAGGTGTAGCGCCATCACCCTGCGATATCGCTTTTCGCGCCGCGCTGGCCTATGAAGCGCCATGCAGACTCAAAATCCGTTTCTCGATGAAATGGCCAAGCTGACCCAGGCCGCCATGGGCCTCGCCCAGGCGGCGGGAGAAGAGGCCAAGAGCGCCTTTCGCGCCCAATCGGACAAGTGGGCGGCGGACCTAGACCTGATCCGCCGCGAGGAGTTCGAAGCGCTGAAGGCGGAGGTGGCCGTCCTGCGCGCCGAGATCGCGGCCGCCAAAGGCCCCAAGGGCGGCTGAACTTGGGCGCCTGCGTCTCACGGACCGCGAGACGCGCGCCGGCAAGCAGATTAGACTTCGAACAAGCGATTCATCGGCGCGGCCACACGCGGCCGGCGCCAGACCTAAAGGACCAAAGAGGGCCAATGGACAGTCCAAGACCGGAAGAAGACGACACCCTGATCGCCCTGGACCCGCTTGATGTTGTCGAGCGCGTGCTGGCGGCCGAGAATCTCGCCTTCGACCGCACGGACGATGGCGACCTGGCGTTTTCCCTGGCCGGCGACTGGAAGGAATATGAGCTGTGGTTCGCCTGGCGGCCGGAGGCGGACTGCCTGCAGCTGTGCCTGTCCATAGACCAGAAGGCCGCCGCGGGCCTGCGCGGGCCGGCCCACGAGCTGATCAACCTCATCAACCAGCGCGTGTGGATGGGCCACTTCGAGGTCTGGGCCGAGCACGGCGAAGTGGTTTTTCGCCACGCCATGGCGCTTCCCGACGGCGACCGGCCGAGCATGGCGCAGACCGCCTCGATGATCGATTCGGCCATGGAATCGGCCGACCGGTTCTATCCGGCCTTCGACTTTCTGATCAGCGGCGGCAAGACTCCTGAAGAAGCCATGGCCGCGTGCATGTTCGAAACCGTCGGTCAGGCCTGACCGTTGTCCGGGTCGGCTGGCCCGATCCTCATCGTCGGGGCCGGGGCGATGGGCGGAGCGCTGATCGCCGGCTGGCTCGAGACCGGCGCCTTCGCCGCCGCTGACCTGATGATCCGCGATCCCGCCCCAGGCGCGCTGGCGCTGGCCGCTCAAAAAGCCGGGGCTTGGGTAAATCCCCCCGATACCAGCCTTTCGCAGGCCAAGACGGTGCTGCTGGCGGTGAAGCCGGCCAGCTGGGGCACGGCCGCCGTCACCGTGGCGCCCCACATCGCCCCGG
Source organism: Caulobacteraceae bacterium (assembly GCA_036511515.1). Classification (GTDB taxonomy): domain Bacteria; phylum Pseudomonadota; class Alphaproteobacteria; order Caulobacterales; family Caulobacteraceae; genus Acaudatibacter. The sequence goes on along the minus strand of DATCCB010000113.1, from coordinate 4,523 downwards.
ACGCGGTCGTTATCTCCATCGTCGCCGGCGTGGGCGCGCGTCAGATCGGCGAAGCCTTTGGCGGACGCCCCGTCGCGCGGGCCATGCCGACCACGGCCGCGGCCATCGGCAGGGGAACCGCCAGCCTCTATGCAGCCGACGCCGAGGCGCTGCGCCGGGCCCATGCGCTGTTCGAGCCGGTCGGGGAGGTCGTCGATCTGGACGACGAAGACCAGTTGCATGCCGCGACGGCGGTAAGTGGCTCAGGCCCCGCCTATCTATATGCGTTCGCCGAGGCGCTCGCAGACGCCGGTGTGGCCGCGGGTCTCGGCCGCCCGCTCGCAGAACGGCTGGCGCGATCGACGCTCACCGGCGCGGCCGCTCTGATGGGCGGCTCTGACGACAGCCCGGCAAAGCTTCGCGCGGCTGTCACCTCGCCTGGGGGGACGACACAGGCGGCGCTGGAGGTGTTGAACGGCGTAGGCGGCCTTGCCACGCTATTGGAGCGCGCGGTGGCCGCGGCGCTGGCGCGCTCGCGAGAGCTGGGCGAGGAGGCGTCCCGATGAGCGGGGATGAGAGGCTGGAGCGGGCGACGGCCGCGCTGCTGGCGCTCGCCGGGGAGCGTCGATGGTCGGAGATCTCCCTGCGCGATGTGGCCGAAAGGGCCGAACTGCCTTTGCCTGATCTCTATGACCTTGCCGATGGCAAGGCGGCGCTGCTGGCGCACCTGTCGGCGCGCTTCGATCGCGCGGCCCTCGAGACGGCGGCGACACCTAACAGCGACGTTCACGATCGGCTGTTCGATGCGACAATGGCCAGGCTCGAGGTCATGGGTCCCGATCGCGCGGCCCTGATCGCCATCGCGCGCGGTGGAGGCGCGGCTATCGCCCTTCACCTGCCCAGGACCGCGCGCGCCATCCTCGAGGCCGCCGGCGTCGAGGCGACGGCGCCCCGGCTGGCGGCGATGACGGCGGTTTGGGCCAGGACCGTGCAGGTGTGGCGCGACGACGAAGGCGCCCTCAACCGCACCATGGCCGAGATCGACAAGCGCCTCAAACAGATGCGTCGCCGCCTCGGGGCCATCGGCGCGGGGTTTTAGCGCGTTGGGCCGGCCGGATTGCGCCCCTTCCGTCACGGCGCGACACGCGCCGCGCCACCTTCCCCGCTTCGCGGGGCAGGAGTTTAGGACAATTCCTCCCTCGCAAGCGCAGCGCCGCGGGGGAGGGGGACCGCCGGCGAAGCCGGCGGTGGAGGGGGCGCGGATCTCACGCCCACACTTTACCCCGGCAGCCTCAGCACCGCGCGCAGGCCGCCGAGCGGAGAGCGGTCGAGGGTAACCTCGCCGCCGTGGCCGCGGGCGACATCGCGGGCGATGGCGAGGCCGAGGCCGACGCCTTTTTCATTCTGATTGCGCGCTTCGTCGAGGCGGCCGAACGGGGTGAAGGCTTCCTCGAAGCGCTCCGCCGGGATGCCAGGCCCGTTGTCGTCGATGACGATCTCAATGCCGCCCGCCGCGGTGCCGGCCGTGGTGATCTCCACGCGGTCGCCATGGACGGCGGCGTTCATCACCAGATTGGCCAAGGCGCGCTTGAGCGCATTGGGTCGTACGCGCGCGGTCAGTCCGGCTCGCGCGTTCAGCACCACCTGCGCACCGGCGCGCGTCGCCCCCTCGCTGACCTCGGCGATCAGGCCCCGGATATCGACGCTTTCGACCGCCTCGCCGCCCTCGCCGCGGGCGAAGGCGAGATATTCGTCGATCATGTGCTCCATCTCGCCAAGGTCGCGCTTCATCGCCTCGACCCTTGGCCCGCGCTTGGTCAGGGCCAATTCGAGCTTCAGCCGGGTCAGAGGCGTGCGCAGGTCGTGACTTACCGAGGCCAGGAGCGCCGTGCGCTGGTCGACATAGCGCTGGATGCGCGCCTTCATGGCCAAGAAGGCGACGGCCGCCTGGCGCACTTCCCTGGCCCCATGCGGGCGGAACGAGACATCGGCGCCTTTGCCGAAAGCCTCCGCCGCGTCGGCCAGCCGCTCGATGGCGCGGACCTGGTTGCGGATGAAGGCGATGGCGACGGCGGTCAGTAGCACCGTGGCGACGGTCATCCACAGGATGAAGATGTGCCCGCGGGTGGCGAACACCCGGTCGCGTGGCGCGATGATGCGGATGACGCCCTGCTTCACCTTCACCCGCACGTCGACGTAGGCGAGGTAGCGCTGGGTATCGAACCACACCGGCGCGTCGATGCGGTCGGAAAGCGCCTTGCGTAGCGACCGGTCGACGGCGACGAACAGCGAGGGTCGCCCGCCCCTGGGCAGTTGCGCCCCTGGCTGGAGCACCACCGACAGATCGAGGGTCTGCTGGGCCCGATCGGCAAGGCGGGTCAGGGCGCCGGGGCTGGGATCGGCCTCATAGGTCTGGACGATCAGGGCGACGTCGCCGGCCAGCCCCTCGGTCAGGTGGCTGTTGACGGTCTGCCAGTGAGCCTCGAAGAACGCATAGGTGACCGCGATCTGCATGATCGCCACCGGCAGCACGATGATCAGCAGGCTGCGGCCGAACAGCGACGCCGGAATCCGGCGCTTGATCATCCGCCAGAAGAAGGCCGGCCACGGGCGCATCAGTCAGGCGCCAGCATGTAGCCAACCCCGCGGACGGTCTGCAGATAGCGCGGATTGCCGGGGTCGGCCTCGATCTTGCGGCGCAGGCGCGTGACGTGGATGTCGACCGCGCGGCAGCTGGCGGCTGCGTCCTCCCTGGCCAGGCGCAGGCGATCCACCGGCGAATGGGCGGCCAGGGCCAGCTGGCGCAGGAGGCGCACTTCCGCCTCGGTCAGGCGGATGGGCGAGTCGCCGCGCATCAACTCGCCGCGGGCCGGGTCGAAACGGCAAAGGCCAAGGCCAAGCGGCTGCACGAACTTCGGCGGGGTCGTTGTGCGCCGCAAGATCGCGGCGATGCGCAGGACCAGTTCCCGAGGCTCGAAAGGCTTGGCCAGATAGTCGTCGGCGCCGGCGCCCAGGCCCTCTATGCGGTCGGCGGGAAGGTCGCGAGCGGTGAGGATCAGCACCGGCGTCATCGCGCCCGCGACGGGGCGGCCGCGCAGCCAGCGGGTGAGCGCCAGGCCGTCCTCGCCCGGCATCATCACATCGATGACGGCCAGGTCGAAATCGAGCGTCTCCAAGAACCGCCTGGCGACCGAAGCGCTGGCGGCGCCTGTGACCCTGAAGCCGGCGCGCCCGAGATACTCCTTTAAGAGGTCGCGGATGCGATCGTCGTCGTCGACGACCAGAAGGTGGCTCTGGGTCGCGTGAACCGGGATCGCCATGGCTCTGGTTAACCCCCGCGCGCGTCGCCCGCGCAAGCCAATTCGTTTGACGCATCCCGCCGGGCGGAGTGTAAGGCGCGCAGTGCAAGGCTCACGCCATGCCGCAAGGAGTTTTTCACCCGATGGCCCCGGCGCCCTACGACGATCGCGACGGCTGGATCTGGCTCGACGGTCAGTTCGTGCCCTGGCGGGAGGCTAGGGTGCATGTTTTGACCCATGGCCTTCACTATGCCTCGGCGGTGTTCGAGGGCGAGCGCATGTACGGCGGCGAAATCTTCCAACTCACCCAGCATACCGAGCGCCTGTTCCGTTCGGCTGAAATTCTCGACATGACCATCCCCTTCACCGTGGCCCAGGTCGAAGCCGCCAGTGTTGCGGTCTGCCAGAAGAACGGCCTTGCCGACTGCTACATCCGCCCGATCGCCTGGCGGGGTTCTGAGACCATCGGAGTCGCGGCCCACAACACCACCATCCATCTGGCCATCGCCGCCTGGGAATGGCCGAGCTATTTCAAGCCGGAGGAGAAGGCCAGGGGGGTCAAACTGACCTGGGCGAAGTACCGGCGGCCTTCCCCGGAGACCGCGCCGACTGCCTCGAAGGCCGCGGGTCTCTACATGATCTGCACCATCTCCAAGCATGCCGCCGAGCGTGAAGGGTTCGCCGACGCGATGATGCTCGACTGGCGCGGCTACGTCGCCGAGGCGACCGGCGCGAACGTGTTCTTCGTCAAGGATGGCGTTTTGCATACGCCGCTCCCGGATTGTTTTCTCGATGGCATCACCCGCCGCGCGGTCATGGCCCTGGCCACGCAGATGGGACTGGAGGTCGTCGAGCGCCACATTCTGCCCGAGGAGCTGAGCGAGTTTTCGGAATGCTTCATCACCGGCACCGCCGCTGAGGTCACCCCTGTGGCTCAGATCGGCGAACATCAGTTCCGCCCGGGGAATATTTCGCTCTCGCTGATGGACGATTTCGCCAGGCTCGTGCGGCGACAGCACGACCCTTCTCCCCTTGCGGGAGAAGGTGGTCCGAAGGACCGGATGAGGGGTTGACAGGCCTTTCGGCAAAGTCTCTCCGCGACCATTCCGGGCGCCGCGCGGCCCCTCATCCGTCAGCTGCGCTGACACCTTCTCCCACGAGGCGAGAAGGACCCGTGGAAATTTTGTCATGAGCGCCATCGCCTTCGCCGTTCCCGAGGAGATCGCCGCCCTGGCCGACGGGGTC
>DATCCB010000112.1:0-16099 GCA_036511515.1 Caulobacteraceae bacterium | reverse complement strand
CGTTCTCTTGCGGGGGAGGGGGACCGCCGGCGCAGCCGGTGGTGGAGGGGGCGCAAGGCGGCGCCTAAGCCCGCAGGCCCTTGGCGGACTTGCCGACGCCGAGGGCGGCAAGGGCGGCGCGGACGATGCCTTCGGCGTCGAGGCCGGCCTGGGCGTACATGGCTTCGGGCTTGTCCTGGTCCTGGAAGATATCGGGCAGGGTCAGGGTGCGGACCTTCAAGCCCCGATCGAGCGCGCCGTGCGCGGCCAGGGCATGGAGGACGAAGGCGCCAAAGCCGCCCATCGCGCCTTCCTCGACGGTGATCAGAGCCTCGTGGTCGCGCGCCAGACGCAGGACCAGGTCCTCGTCCAGCGGCTTGGCGAAGCGGGCGTCGGCGACGGTCGCCGAAAGGCCGCGGGCCGCTAGCAGCTCGGCGGCCTTGAGACACTCGGCCAGGCGCGTGCCGAACGAGAGGATGGCCAGCGCCGTTCCCTCGCGAACGATGCGCCCGCGGCCGATTTCCAGCGGCTGGGCCGCCTCGTCCATGGCCACGCCGACGCCGTCGCCGCGCGGAAAGCGAAAGGCGCTCGGCCGGTCGTCGATGGCCGCGGCGGTGGCCACCATCCGCGCCAGCTCGGCCTCATCGGCCGGGCCCATGACCACGAAGCCGGGAAGCTGGCCCAGGTAGCCGACATCGAAACTGCCGGCGTGGGTGGGCCCGTCGGCCCCGACCAGTCCCGCCCGGTCGAGGGCGAAGCGGACCGGCAGGCGCTGGATGGCGACATCGTGGACGACCTGGTCGTATCCGCGTTGCAGGAAGGTCGAATAGATCGCCGCGAACGGCTTCATGCCGTCGGCGGCCAGGCCCGCGGCGAAGGTCACCGCATGCTGCTCGGCGATGCCGACATCGAAACAGCGGTCGGGGAAGCGCTTGGCGAAGGCGTCGAGGCCGGTGCCGGGCAGCATGGCCGCGGTGATGGCGACGATCTTGTCGTCCTGTTCGGCCTGCCTGATCAGTTCGGCGGCGAACACCTTGGTGTAGCTGGGCGCGTTGGAGGCCGGCTTCGATTGCTGGCCGGTGATCACATCGAACTTGGCGACCGCGTGATGCTTGTCGGCGGCGCTCTCGGCCGGGCCATAGCCCTTGCCCTTCTGGGTGACCACGTGGACCAGCACCGGCTTGTCGTCCATCTGGCGAACGTTCTTCAGCACCCCGACCAGATGATCGAGATTATGGCCGTCGATGGGCCCTACGTAATAGAACCCGAGTTCCTCGAAGAAGGTGCCGCCGGTGGCCATGCCGCGGGCGTATTCCTCGGCCTTGCGAGCCATGTCCTTCAAGGTGCGCGGCAGATGGCTGGCAACGCCCTTGCCGAATTTTCGCACCCGCTGGTAGGCCCCGCCGGAGACCAGCCCCGCCAGGTAGGCGCTCATCCCTCCGACCGGCGGCGAGATCGACATGTCGTTGTCGTTGAGGATCACCACCAGGCGTTTTGTCGCCTCGGCGGCGTTGTTCATCGCCTCATAGGCCATGCCGGCGCTCATCGAGCCGTCGCCGATCACCGCGATCACCGCGTTGTCATCGCCGCGCATGTCCCTGGCCACGCAGAAGCCGAGCGCCGCCGATATCGAGGTTGCGGCGTGGGCTGCGCCAAAAGGATCGTAGGGGCTCTCGGCGCGCTTGGTGAAGCCCGAAAGGCCTCCCCCCTGGCGCAGCGTGCGGATGCGCCCGCGCCGGCCGGTGAGGATCTTGTGCGGATAGGCCTGATGGCCGACGTCCCAGATGACGATGTCGCGCGGGGTGTCGAACACGTGGTGGATGGCGACGGTCAGTTCGACCACGCCCAGCCCCGCGCCCAGATGGCCGCCGGTGGTGGAAACCGCCTCGATGGTTTCGGCGCGCAGCTCGTCGGCCAGCCGGCGAAGCTCCGCAAGCGACAGTCCTCGGGTATCGGCGGGGGTGGCGATGGTGTCGAGAAGGGGTGTGGCTGAAGCCATGTCTTTAAAGGGTCCGACCTCTTACGCGTCCCCGCCCCCAGGGAGACTCAACGGTTTCGATCTAGCACAAAATCGACGGCCGACCTCAACAATCGCCCCCGTTCGCCGAACCCATCCAGGTGGGCCTTGATCTGAACGGTGAGCACGGCGAGCCGTTCCTTGGCCGCTCGCACGCCCAGGAGGGTGACGTAGTTGGCCTTGCCCCTGGCCGCGTCCTTGCCGCCGGCCGCCTTGCCGAGCGCCGCCTCGTCGCCCTCCGCGTCGAGAAGGTCGTCGACGATCTGATAGGCCAGGCCGATGTCGTGGGCGAAGGCCATCAGCGCCGCGCGCTGCGACTTGCCGGCCTTGGCCATGACCAGCGGCAGCTCGAAGGCGCAGGCGATCAGGGCCCCGGTCTTCATCCGCTGCATGCGGGCCACCGCGCCCAGATCGTCGCGCACGCCGATCAGGTCGATCATCTGACCGCCGGCCATGCCCCGCGCGCCACTGGCGATCGCCAAACGAAGAGCCAGCTCCGCCCGCACGGCCCCGTCCTCATGGGTGTCGGGATGGGTGACGATCTCGAAGGCGACGCTTTGCAGGGCGTCTCCGGCCAGCACGGCCGTCGCCTCGTCATAGGCGATGTGGACCGTTGGCCGGCCGCGGCGCAGGGCGTCGTCGTCCATGCATGGAAGATCGTCGTGGATCAGGCTGTAGGTGTGAATGCATTCGAGCGCGCAGGCGGCGCGCAGGACCGGCCGCTGGGGCAGGTCGAACATGCGGCCGGTCTCCAGCGCGAAGAACGGCCGCAGGCGCTTGCCGGGGCCGAGCGCCGCATAGCGCATCGCCTCGGTCAGCCGCCCCTCGGGTCCCTCGGCGCGCGGCAGCAGTTCGTCCAGGGCCACGGTGACCAGGTCCGCGGCCTCGGCGATCCGCGGCGCCAGGGAGCTTGCCTGGGCCGTGGTCACGAGAACTCCGCCGGCTCGACGCCGATCGGGCCCGCCGGCCCCATGACGATTTTCTCGACGCGTAGCTGCGCCGCCTTCAGCTTGGCCTCGCAATGGGCCTTCAGCGCCGCGCCGCGCTCATAGACCTGGATCGACCGCTCGAGCTCGGCCTTGCCCGATTCCAGCTCGGCGACGATCTTCTCCAGCTCGGCCAGCGCCTCCTCGAAGGAAAGCCCGGCCATGTCCGAAACCTCACTCATCCCTCACCCTAGCCGAGCTCAGTGGCATGCGGCAACGCGGGTTGGCCACGCCAAGGACCGCTCGGTTGTTGGCGGCGGCGGCGTGTCCGTTTCAACACGAAGCTCACGAAGGGACACGAAGAACACGAAGAGGCTTATCTCAGCGCACCAATCGCCTCAGACCCTGTTTGAAAAGGACAACGTTGAAGTTCATCAGAATTCCAATGCGCAGCCTGGACAGTTTGAGATAGGTCAGGACTTGCGCCTCATGGAGGCGCGAAAGAGCATCGACTGACTTGACCTCGACAATAATCGACTTCTCGACGACCAGATCCAGGCGATATCCGGATTCAAGGCGAGTACCTTCATAGATTATCGGCAGAGCGACTTGTCGTGGGGAAGTGACGCCGCGGACCTGAAGTTCACGGCAAAGACAACTCTCATAGGCAGACTCCAACAGACCCGGGCCAAGTGTCTTGTGCACCTTCAGTCCCGCGTCGATGACGGTCCGCGCTAGCCTCTCGAGGCCAGAAGAGAGCGCTTCGTGATCTTCGTGGCCTTCGTGCTCTTGGTGTTGAAATGACGCGGCGCCGGGCCTGGTGCGTTCACCGTTCATGCATCTTCCCCGGAGTGGTCCGCGGTCATCCCTCGGCCGGCCATTCGAAGCGGCGGGCGGACCAGTAGCGGAAGCCTTCGTCGAGGGTGCAGCGCCAGCCCAGGCGCTTGAGCGAACGGCCGACCATGGTGTTGAAAAAGCCGTGGGCGAGGACCAGCACGTCCTGGCCGGTGGCGGAGAGCGCGGTCAGCTGCCTGGCCGCCTCATCGGCGCGCGCCTGCGCCTGCGCTCGCGATTCCTGGCCAAGGTTGTGGTTGAAAAACCACCACCAGAACCGCGCCGTCACGCCCCACAGGCGGGGCGACAGGCGCAGCCAGCCGGGAAACGGCGGCGGGGGCAGCGGGGCCTCGACGAAGATCGGATCCTGTGCGAAGGCGCGGCCGGCGCTCAACGTGTGGGCGGTCTCGATCGAGCGCAAACGCGTCGAGGCGATGATGAAACCCGCGGTGCGGGCGAAAGCCTTGAGATCGTCGGGTATCACCTGCTCCGCCTTCAGGCCGCCGACCTCATAGCGCTCCCACCACAATCCATATTCGGCCGCCGAAAGCCGCACCTTGCGCGAAAGGGCCGGCTCTCCGTGACGCGCCAGAATCACCGCGCCGGGCCGCTCGGGGGCATCGGGAAGCGCCTCGCTGGCCGCCGGCCGCGTGGCCATGGCTAGTTTCCCCCAAGCGCGCGCACATGCGCGACGGCGCTGGCGCCCAGAGCCTCCAGGTCGTAGCCGCCCTCCAGGGAGGAAACGATCCGGCCCCCGGCCCTCTCCCTGGCGACGCCGACGATGGCGGCGGTCGCCCAGGCGAAGTCTTCCGCCTCGAGCATCTGCTCGGCCAGGGGATCGCGGGCATGGGCGTCGAAGCCGGCGGAGACCATGATCAGGTCGGGCTCGAAGGCGTCGACTTGGGCCATCAGGCCATCGAAGGCGCGCCGCCACGCCGCGCGCGCCGCGCCTGGCGGCACGGTGGCGTTGACCACATTGCCGGCGCCGGTCTCGCCCGGCGCGCCGGTGCCCGGATAGGCCGGCGACTGATGGACCGACGCGAAGAGCACGTCGGCGTCGGCTTCGAAAACGGCCTGGGTGCCGTTGCCGTGATGGACATCGAAATCGACGATGGCGATGCGCTGGACGCCGGCGGACTGCGCGGCCCGCGCCCCGATGGCGAGGTTGGAGAACAGGCAGAAGCCCATGGCGAAGCCGGGTCCCGCATGATGGCCCGGAGGTCGTACCGCGCAGAAGGCCCGCTGGATCTCTCCGGCGACCACCGCGCGGGTGGCGGCGACCACGGCGCCGGCGGCCCGCCTGGCCGCGGCCAGGCTGCCGGGCGACATCTGGGTATCGGGATCGAGGCGACTGAGGCCCTGCGCCGGCTCGCTGGCCTCGATCAGGCGCAGATGATCGGCGCCGTGGACCAGCGCCAGGTCGGCGGCGGAGATCAGCGGCGCGGCCCGGCGCTCCAGACTGAGATCGCTCGCGGCGTCCAGCGCCTGCGTCACCGCGACCAGCCGCGCCGGCTGCTCGGGATGGCGCGCGGCCGGGCGGTGGCCGAGCATATCCGGGTGGGTGTAGAGAGCGACATCCATCGCCGCGATCCTATGCCAAGCCTTCCGTGCAAACCATGACCCCGCCCAGGATCCGCAGAGCTGTCCTGGCCGACGCACCGGCCCTGGCCGACATCGGCGCCGCGTGCTTCGCCCAGACTTTCGGCCATCTCTACCCGCCGGCCGACCTGGGCGCGTTCCTGGCCTGCGACTACAGCCTCGAAAGGGCGCGGCTCGACCTCGCCGATCCGGCCAGCGCCGCCTGGCTGGTCGAGAGCGACGGCCACGCGGTCGGCCACGCCCTGGCAGGCCCCTGCGCCCTGCCCCATCCGGACGTTCAGCCCGGATGTGGCGAGCTGAAACGCCTCTATGTGCTGCGCGAGCATCAGGGCGGCGGGACCGGCTCCCGTCTGCTGGCCGAGGTCCTCGCCTGGCTGGAAAGCCAGGGACGGCGGCGCCTGTGGATCGGCGTCTGGTCCGGGAACCTCGGCGCCCAGAAACTCTACGCCCGCCACGGCTTCGCCAAGGCCGGCGAATACGTCTTCGAAGTCGGCATGACCCGCGACCGCGAATTCATCCTGCGGCGGGGGTGATATGGCGGGCTCAGTTTTTTTGAACCGCAAAGACGCAAAGGCGCAAAGAAGAAAAGATTGATGCGCTTCGCGTGAAGCGCTGAGTCATATGCTCCCGCCCTACCCGGTGTGTTCGGGTCTCCGCGTCTTTGCGCCTTTGCGTCTTTGCGTTTCCGCCTTTCTCGCCGGCGCCGCGCCGGTCCTCGTCCTGGCGAAGTCGCTTCGTGCTCTTCGTGATCCTTCGTGTGCTTCGTGTCAAAAGACTGCGCTGGCCACGTTACGGGCCTTCCGATCCTGCGCGGGACTGGACAGGGGACCCCGGCGCGGCCATCTTTGCTTCAACGCGCCGCTTGAAGGGCGCCGAAGAGGCCTGCCCCATGTTCCTGCAGTTTTTCAGCGAGTTGCGCGCGGCCAAGGTGCCGGTGACGCTGAAGGAATATCTGATGCTGATGGAAGGCATGGACAAGGCGGTGATCGAACGCCGGGTCGAGGATTTCTACTATCTTTCGCGCACCACCCTGGTGAAGGACGAGAGGTTTCTCGATCGCTTCGACGTGGTCTTCGGCCATGTGTTCAAGGGCCTCGAGCTCTTGCAGCGCGAGCAGATCAAGGACATCCCGGCCGAGTGGCTCAAGCGCCTGACCGAGAGCTTTCTTACCGAGGAAGAGAAGAAGGAAATCGAGGCCATGGGCGGCTTCGACAAACTGATGGAAATGCTCGCCGAGCGGATGAAGCAGGGCCGCGGCGAAGGCGAGGGTGAAGACGACGAGAACGCCCGCGGCAACGGCCGCAACATGCCCATCGGCGCCGACGGCTATCACCCCGAAGGCATCCGCATCGGCCAGGACAAGGGCCGCCACGGCAAGGCGATCAAGGTCTGGGACAAGCGCGAATACAAGAACCTCGACGATTCCGTCGAACTGGGCACCCGCAACATCAAGATCGCGCTACGCCGGTTGCGCAAGTTCGCCCGCGAAGGCTCCCCCGATGAGCTGGACATGAAGGGTACGATCAAGGAGACGGCCAACAAGGGCTATCTCGACCTGATCATGCAGCCGGAGCGAAGAAACGCCATCAAGGTGTTGATCTTCTTCGATATCGGCGGGTCGATGGACAGCCACATCCGCGTCTGCGAGGAGCTCTTTTCCGCCGCCCGCACCGAGTTCAAGACCATGGAGTTCTTCTACTTCCACAACTGCCTTTACGAGGGCGTGTGGAAGGACAACCGCCGCCGCCACACCGAAAAGATCGATACCTGGGACCTGCTCAACAAGTACCGGCGCGACTACAAGGTGATCTTCGTCGGCGACGCGACCATGAGCCCCTACGAGATCACCTACCCCGGCGGCAGCGTCGAGCACTGGAACGAGGAGCCGGGCGCGGTGTGGATGGACCGCGTCGCCAACACCTGGGACAGCGTCGCCTGGCTGAACCCCACCCCGGCCCGCCACTGGGACCACACCCCCTCGATCGGCGTCATGCGCACCCTGCTCCACGAACGCATGTTCCCCCTGACCATCCAGGGCCTCGACGCGGCGATGCGGGAGCTGGTGCGGTAGGGCGGGAGCGGTCATGGCATCGACAAAACCCACTTCGATCACGGCGGCGCAATCCGATCGCGCGGCCGAACATTGGATCGCGACCGAAGGCGTCGCCAGGTTCGACGCTCATGCCGCCGCGCCGGAAAACACGCTGGCCGCCGATGAGGCTGGCCGGCGGCTGCGACGGCATCTGGCCGGGCGCTCGGCGCACAAGAAGGCATGAGGTCTTACAGTGTGCGGTTCACCGCCGCGGCGCTCGACGACCTGACATCGATCTTCGATTTCGTCTCCGAGAAGGCCGGGGCCCGCGTCGCGGAAGGATTCGTTCTGCACTTGGAAGCGGCCTGCCTGTCGCTGGATGTCGCGCCACTTCGAGGGACAGCCAGGGATGACCTGCGCGCTGGCCTGCGCACTTTCGGCGTCGATCGCCGCGCAACTATTGCCTTCACCGTCGATGAGGCGCGTGGCGAGGCGGTAATCCTGGGCGTGTTCTACGGTGGACGAGATATTGAAGCAGCGCTGACGCGGCGCCGATGAGTTTGAGATGATCGCGCCAGCAAGGCCGGCAGCGGGCGGCGCCTCGGGGTTCATTCAGGCGTGATATCGACTCCCCGTCTGACGGACAGGGGAGTCGCAAAGGCCGGTATGTCCTGCTGCCCATGGCGCGTGATATGGTATACGCGTATCCCACCGGAACCGATGCGATGACCAGACAGACCGCTGTTCGCCTTTCCGACGAAACCCATGAGCGCCTGCGCGCCCTCGCCGCGCGCACCGGACGAACGGCCACCTTCTATGTGCGCGAGGCCGTGGAGGCGCATCTGGACGATCTCGAGGATCTCTATATGGCCGAGCGCGCGATCGCGCGCCTCCGCCGCGGCGAGGGCCGGGTATGGTCTCTCGAAGAGGCGGAGCGCGAGCTTGGCCTGGACGATTGAGATCGACGACCAGGCTCTGCGGCAACTGCGCAAGATCGGCCATTCCGAGGCCGCCCGGATTCGCGATTTCCTTCGCCGGCGGATCGCCATTCTCGGCGACCCGCGTTCGACTGGAGAAGCCCTCAAGGGCTCGGCGTTGGGCGAATTCTGGCGCTACCGGGTCGGCGACTATCGACTGATTTGCAAGATCGAGGACGCGCGGCTGGTGGTCCTAGTCGTGGCCGTGGGCCACCGGCGCGAGGTCTATCGCTAGGGGGCGGTGCGCAAACCCCGACCAGGCGGCGCGTGGCTGCGGACTGGAGTGAGAAGGCGCGGAGAGAATCTTGCTGGTTCCGTGCAGTGTCACCGGAATTTTGTTGGACCCTTGGCCGAGGTAACTTTTGATGCCCATCCGTAACGCAATCTGGACCATCGGCGTCCAACCCCAGCCATTGCCGGAGGGGAGGTTACCTACCGAGCGCGTGCTGGAAGACATGATCGTGGCCGCGCCGCGGATTCTGTCCGACCAATGGATGCTGATTGGCCGACAGGAGCGCACCGGTTCGTCAGGGATCATTGACCTCTTGGCCATCGCGCCAGACGGAGCGCTGGTGCTAATTGAGTTGAAGCGTGACCGCACCCCGAGAGAAGTGGTCGCCCAGGCCATCGACTACGCAGTCTGGGTCGAGAACCTGGAGACCCAGGACATTGCCGCGATTTACTCCCGCTTCGCCCCTGGACGGGATCTGGGAGCTGACTTTCGTGCCCGTTTCGGCCAGCCTTTGGACGAGGACACGCTGAACGATAGCCATCAGATCGTCATCGTAGCAACGAGTTTGGACGAGAGCAGCGAGCGGATCGTTGGTTATCTCAATAAACGCGACATCGCGATAAACGTGCTCTGCTTCCAGATATTCATGATCGGGGACCAGCAACTGCTGAGCCGGTCGTGGCTGCTCGACCCTGTCCACACACAAGTCAGTGCCGCCGCCTCCCCTACCACCCGCGAGCGGGAGCCATGGAATGGCGAATTCTACGCCTCCTTCGGCCAGAGTGAGAGCCGTTCCTGGAACGAGGCGCGCCGCTATGGCTTCATCTGCGCCGGCGGCGGCGCGTGGTACAGCAACACACTCAATCTGTTGAATCTCGGCGACCGCGTGTGGGTGAAAGCGCCCGGCTATGGTTTTGTCGGGGTTGGCGAAGTGATCGGAGGCCCACAGTCGGCCACGGAGTTCATGGTCCAAACCACGGAAGGCGAGCGAGCCGCCCTAGAGGTACTCAGTGAGGGTAGCTATCATCAGGAATTCGCAGACGACGCTGAGCGCCTTGAGTATTTCGTTCCGATCCGGTGGCTTCACACCACGAGCCTGGATCAGGCCGTCAACGAGATAGGAATGTTCGGCAACCAGAACAGTGTCTGTAAGCCCACGACGCCGAAGTGGCGATCTACCATTGAAAGGCTAAGGGAGCGGTGGCCCGAGGTCCGTTAGAGCATGATCGCAAAACGATCTAAGAATGGACGCCCGCGACCGCAAAATGGGAATGGCCACATATGACGAGCCCACCACCCGATTGCGAAACCGTCATCCACGCCGGCACTCTGCTCGCCGAGCCCGGCAGCGCGCCCAAACAACGCCAGAGCATCCGCATCGCCGGCGACAAGATCGTCGCGGTCGCCCAAGGCTTCATCGATCCGCCCGACGGCGCCAGGCTGATCGACCTCAAGGATGCCTTCGTCCTCCCGGGCCTGATCGACTGCCATGTGCATCTGACCGCGCAGCTGGGGCCGGGGCAGCGGCTGGCGCAGGTCGAGGATTCCGATCCGAAGGTCGGGCTGGACGCGGCGCATCGGGCGCGGCTGACCCTGGCGGCGGGCTTTACGACCGTGCGCGATCTGGGGGCGCGCAAGCCGGAGGTGATCTACGCCCTGCGCGCGGCGGTGGCCGAGGGCAAGGTTCCGGGGCCGCGGATCCTGTGCGTCGGCGCGATCCTCTCGCCCACCGGCGGGCACGGCCAGACCTATGGCTTTCGCGCCGACGTGTGCACCTGCGTGCAGTCGTCCATCGGCGTGTGCGACGGCGCCGACGGCTGCCGCAAGGCGGTCCGCTCGCAGGTCGCGCAAGGGGCCGACGCGATCAAGTTCGCGGCCACGGGCGGCGTGCTCTCGAACATCAGCGCCGGGGTCGACCAGCAGTTCACCACCGACGAGATCGTCACCATCGTCGATACCGCCCATCATTTGGGCCGGCGGGTGAGCGCCCACGCCCACGGCCTGGCCGGGATCAACGCGGCGCTGAAGGCGGGCGTCGATTCGATCGAGCACGGCAGCTTTCTGGACGACGAGTCGATCGCTCTTTTCCTGAAGCGGAAGGCGTTTCACACCCCGACGATCATCGCCGGGATGACGGTGCTCGGCATGGCGAAGGCCGGCGGGGTGCTGACGCCGGCGCAGGCGCAGAAGGCGCTGGTGGTCGGCGAGCGGATCAAGGCGGCGCTGGGGCGTTCCTACGCGGCCGGGGTGCGGATCGCCTTTGGCACCGACATGGGGGTCGGCCCGCACGGCCAGAACGCGCGGGAGTTCGCGCTGATGGTCGAGGCCGGGATGCCGGCCGTCGCGGCAATCAAGGCGGCGACGGTGAGTGCGGCGGAGCTTCTGGACATTTCGGACATGGCGGGGACGATCGCGGCGGGCAAGAGCGCCGACATCATCGCCGTCGACGGCGATCCGCTGACCGATGTCACCGAGCTGGAGCGGGTCCGCTTCGTGATGGCGCGGGGGGAATGTGTGGCGATCGGGACGTAGAGAGTCGATCGACAAGATTTGCCCGGCCTTGCGCCCCCTCCGTCACGGCGCGAGAAAGGGCGCCGCGCCACCTCCCCCGCAAGAGGACGGGTGAGGAGTTTTCCAAAATTCCTCACCGTGCAGCGGGGGAGGGGGACCGCCGGCGGAGCCGGTGGTGGAGGGGGCGCAAGGCGGCTGGCTCACGCCCAGAGGGGGAAAGTGCATGATCCGAAAATTTTGGTTGGTCTTGGCGGCGCTGGCGCTGCTCTGCGCGGGGCCGGCGGCGGCGAAGGGGCATCTGTTCGAAAGCGACGCGCCGCTGAAAATGGTCATCACCGCACCGTTCCCGGCCCTGGTCCGCGCCGACGCTCGCCCCAGCCCGTTCGCGGCCAGCCTGACGGTGAGCGACGCCGGCGGGGCGCCCGAGAGCCTGCCGGTTCAGCTGACGGCGCGCGGGCACAGCCGGCGCACCCTGGGCTACTGCACCTTTCCGCCCCTGTGGCTGACGTTCGACAAGGACAGCGCCCGCGGCACGCTGTTTTCGGGCCAAAAAAAGCTGAAGCTGACCACCTATTGCCGTCCCGGGGCGGATTATGAGCAGCGGATCGTGCTCGAATACCTCGCCTATCGGCTCTACAATCTGATCACCCCGATCAGCTTTCGCGCGCGGCCGGCCGAGGTCACCTATCGGACCAGCGACGCCGATCCGGGAGTGACCCGGTTCGGGTTTCTGATCGAGGATGACAATCGCCTCGCCGACCGCAATGACGCGATCAGGCTGAAGGCCGCGTCGCATCAGGTTTCCATGGCCCAGATGGATGCCCATGCGACCGAGCGCGCGGCTTTGTTCGAGTTCATGATCGGCAACTTCGACTGGGAGTTCATGGCCGCGCCCGCCGGGGTCGACTGCTGCCACAACAGCCGCTTCATCGCCGCCAAGGACGCGACGGTGGCGACGGCCAGGGGCGTCGCGCCGGCGCCCTATGACTTCGACTCCTCGGGCTTCGTCGATGCGCCCTACGCGGCGCCGCCCCCCAGTCTCGGCATCAGCCATGCGACCGATCGGGTCTACCGCGGCTATTGCGCGGACAACGGCGAGATCGCCTCGGTCGCGGCGGAGTTCCAGGCCCAGCGCGCGGCGATGACGGCGATCATCGACGGCGAAACGCGCCTCAACGACCGCTTCCGCGCCAAGGCGGACCGGTTCATGGACGGCTTCTTCGCGGTCCTCGACGACCCGGCGCGCGTCCAGCGCGAAATCGTCAAGCGGTGCCGGTAAGGGCGCCCGCTTTTGCACGGTCACGCGCCCCCCTCCGTCACGGCGCAAGACAAAGCGCCGCGCCACCTCCCCCGCGCAAGAGGGCGCAAGGGAGGAGTTTGAGACATTCCTCCCCCGTCCTCTTGCGGGGAGGGGGACCACGAAGTGGTGGAGGGGGCGCGGGTGAGCGTCGCCTAGCTAGTCGGGCACTGGGGTCCGGGGCTGGCGGCTTTGTCGATGGCCGCGATCTGGGTGAGGTAGGCCGCGTGGTCGGCGCCGGTGACGCCCAGCGGCAGGCTGTGGCCGCGGTGAACGGCGGTCAGGGTGTCGCCCTCTTTCAGCAGGTAGCCATGCGGGTCGGCGCAGCCGACGGGGACGAAGATGTCGGTGAGCAGCACCGCGCCGTCGAAGCGAGAATTGATCATCCGGTACTGCTTGGTGTGGCCGATGACGATGTGACGGACCTGGTAGCGGGCCAGGATCGCGGCGACGTTGGCCGCCTCGGTCGCCTCATCATGTTGGGCCAGGCCCCGATACCAGAGCGGCCCCTGCGTATTCCACAAGATGTCGTGCGGTCCGCCGGCGACCTCGGGTTGATGACGCAGCGCGGTAGTCACCGCCTTGTTCATCGCCTCGATGTCGAAGCTGGCGAACTCCGGGCCGAGGCCGCCGTGCATGTAGATGGCGTCATCGATGCGGATGATTGCCTCATGGGTCAGCACCCAGCGCCCATAGGCGCCCTGCGTCGACCAGGCCAGCTGGTGTTCGACCCAGCCTGGCGGATGGTCGGCGTCGAATTTCGCGCGATAGGCGGCGTCGAACACCGGGGTCCCGCCGGCCGGGGGCTTGGCTGTGAGGGTCGCGACCACGAGCGCGTAATAGGCATCGCGGCGGCGGGCTGAATCGCGGTCGGCGAAGGCGGCGAATTCCCCCGGCGTCGTATAGCGCAGGTCGCCTTCCATGTTCATCGATTCATGGTCGCCGATCAGCGCATGCACATAGCCGCCGGCGTGGCGCGCCTGGGGTTCGAGGCGGATCAGGAGATCGAGGATCTTGCGGGTGTCCGGCGCGCGATCGGGAACGTCGCCGACCTGGACCAGATGCGTCAGCCCGCCGCTCCAGTTGTCGTGGGAATCGATCAGGCCGGCCTGGATCAGCATGTCGTGAAACTTGCCGTAGTCGCCGTGCAGGTCGCCGAAAACCACCACCCGCGCGACATGGTCCCACGCCCACTGGGCCGCCGCCGCCGGCAGCGGCGCGCACAGCATCAGAGTGAAAAGAGCCGCCATAAGCGCGCGCAGCAGACGCCGAAATGGCGGTGGGTTAGCGCCCTGAGGTCGCTGACTGGTCATCGGCTTTTTTAACACGAAGATCACTAAGAGACACAAAGCACACAAAGGAGAGATTAGGCGCTACGCGCGAAGCGCAATTTTCTCCTTCTTCTTCGTGATCTTCGTGTCCCTTCGTGAGCTTCGTGTTGAAAGACGGCTTCGCAGTCCCCTAGCGCTATGCCGGTTGGTTCCCGCCGCTTGCCAAGGCGCGCGGCCGCGTTCATCGTTTGCTGATCGGGGGACGGGCCATGCTGCGAAAAGTGGGAATTGTTCTGTTGGCGCTGTCGGCGCCGAGCGTTGCGCTGGCCAAGGGGATGGGCGGCCTCTTCGACGCGGCGACCGCCGGCGGCCAGCTTCCCTCGGTCGGCTGGGCGGGCTTTCTCAACACGCACTTCATGGCCGATTCCCTGGCGGCCCTGCTGCTCGCCGTCATTCTGGGCGCCGTGATCGGCTACCACCCGACGACGCCGCGCACCGTCGACACGCTGGAAGAGGCCGACATGCCGAAGGTGTACATCATGTACGCCTTCATCGGCGCGGTGATCGGGGTGACCGTGCGCGAGTTCGGCATGGTCATCGGCGTCGTCGTGTTCGGCATCGGCGGCCTGATCCGCTTTCGCACCGACACCGGTTCGACGCGCGACACCGGACGGCTGATCGCGGTCACTCTGGCGGGACTGATCGCGGGGCTCGGCCTGCCGCACCTGGCGGTGATCACCACCGCCTTCACCTTCGTGATGGTCTATCTTTTCGATTCCCGCCCCGGCTGTCGGGTCAGGATCTGCAAGCTGCCGGAGGCGCGCCTGGCCGAATGCGCCGCCGCCTATCGCGGCGTGCTCGAGCGGGCGGGGTGCAAGATCATCAGCGAGCGCCGGGCGTTCAACAAGGAGCGGGTCGAGTTCGTCTTCCGCCTGCCGCGCGCCGGCACGCGCGAGCGCCTCGATGCGGCGCTGGGCGACATGCCCGCCGACATGCGCGGCGAGATCGACTGGGAAGTCGAGTAGGCTCTGGGCGGGCGCGCGACGACACGGGAGACGATCATGGCCACAGCCTTTGGCGCAGATTCCACCACAGACGATGTGCTTTCCGGCGTCGACCTCGCTGGCAAGCGCGTGCTGGTGACCGGGGTCTCGGCCGGGCTCGGCGT
The DNA here is from genome assembly GCA_036511515.1 of Caulobacteraceae bacterium. Classification (GTDB taxonomy): domain Bacteria; phylum Pseudomonadota; class Alphaproteobacteria; order Caulobacterales; family Caulobacteraceae; genus Acaudatibacter. Next base: position 1,256 of record DATCCB010000112.1, on the reverse strand, counting down.
CGAGACCGCGCGGGCGCTGGTGGCTCACGGGGCCACGGTCGTGGGCGCGGTGCGCGACCTGGCCAAGGCGCGGGCGGCGACGCAGGTGGTGCGTGACGCCGCGGCCGGTGGCGGCGAGGGCCTTGAGCTCATCGAGCTGGATCTCGCGTCGCTGGCCAGCGTCAGGGCCTGCGCCGACGGGCTGGTCGCCAGCGGGCGGCCGTTCGACGTTGTCATCGCCAACGCCGGGGTGATGGCCTGCCCCAAGGGGACCACCGCCGACGGCTTCGAGACGCAGTTTGGGACCAACCATCTTGGCCACTTCGTGCTGATCAATCGCATTGCCTCGCTGCTCGGCGCCGGCGCGCGGGTGGTCAGTCTGTCGTCGGCCGGCCACCGCTTCGCCGACGTCGACCTTGACGACCCCAATTTTGAGCGCACGCCCTACACCGAGTTTGGCGCCTATGGCCGCTCGAAGACCGCCAATGTGCTGTTCGCGGTCGAGTTCGACCGGCGCCACAAGGCACGGGGCGTGCGCGCCGCGGCGGTGCATCCAGGCGGCATTCAGACCGAGCTTGGCCGCCATATGACCCCGGAGCTGATCGCCCAGATTCTGCCAACCCCCAACCCCGACGCCACCCTCGAGGAACGGGCCGCCAGCTTTCGCTGGAAGACCATCCCGCAGGGCGCTGCGACCAGCGTGTGGGCCGGATTTGTCGCGCCGGCCGAAGCGATGGGCGGCCACTATTGCGAGGACTGTCATGTCGCCCAGATCGTCGACGATCCGAACTCGCGCGGCGGCGTGCGCCCTTACGCCGTCGATCCGGATCGCGCCAAGGCGTTGTGGGCCAAGAGCGAGGCGATGGTCGGCGAGCGGTTCTAGGGTTTCTCGAAAACCGGTATTGTGTCCCCGATTTCCTCAAGGAAGCACCGATGGACACCAAGAGCCAAACCCTGATCCCCGCCGCCGACCCGGGCCAGGATCAACGCGGCGCCGCCCAATCTCCCCTGTGGACGATACTCGACCAAACGCCCGGCGGGCGCCCGGCTGACTGGTATCCCAAGCTCGACTACGCATGAGCGGCGGCGGACCGGCCGAGCAAACCAAGGATCGTCGAGAGTACCTCGCCTAGGAGTGCGGGTTGGACGGACCCGACCTGCTACAGCACCGTCCGACGAAATTGGTTCGGCCTTGCGCCCCTTCCACCCCCGCGCTTTCAGCGCGGCGGTCCCCCTTCCCCGCTGCGCGGGGCAGGATGGAGTCTATCCTCCCCCGC
>DATCCB010000111.1:0-29309 GCA_036511515.1 Caulobacteraceae bacterium | reverse complement strand
AAAACCTGCGACATGAGAACGATGGGATAGCGTACGGCGCGCTGACCCTGTTGGCGTTGGCGAAAAACGCCGGCGTCGTGGTCTCCAAACAATCGGAGCAACGGGTCATCGGGGAAATGCGAACGGAATACGGATCCTGTGCGGCCGCTCCCAACCCATCGCTCATAAATCCCGAAAGCCAGTTGAACCCCGCCGGACGCCCCTAGACGTCGCACCTGCCTGCCTCGGGGGGTCCGCTTCCAGGCTCCAAGGCAACCTCCGCTCACCACCCTCCTGCGACCTCCGGAAGGTCCGCTTCTCGGTAACGCCGCTCTTTCGTCCACATTGGAGGAGGACGGTCGTCGACGGGGCGCCAAGTGTCAGATTCTATCCACTAGTACGCCGACCTCACCGCCTGAGGTCTGGATCGGTCTGGCGCATCCGCGTGCGCACGGTGAACACGCCGTCGCCGCTCAGCACCCCGCCCCGGCCGAACAGGCGGCCGTTTTGCCAGTTGGCGAGGCCCAGTTCGGGACGGTCGAAGGCGTACTGGCCGTCGACCCAGCGGGTAAAGCCATCGCCGACAAAGGCCGCGTCGACGCCGGCGAAAAAACGCGCCTGCGCCGCCTCGTCGGTGGCGATCAGGCTGGCGATGAAGCGCGGACTGCGGGTGTTGAACAGGCCGACAGCCTCGTCCAGATCTTCGACCAGCATCAGGGAGACTTCAGGCGCCTTATCCCAGTCCCACTCGCGGCCGAGGTCGGCGGCGGCGATTAGCTCGGCGACGATCCCCGCCGGAAGTCGGGCCGGCCAGCAGGCCTCGCTTCCCACCAGATGCACCCGCGCGCCGTGGCCGCGCCGCTCACCGGCCTCGCGCAGCGCCTCCAGGAACGCCGGGACCAGTTCCGCGGCGCGCGAGCGAACGATGCAGCAGACGTTGAGCGTGTTGCAGACCTTGCGATCGAGAGAATGCCTCACCGCCGCGGCGAAGCGGCCGGCGTCGGCGCTGACGTCGGCGACCAGCCAGGCGCCGCCCGTTCCATGCAGGCTGACCGGCGTACCGGCCTGTCGGGCGATCGCGCCGAGCTCGGCGACCGCGGGCCCCGACCCCCGCGCCACCGCCAGCGACAGGCGGGGATCGGCGAACATCGCCCTTCCGGCGGCGCGATCGGGGCTGGCGAGCAGTGAGACGGCGCCAGACGGCAGGCCGGCCCCGCGCAAGGCCGGCGCGAGAGCATGGTCGTCGATTGCGCGGGCGGTTTCCAAAGCGTCGGCGCCGATCCTTAAGACCGCGGTGTTGCCGCCGCGGATGACGCCGGCGGCGTCGGCCAGCACGTTGGGGCGTCCCTCGAAGATGAAGCCAACCACGCCCAGCGGCGCAACGATCTGCTCGACAGCCCAGCCTTTGTGTTCAACGCGCTCCAGGCGCCGGCCGCGCTGGTCCGGACTGTCGCGCCACAAGCGCAGGCCGGCGGCCATCTCCCGCCGCATCGCCTCGTCCACCGCCAGTCGCGCCGTCGATCGTCCTTTGGCGACAGCGCGGCGCACGTCGGCCTCATTGGCCCGCGCAATGACGCCCCACGCATCGCCATCCTCCAGCCGCCTGGCGAAACGATCGAAGAAGTCGACGATCTGCTCGTCGCTCACCGTTCCCATCCCCTCGAAGGCCGCGACCGCATGGCCAACGGCGGCCTCGGCGGCCACCCGGGCTGAGCGCGGGATGTGCAGCAGGTCTCCGCTGTCCTGGATGACCAGCAGCCGATCGCCGGCGCGAAACGCCTGCGCCAACTCCGCTCCGACGACGGCGACTTTGCCGCCGCCGTAGACGATCGCCATGCCCTGCTCGAGCTTCTCCAACGCGCGGGTCATGCCCGCGCTTTAGCGAAGAGCGCGGCGCCCGTCACCCTCGCCGCGGCCCCCCCCCCGCAGGGCGCCGCTAGTTTCTGGGCTTGACGTAGATGATCTTCGGACCGCGGCCGGCGATTAGCAGGCCGACCAGCAGCCCCACCGCGGCGCCGAGGCCGACAGCGAGATAGGGCCGCTCCTCGACGAACGGGTCGATCCGGCCGGCGATGCCCTGCGCGGCGTCCGACACCTGGCCATAGGCCTGACTGGCCCTCGCGGCCACCGCCCGCGCCCGGTCGGCCACTTCACTCAGCGCGTCCTGCACGGTTTCCGCGGCTTCCTGGATATAGCCGCCGGCCTGCCGGCCCGCGCCGCGCAGTTGCATTTCGCCATCGCCGAGCGCCTCGCCAGCCGCGGCCTCGAACTTGCCGAGGACGACGTTTTCGGCGCCGTCGGTCTTGTTGTCTTGCATGGCAGTCTCCTAGAGCTTCCCTCGTCGAACGCCGCATCGGCGCGCCTGTTCCTTTCATCTGGCCCGCAAGGAGGTTCCCCATGCAGACCCGCGCCGCCGTCGCCTGGGCGCCCGGCCAGCCCCTGTCGGTCGAACCCGTCGAACTCGAGCCGCCGAGGGCCGGTGAGGTGTTGGTGGAAATCAAGGCGACCGGCGTTTGCCATACCGACGCCTTCACCCTCAGCGGCGCCGATCCCGAGGGCCTGTTTCCGGCCATCCTCGGTCACGAAGGCGCCGGCGTCGTGCTTCAGGTCGGCGCGGGCGTGACCAGCGTCGCGCCGGGCGACCACGTGATCGCGCTCTACACCCCCGAATGCCGGCAGTGTAAGGCCTGCCTTTCGCGGCGGACCAACCTGTGCACCGCGATTCGCGCCACCCAGGGCCGGGGCGTGATGCCCGATGGGACCAGCCGCTTCTCCTGTCGCGGCCAGCCGCTTTTCCACTACATGGGCTGCTCGACCTTCGCCAACCACACGGTGCTGCCCGAGATCGCCGTGGCCAAGGTTCGCGCCGACGCCCCATTCGACAAGATCTGCTATGTCGGCTGCGGAGTGACGACGGGCGTCGGCGCGGTCATCTGGACCGCAAAGGTGTGGCCGGGCGCCAACGTCGCCGTGTTCGGCCTGGGCGGCATCGGGCTGAACGTGATTCAGGGCGCGCGGATGGCCGGCGCCGACAGGATCATCGGGATCGATCTGAACCCGGCGAAGACCCGGATGGCGCGCGCTTTGGGCATGACCGACTACGTCAATCCAGGCGAGATGGGGTCCGATGCGGTTGTCGAAGCGATCATTGACCTGACCGGGGGCGGCGCGGACTTTTCGTTCGAATGCATCGGCAATGTCGCCACCATGCGACAGGCGCTCGAGTGCTGCCACCGCGGCTGGGGCGAGAGCATCATCATCGGGGTCGCCGGGGCCGGGGCCGAGATCACCACGCGGCCGTTTCAGCTCGTCACCGGCCGGGTCTGGCGCGGGACCGCGTTCGGCGGCGCGCGCGGGCGCACCGATGTGCCAAAGATCGTCGACTGGTACATGGCCGGCAAGATCGAGATCGACAGCCTGATCACCCACGTCCTGCCGCTCGAGGACATCAACCGGGCCTTCGAGCTGATGGCCTCAGGCGACAGCATCCGCTCGGTGATCGCCTACTGAAAACATCATCCTCAGACCGTCGCGGGCGGTTTTCGCCGCCGGCGATCTTGCTTTAGGGTCCCCGGCCCATGCGAGCGCGCGCAGAAAGATGAGCGTCCCCGAGCAGAGCGCCACGGTCGGCGAGTCTGCCCCCCCTGAGAGGGCCAGCCGCCGCAGGTCCCGGTTGCCGCGCCTGCTGGTCACCACGCTGGCCTTTCTGCGCAGCGAGATCCGGGCCAGCGAGCTTTGGCTGGTGCTCATCGCCGCCGGCATCGGCGCCATCGCCGGCCTGCTGACCCTGGCTGTCCGCGCCGCCGCCCACGCCCTGCAGGAGGCGGTCTATGGACTGGACCTTGACCAGGGTCTCTCGGCGCTCGCCACCCTGCCGATCACTCGCCTGATCATGCTGCCGCTCGGCGGCGTGGCGCTCGGCCTGATCACCTGGGCGTGGGTCAGCCGTCGGCCCGCCCCCATGGTCGACCCGGTCGAGGCCAACGCTTTGCATGGCGGACGCATGTCGGTGCGCGACAGCCTGTTCGTCGGCGTGCAGAGTGTGATCTCCAACGGTTTTGGGGCCTCGGTCGGGCTCGAGGCGGCCTATGCGCAGCTTGGCGCGGCCGTCGCCTCGTGGACCGGCGGCGTGCTCAACCTGCGCCGCAGCGACCTGCGCACCTTCGTCGGAGCCGGCGCGGGCGCGGGCATCGCAGCGGCCTTCGGCGCGCCGCTGACCGGGGCCTTCTACGCTTTCGAGATCATTATCGGCCAGTACACGGTCGGCAACATCGCCCCGGTGGTCGCCGCCGCCCTGGCCGGCGCGCTGATGACCAAGCTCATGCATGTCGAGCCACTGGTCATCCACGTGCAGGCGACCAACGCCCTTTCATCGCCGCACTATGTGCTCTTCGCCAGCCTGGGCCTAATCTGCGCGTTCTTTGGCATCGGCATCATGCGCATGGTGGCGCTGACCGAGCGGGTGGTGCGGATGACGCCGGGGCCAAGGTGGCTGCGTCCGGCGCTGGGCGGGTTGCTGCTGGCAGGCCTGGCCTGGCATGCGCCGCAGAGCTTGTCGTCCGGACACGGGGCCATGCACCTCGACATGGCCCGGACCCTGGGCATTGGCGCGCTGATCTTCCTCATCGTCACCAAGTCGGCCGCATCGGTGATCTCGCTCGGCTTCGGCTTTCGCGGCGGCCTGTTCTTCGCCTCGCTCTACCTGGGCTCGCTGATCGGTCGGCTGTTCGCCGTCAGCCTGACGGCGCTCGGCGTCGATGTCGGCATTGATCCGATGACCGGGGCGCTGGTCGGCATGGGGGCGTTGGCCGTGGCGATCATCGGCGGGCCGTTCACCATGTCGTTCCTGGTCCTGGAGACCACCGGGGACTTCGGCCTGACCGCGGCCACCCTCACCGCCTCGATCGTGGCGACGGTGCTGGTCAGGGAGACCTTCGGCTACTCGTTCTCGACCTGGCGACTGCATCTGCGCGGCGAGACCATCCGTAGCGCGCACGACGTTGGCTGGCTGCGCACCCTGACCGCCGGACGGATGATGCGCACCGACGCCGACACCATCGCCGCCTCGGCGCCCCTGGCCGAGTTCCGCCGTCGCTTCCCCCTCGGCTCGACGCGCCGGGTCGTGGCGCTCGATCCGGCCGGCCATTACGCCGGCATCGTCCGCGTGGCGACGATCTTCGCCGATGCCGACGGCGAGGGTGAGGTCGGCGAGAACATGATCAACCAGGCGCAATGGCTGTCGCCGGAAATGACCATCAAGGAGATCATGGGCGTCTTCGACCGCACCGAAAGCGACGAGCTGGCCGTGCTCGACGACCGCGGCGATGTGCTTGGCGTGCTTTCGGAAGCCTACGCCACCCGCCGCTACGCCGAGGAACTGGAAAAAGTCCGCCGCGACTTGGTCGGCGTCGAATAGGCGGCGGGCGCCGGGTCTTCCAGCCGCGCTCGCCTTGACTTCCGCATCGCGCGACGTACCTCCCTAACCAGACGGGCCGGTGCAGACGGCGCCGACGACCAGTCCTTGTCCGGAGTAATGCGTGAATTCCCAGAGATTGGCGATTGCCGGCGTCAGCGGGCTGATGCTCGCGGCCCCGGCGCTCTGGGGATGCGGGGCCCATCAGCCGGCGAAGCCGCCCGATCGCGGTCCACCGGTGGTCGGCGTGATCACTATCGAGCCGCAGCCGGTGCCGCTGCAGACCGAACTCGCCGGCCGCACCACCCCTTATGAAATCTCCGATGTCCGGCCTCAGGTCGGCGGAATCGTCAAGGCGCGCCTGTTCAAGGAAGGCGCCATCGTCAGGGCGGGCCAGGTTCTCTACCAGATCGAGCCGGCCCCCTATCAGGCGGCCTACGACCAGGCCAAGGCTCTGCTGGCCAGCGCCCAGGCCAACGTGGCGACGACGCGCGCCAAGGCCGAGCGCTACGGGGGGCTGGTCAAGATCAACGCGGTCTCCAAACAGGACTACGATGACGCCGAAGCGGCCTACAAGCAGGCGGCGGCCAACGTCCAGCAACAGCGCGCGGCGGTTGAAAGCGCCGGCCTGAACCTCGGTTTCACCCGCGTCACCGCGCCGATCAGCGGACGGATCGGCATATCGACCGTCACCCAAGGGGCGCTGGTCACCGCCAGCCAGACGACGGCCCTGACCACCATCCAGAAACTCGACCCGATCTATGTCGATTTGACCCAGTCGGCGACCGAACTTCTCGCCCTGCGGCGCGACATGGCGCTCGGCCAGATCACCGGCGGCGGCCCGGCGACGGCGAGGGTGCGCCTCGAGCTCGAGGACGGTTCGGCCTACCCCATCCCGGGGCTACTGCAGTTTACCGACATCACTGTCGATCCGACCACCGGCGGGGTCACCCTGCGCGCGGTTTTCCCCAACCCCGCAGGGGTGCTGCTGCCGGGCATGTATGTCCGCGCCGTGGTCACCGAGGGCATCGTCGGCGCCGGCTTGTTGGCGCCGCAGGAAGGGGTCGCACGCGACGAAAAGGGCCAGCCTACCGCGCTGATCGTCGATGCCCAGGGCCGCGCGCAGCTGCGTCCGCTGCGGACCGCGCGCGCTATCGGCGACAAGTGGCTGGTTACAGCGGGCCTCAATCAAGGCGACCGGCTGATCGTCGAGGGCGTCCAGGCGGTCCACCCCGGCGCGCCGGTCCATGCCGTCCTCGCCAGCACCCTGCCCGGCCCGTTCGCCGCGCCGCCCGGGGCGGGGGCCCCGGCGCCTCAGGTTCGGTAAGAGCGCAAGCCCGATGTCGCGGTTTTTCATCGAACGGCCGATCTTCGCCGGGGTCATCGCCATCGTCATCATGCTGGCCGGCGTGCTGGCGATCCTCCAGCTTCCCATCGCGCAGTACCCGAGTATTGCGCCTCCGGCGGTGACGATCCGCGCCACCTATCCCGGCGCCTCGGCCCAGACGGTGGAAAACGCCGTCACACAGGTCATTGAGCAGCAGCTCAAGGGCCTCGACCACCTGATCTATTTCTCGGCCAACAGCAGCTCGAACGGCCAGGTCCAGATTACGGCGACTTTCCAGCCGGGCACCAACGCCGACATCGCCCAGGTCCAGGTTCAGAACAAGCTGTCGCAGGCGACGGCGCTGCTGCCGGTACAGGTCCAGCAACAGGGCCTGACGGTCGCCAAGGCCCAGGCCAGCTTCCTCTTGATCGTCGCCCTCTATGACACCACCGGCCGCTACAGCGACATCGATATCGGCGACTATGCAAACAGCAATCTGGTCGATCCCCTGTCGCGGATCGACGGGGTCGGCGACGTTCAGGTGTTCGGCGGCCAATACGCCATGCGTGTGTGGCTCGATCCCTACAAGCTCGACAGCTACAAGCTCAACACCGACGATGTCCGCAACGCCATCCTCGCTCAGAACGTGCAGGTGTCGGCCGGGGAGATCGGCGGCCAGCCGGCCGCTCCCGACCAGGCGCTCAACGCCACCCTGACCGCGCAGTCGTTCCTGCAGACGCCCGATCAGTTCAAGGCGATCCTCTTGCGCACCAATCCCGATGGCTCGCAGGTTCGCCTCTCGGACGTCGCCCGCGTCGAGCTCGGGGCCGACAGCTACGCGCAGACCACCCGCCTGAACGGCCATCCCGCGGCGGGGATCGCCATTCGCGCGGCGCCCGGGGCCAATGCCCTGAACACCGCCGACGCGGTCAAGAAACGCGCGACTCAACTCGCCGCCAGCTTCCCGCCGGGCGTGAAGCTGAGCTTCCCGGTCGACACCACCACCTTCGTACGCCTGTCGATCAAACAGGTGGTCATCACCCTGATGGAGGCCGTCGTCCTGGTCGTCATCGTGATGTTCGTGTTTCTGCAGAACTGGCGCGTGACGCTGATCCCGGCCATCGCCGTGCCGGTGGTGCTGCTCGGCACTTTCGGGGTGCTGGCGCTGTTTGGCTATTCGATCAACACCCTGACAATGTTCGCCATGGTGCTGGCCATCGGGCTTCTGGTCGACGACGCCATCGTCGTGGTCGAGAACGTCGAGCGGATCATGAGCGAAGAGGGATTGGCGCCCAAGGCTGCCACCATTCGCTCGATGCGGGAGATCACCGGGGCCCTGGTCGGCATCACCCTGGTGCTTTCGGCGGTGTTTCTGCCGATGGCCTTCTTTGGCGGCTCGACCGGGGTGATCTACCGCCAGTTCTCGGTGACCATCGTCTCGGCCATGGTCCTGTCGGTGTTCGTGGCGCTGGTGCTGACGCCGGCCCTGTGCGCGACCCTGCTGCGGCCGGTCGAGAAGCACGCGCGCGCCAGGGGACGCAGCTTTTTCGGCTGGTTCAATCGCACCTTCGCCGGCGGCGTCCGGCGATATGACGTCAGCCTCGGCAAGATCATCGCGCGGCCCCTGCCGGCGGTGATCGTCTATGCGGCGGTGTTCGCGATCATGGCGATGCTGTTCATCATGCTGCCGACCTCGTTCCTGCCCGAAGAGGACCAGGGGGGCCTGCAGACCATCTATTCGCTGCCCGTCGGCGCGGTTCAGAGCCGCACCCTCGCGGTCGCCCGACAGATCGAGCACTATTACCTGACCAACGAGAAGGCCAACATCGACACCGTGTTTGTCATCGCCGGCTTCAGCTTTTCCGGCGCTGGCCAGAACCAGGGCATGGCGTTCGTGCACATGAAGAACTGGGATCAGCGCAAGGGCGGCGCCAACCACGCACCGGCCATCGCCCAGCGCGCCATGCAGGCGTTCTCCAAGATCGCCGACGCCCAGGTGTTCGTGCTGGTGCCGCCGGCGGTGCGCGAACTGGGCAATTCGTCGGGCTTCGACATGGAGCTCGAGGACACGGGCGGCCTCGGCCACAAGGCGCTGATAGCCGCGCAGGACCAGATGCTGGGCCAGGCATCGAAGGATCCGATCCTCACCGGCGTGCGGCCCAACGGACTGGACGACACGCCGCAGCTGCAGGTCGACATCGATCCGTCGCGAGCCGGCGCGCTGGGCCTCGCCCAATCGGACATCGACGACACGCTCAGCACCGCCTGGGGCGGCAGCTTCGTCAACAACTTCATCGATCGCGGGCGGATCAAGCGGGTCTACCTGCAGGGTGACGCCCCGTTCAGGGCCAGCCCGGACGACATCGGCCGCTGGTTCGTGCGCACTGGCGCCGGGACCATGGCGCCGTTTTCGGCCTTTTCGAGTTCGCACTGGTCCGTGGGGCCGGCCCAGCTGCAGCGCTACAACGGTAACCCGTCGATCGAGGTCCAGGGTCAGGCCGCCCCGGGAAAGAGCTCGGGGGCCGCCCTGGACGAGGCGGCGAAGCTGGCCGCCAGGCTCCCAAAGGGGATCACCTATGAATGGACAGGCGTTTCATACCAGGAGCGGCTGTCGGGCGCCCAGGCGCCGGCCTTGTATGCGCTTTCGATCCTGGTGGTGTTTCTGTGCCTCGCCGCGCTTTACGAGAGCTGGTCGATCCCCGTGGCGGTGCTGATGGTCATTCCGCTGGGCGTGATCGGCGCGCTGCTGGCCGCGACGTTGCGGGGTTTCTACAACGACATCTATTTTCAGGTCGGCCTTTTGACCACCATCGGCCTGTCGGCCAAGAACGCCATCCTCATCGTCCAGTTCGCCGACGAGGCCGAGAAGCGCGGGGTCGCGCCGCGGGCAGCGGCCATGGAAGCGGCCCGCCTGCGTCTGCGACCGATCCTTATGACTTCCCTTGCCTTCGTAGCCGGGGTCTTTCCTCTGGCCATTTCGAGCGGGGCCGGCGCGGCCAGCCAGAACGACATCGGCACCGGCGTCATCGGCGGCATGCTGTCGGCGACCGTGCTGGCGATCTTCTTCGTGCCGCTGTTTTTTGTCACCGTCCGCCGGATCTTTCACCCCAAGGGCCATCCGCGCTCGCGCGCCTCAGACGTAGACGGGCCCGCCCCCGCGAACAGGCCCGGCCAAGCCGACGATGTCTTCTAAGACCATGAGCCGGCGTCTCGCACTTTCTCTGATCGCGCTCGGCCTTTCCGGGTGCATCTCGCTCGATCCCCATTACCGGCGGCCCGCGCAGCCGACGCCGGCGACCTGGCCAACGGGACCGGCCTATGCGCCGCAACCCGCGGCGGAGGCGCGCATCGTCGGCTGGCGCGCGTTCTTCATCGATCCTCGGCTGAACACGGTGATCGGCCAGGCGCTGACCAATAACCGCGACCTGCGCGTGGCCTTGGCCAACATCCAGATCGCCCGCGCCCAGTACGACATCCAGCGCTCACAGCTGTTTCCGACCCTCGACGCCCAAGCCGGCGCGACTTTCGGGCGCGAACCGCTCACGACCAGCGGCGGCCCGGCGCCGACCGGTCACATTAACATCCACCAGTTCAACCTCGGGCTTGGCGTCAGCGGCTATGAGCTCGATCTGTTCGGCCGCCAGCGGAGTCTGTCCAGGGCTGCTTTCGAGCAGTACCTGGCCACCGACCAGGCTCGCCGCGCGGCCCAGATCAGCCTGGTCGCCCAGGTCGCTTCGGCGTGGCTGACCGTGGGCTCCGACAACGCCCTCTTGGGCGTCGCCAAGGATACCGCCGCCAGCGCCGAGTCTTCCCTTAACCTGACCCGGGCGCGGTTTACGGGCGGCATCGCGTCCGAGCTCGATGTCAGCCAGGCCGCGACCCTGGCCGAGCAGGCCCACTACGACGTCGCCCACCTGACCACCCAGGTCGCCCAGGACGTCAACGCCCTGACCCTGCTCGTCGGCGCCAGTGTCGATCCGGCCCTGTTGCCGACGGGCGTGGCCGATAACGCCGTGCTGCAGGACTTGCCGGCGGGCGTCAGCTCGGCGGTGCTGCTGCAACGCCCCGACATTCTCCAGGCGGAGGACCAGCTCAAGGCCGACAACGCCGACATCGGCGCGGCCCGCGCGGCGTTTTTCCCGACCCTGTCGCTCACCGCATCGGGCGGCCTGGCCAGCAACGCGCTTTCGATGCTGTTTAGCGCCGGGTCAGGAGCCTGGAGCTTCGCCCCGCAGATCACCGCGCCGATCTTCGACGCCGGCCGCAATCGCGCCGGCCTCGCCTCCGCCAGGGCGACACGCGAGGTTGGTCAGGCGCAATATGAAAAAGCCATCCAGACCGGTTTTCGCGACGTCGCCGACGCTTTGGCGCAGCGTGGCACGATTGGCGCGCAGCTAGCCGCCCAGCAGGGGCTGGTCGCCGCCGCCGCCGACGGCCTTCGACTGGCCCAGGCGCGCTACACCGGCGGCGTCGACACCTATCTCGACGTGCTGATCGCCCAGCGCACCTACTACACAGCGCGCCAGACGCTGATTGCCGCGCAGCTTGCCGAGGGCGCCAATCTCGTGACCCTCTACACCGCGCTTGGCGGCGGCCTGGACTAACGGCCTGAGACCTTTCGGACGCCGCCTTCCAGGCCGCATGCGGGCAGGATGCCCGCGCTACGGCGGATGACGTTTGCGAACGGCAAAGGAGACACGCTCATGGCCCCGCAAGAAACGCTCGCCCAACGGCTCGGCCACGGCGCCAATGCGCGGCTGCTGATCGTCAACTGCGACGACCTGGGCTCCAGCCACGGCGCCAATGCCGCCATCCTTCGCGCCATGGACGAGGGTGTCGCGACCAGCGCCACACTGATGGTTCCCTGCCCGTGGGCGAGGGAGGCCGCGCGGATGTTCGCGGGCCGCGACATCGGCGTTCACCTGACCCTGACCGCGGAATACCCGGGCTACCGCTGGCGCGCTCTGACGGGCGCTGCCTCCCTGCATGACGACGACGGCTTCATGCCGGCGACCATGGAGGCGGCGTTGGCCAAGGCCGATGTGGCCGAGGTACGCGCCGAGTGCCACGCCCAGATCGAGCAGGCGCTGGCCTGGGGTGTCGATGTCACCCATCTGGACGCCCACATGGGAACGGTGCAACTCGCCGCCCGTCTGTTTGAGGTCTATGTTGATCTCGCCGTGGAGTTCGCCCTCCCCCTACGCATGGTCGGGCGGGGAACCGACGAGCGCCAGGGATTCGACGGACGGCGCCGGGCAGCGGAGCGCGGCGTCCTGTTTCCGGACAACTTCATCTCGCCCTGGCCCCGCGACACGGGCCAGATCTTCCGTGAACGGATTGGAGCCCTTCTGCCCGGGGTCACCGAGATCTACGCCCACCCGGTCGACGACGGCGCCGAACTGCGCGCCTACGATCCCGACCACCCAGACCTACGCGCCGACGACGCCAAGGCGCTCACCGACCCGGCGCTGAAGCGCCTGATCGCCGAGGCCGGCGCAATTCCTATCAGTTTCCGACCGCTGCGTGACCTGCAGCGACGGGAGCGGGCCGCCTCGGACCAGACCGCCTCGAACCGGGCCGGCCTGGAAGCCTGACGGATGGTCACGGCAATCCGACGCTCAACCGTGATCGGCGCGGGCCTGCCGCTGCCGCTCGTGTCGCTTGGTTTAACCGCTCATGGAGACGCCGAAACCGTGCAGGCGGCGAACGGGCCGGTTGCCGCGCTCGAAACACGGTTTGGCGGACGGCTGGCCGAGGTCGGCCGGATCATCGCCCAGACGTTTCGGCGGTGACCCGCTTCCCCTCCCGTCAGTTCGCCGACGCGTGCCTCTGCTCATGATCGAGCAGCCAGCGCTTGCGCGGGAGGCCGCCGCCGTAGCCGGTGAGGGATCCATCTGCGCCGATGACGCGGTGGCAAGGCACGACGATGGCCACAGGATTGGCCCCGTTCGCCAAGCCCACCGCCCGGCTTGCGCCGGGCTTGCCGAGCTTGGCGGCCAGGGCGCCGTAGCTCGTCGTCGCGCCGGCCGGGATCGCGCGCAAGGCGGCCCATACCTCGCGCTGGAACGTCGTGCCGCCTGTGGCCACCGCCAGACCCTCAAGGGCCGCAATGTCGCCGGCGAAATAGGCGTCGAGCGCCGCCGTCACCGCAGCCGGCGCCGCGCCATCTTTTAGGGTGTAGGCGCCGCACTGGCGCGTCAGCAGCCGGTGAAGGCGCGGCTCGTATTCGGCGAAGTCGAGGGCGCGCAGGGCGCCGTCCTCATCGGTGACGATCAGCATCTCGCCCGCGGGCGAAGGTCTGCGTTCAAGCCGCAAATGCATCGGGAGTCTCCTTCATAATGTCGGGAATAAGCGCGCGCCGCGAGGCGGCGTCCGCCGTCCACAGGTGCAAAACCGCATAGGCGCGCCAGGGTCGCCACGCTTCGGCGCGGTCGACCAGGTCACGCGCGCCCGGCCGTGTCGGCCCCTCGGCCAGGATCCGCTGCAGGGCGACATCACCGGCCAGGAACGCATCGCTTTCACGCAGCGCACGCATGGCGATATATTGCGCCGTCCACTCGCCGATGCCGGGCAGCGCGCGCAACCGCGCCACGGCCGCCGAAAGATCGGCGCGCGGGTCGAAGAGGCCGGGGTCCGCGGTCACGGCCGCGGCGAGGCCGGCCAGGGCAATCGCGCGCGCGCGCGGCATGCCGAGTGCGGCGATGGCGTCGACGTCGAACCGATTCGGTTGAGGAAAGGCGTGGGTGAGCCCGGCGGTCGCAACGTGCGCGCCGACACCGTCCCCGAACGCCAGCACGAGCTTGCCGGCCAGCCGCGTCGCGCCGGCGACGGTGATCTGCTGGCCGAGCACCGCGCGCACGGCGATCTCGAAACCATCCCATGTGCCGGGAACGCGCAGCCCCGGCCGCGCCTCGACCAGCGGCCGCAGGCGCGGGTCGCGCGCCAGGGCCTCGCCGATCGCCGTCGGGTCCGCCGCCAGATCGAAGACGCGGCGAACGCGCGCGATGATCGCGGGTAGCGCCGCGAGGCTCGGGAACCGCACATCGACCCTCAACGCCGACCGGGCGGGCGCGTCGCCGACAGTGATCTCGCCGACCGCGCCGCCGATCTCGACCACGCGGCTGTAGCTGCCGCCCGCGACCACCTCGAGGCCGGGGATCGCCCGGCCGGCGAGGAACTCCAGCATCGCCGACCAGTCATACGGCGCGCGATAAGGCAGCAGCAGCTGGAGGCCCGGCCCGCCGGAGCCGGCGACGGCGCGACGGCGCAGGTCGGCCGGCGGCCGGTCGTAGAGTTGCTGGAACGTCTCGTTGAACCGCCGCACGCTGCCAAAGCCGCTGGCCAGCGCCACCTGGGTCATCGAAAGATCGGTCTGGTGGATCAGCTGCTTGGCCAACAGCAGCCGGCGCGTCTGGGCGACGGATACCGGAGCCGCGCCGAGGTGCCGGCGAAACAGCCGCCTAAGCTGGCGTTCGCCGATGCCGAGCCGCGTCGCCAGGCCCTCGACGTCGCCGTCATCGAGCGCGCCGGCCTCGATCAGTTTCAGCGCCCGCGACACCGTCGCCGATGTGCCATTCCATGCGCCCAGATCGGGCGAACTTTCCGGCCGGCAGCGCAGACAGGGCCGAAAACCCGCCTCCTGCGCCGCCGCTGCGCTGGGAACGAAGCGGCAGTTCTCGAACTTCGGCGGCCGCGCGGGGCAGATCGGCCGGCAATAGACGCCGGTGGTCGTCACGCAAGTGAATAAGCGCCCGTCGTGCCGCGCATCGCGGGCCAGCAAGGCGCGGTAACAGGCTGCGGGGTCGAGTTCCATGCCACGAGACTAACATGGCGCGCCGTTAGGTCTGGCGGTTTTCGGACGTGAAGGAAAGTCAGAAAACCGCAAAGGCGCAAAGACGCAAGGAGGCGGCGCCAAACCTCTCGAGACATTTGCGGCGGCTAGCAATCTTATCGGGCGCGTAGCGCCCATTCTCTCTCTTTGCGCCTTTGCGCCTTTGCGTTTCACTCTTTGCGCTCACCGGTCGATCTTCGTCGATAGAACGATGGAGGACGTCGTGCGCTCGACGCCTTCCAGCGCGCCGACCGCGTCGATCAGCGCGTCCATGTCGGCCGCGGACGGCGCCGCGGCTTCGCCGATCAGGTCGAACGGGCCGCTGACCGACTTCAGCAGCCGCACGGCAGGCATGCGGGCCATGGCGGCGACCACGGCGGCCGCGCGTTTGGGGGCCACGGTGATCATCACATAGGCGTGGATCTGGCCGCGCTCGTGCGCTTCGGATAGCCGCGCGCTGTAGCCGGTGATCACGCCGCCGCGCTCCAGACGCTCGATGCGGCTCTGCACCGTGGTCCGCGACAGTCCAAGCGTGCGGCCGAGCTGGGCAACGCTGGCCCGCGCGTTCTCGCGCAGGCAATCGATCAGCCGGCGGTCGTTGTCGTCCATGTGCGAATGTTCCTCGGCGATGCGCCGAATTCATCGCGGCGTTTCGTCAGTTCTTCAATGGAAATCGACGAGCGCGCCCGCCAGTCTTATCTGAACTGAGTCGCGCGAGGTTAAACGCCATGAAAGACATCGTCGTCGTCGGGGCCGGCCACATCGGCGCGGCGATCAGCGCGCTGCTCGCCGCCACCGGCGATTACCGCGTCATCGTCACCGACCGCTGCGCCGACCAGCTGGCCCAGCTCGACGTCGGCCGCAATGTCGAACACAAGGTTCTCGACGTCACTGATGCACACGGCCTGACGGCGGTGCTGGCGGGCAAGTTCGCCGTGCTCAGCGCCGCGCCGTATCACCTGACGTTCCTGGTGGCCCAGGCGGCCAAGGCGGCCGGCGCCCACTATCTGGATCTGACCGAAGACGTCGCTTCGACGCGGAAGGTGAAGGGCCTGGCCAAGGGCGCGCGCACGGCGTTCATTCCCCAGTGTGGCCTCGCCCCAGGCTTCATCTCCATCGTCGCCGCCGACCTGGCCGCGCGTTTCGAGACCCTGCACGATGTCCGCCTGCGCGTCGGCGCCCTGCCGAAATATCCGTCCAATGCGCTCAACTACAATCTGACCTGGTCCACCGACGGCGTGATCAACGAATATTGCGAGCCGTGCGAGGCGATCGTCGACGGCCTTCCCCGCCAGACGCGCGCGCTGGAGGAATGCGAGGCGTTCTCTCTCGATGGGGTCGCCTATGAGGCGTTCAACACCTCGGGGGGCCTTGGCACCCTGTGCGAAACCTTCGCCGGAAAGGTGCGCAACCTCAACTACCGGACGATCCGCTACCCCGGCCACGCGGCGATCATGAACGCCCTGCTCAACGACCTGCGCCTGCGCGACCGGCGCGATCTCTTGAAGGACATCTTAGAAAACGCTGTCCCGGCGACGTTGCAGGACGTGGTCATCGTCTTTGTCACCGTCTCGGGCCTCCAGGGCGGCCACCTGGTCCAGGAAACCTACGCCAACAAGATCTATGCGCGCGAGGTCGACGGGCAGATGATCAGCGCCATCCAGATCACCACGGCGTCCAGCGTCTGCGCGGTGCTCGACCTCCTGGCCGCCGGCGCCCTGCCGACCCGCGGCTTCGTGCGCCAGGAAGAGATCGCCCTTTCGGCGTTTCTCGCCGGCCGCTTTGGCTGCGTCTATGGCCTGCCGGAAACCACGGTCCAGCCCCGCGCGCCCGTTCTGGCGGCGATCGCGTGAGCGGCGAGGCCTTTCCAGCGACCCTGGGCCAGACCCAGGCCATCCTCGCGCGGCTGGGCGTCGCCAAGGACGCGGTCAGCGGCGGCGAGCGGGCCGTCGTCTCGCCGATCACCGGCGAGGCGGTCGCCCATGTGCGGGACGCCTCGAAGGCGCAGGTCGCCCAGGCCATCGAGGCGGCGCACGGCGCGTTCCTCGCTTGGCGCAAGGTCCCGGCTCCCCGGCGCGGCGAACTGGTCCGCCTGCTGGGCGAAGAGCTGCGCGCCGCCAAGGCCGACCTCGCCATGCTGGTCACCCTGGAGGCCGGCAAGACCCTGTCGGAGGGCCTCGGCGAAGTGCAGGAGATGATCGACATCTGCGACTACGCCGTCGGCCTGTCGCGCCAGCTGTTCGGCCTGACCATCGCCACCGAGCGCCCTGACCATCGCATGGCCGAGACCTGGCGTCCGCTGGGCGTCGTGGGCGTGATCACCGCGTTCAATTTCCCGGTCGCCGTCTGGGCCTGGAACGCGGCCCTGGCGCTGGTCTGCGGCGACGCGGTGATCTGGAAGCCGTCCGAGAAGACCCCGCTCACCGCCCTGGCCGTGCAGGCGCTGTTCGAGCGCGCGGCGGCGAGATTCGCCGACGCCCCGGCCGGCTTGTCGGCCGTGATCATCGGCGACCGCGGGGTCGGGGAGGCACTCGCGGCAAGCCCCAGCGTCGCCCTGGTCTCGGCCACCGGCTCGACCGCCATGGGCCGCGCCGTGGGGCCGGTGGTCGCGGCGCGCTTTGGCCGCGCGCTCCTCGAACTGGGCGGCAACAACGCCGCCATCATCTGCCCATCGGCCGATCTCGACCTGACCGTGCGCGCCGTGGCCTTCGCCGCCATGGGCACGGCCGGCCAGCGCTGCACCAGCCTGCGGCGCCTGATCGTCCATCGCGCCATCCACGCGCCGCTGATCGCGCGGCTCAAGTCGGCGTATGGACAGGTCACCATCGGCGATCCGCGCGATGCGCGGACCCTGGTCGGCCCGCTGATCGACGCTGGCGCGTTCGAGGCCATGAGCCGTGCACTGGCCCAGGCGCGGAGCGAAGGCGGCGCGGTGACCGGCGGCGAGCGGGTCAGCGGACCGGGCGCCGGGTTCTACGTCTCGCCCGCCCTGGTCGAAATGCCGGCGCAGACCGACGTCGTCCGCCGCGAGACATTCGCCCCGATCCTCTATTGCCTGGCCTACGACGATTTCGAAGAGGCGATCGCGCTCAACAACGCCGTCGCCCAGGGCCTGTCGTCGTCGATCTTCACCACCGACATGCGCGAGGCCGAGCGATTCTGCGGCGACACCGGTTCGGATTGCGGCATCGCCAACGTCAACATAGGCCCATCCGGCGCCGAAATCGGCGGCGCATTCGGCGGCGAGAAGGAAACCGGTGGCGGCCGCGAGGCCGGCTCCGACGCCTGGAAGGCCTACATGCGCCGCGCCACCAACACCGTGAACTATGGAACCACCCTGCCCCTGGCCCAGGGCGTCCGCTTCGATATCTGAGGCCTACCGAGCGGCCACTGGAACTCCGGTCAGGCTGGGCCGTTTGTCACAGCGCAATCAAAGGACCCTCCACGGAGAAAACCCCATGAGCACCAATCGTATCGAAGGCGCCGGCAAGAAGGCCGCCGGCGCGATCAAGCAAGCCACCGGCAAGGCCGTCGGCAATCCCAAGCTCCAGGCCAAGGGCGCTGCCGAAAAGGCCGCCGGAACCGTCCAGAACAAGGTCGGCAAGGCGCAGGACAAAGCCGGGAACGCCCTCAAGCGCTAAGCGGCCGCTTCGGTCATTTCCGATACAAGCGGCGTCGCCCGTCAGGCGGCGCCGTTTTTCTTTTGGTCGAGCTTCCGCTGCGGCGCCGGCGTCATGGCCATTGGCAGATCGCCAAACAGGGTCGGCGCCTCGCCGATCCGCGCGCCTTCGATCTCCAGCAGCTTGATCTTGGTCGCGGCGCCGCCATGGGCCGATTCCTTCACGCTGGTCCTCACCCATCCGCGCTCCATCCGCGCCCGCCGATGACCGACCTCGAGCGGGGGCGCCGGCTTCGTCGCGCGAAGCCTTGGGTTCGGCGTTCGTCGTCCTCCTCACATCGTCTTCCAGTTGCAGGGTTCCTCGATGTGCGGCCCCCATCCGGGCATGTGCCGGGATGGGCCCGGGCGCTTGGGCGGCGTGGCGATCAGTGGGCGGGCCATGCAGGCGTATCTGGCCTCGTCGGCGATATGGTCCTCGCTGCGGGTGTCGAGGTCTTCCAGCCGGTCGGGGTCGTGCTGCAACACCGGCACGGTGCGGATGAAGTCGCGGCAGGTGTCGAACACATAGAGCATGGGCCTCGCGCCATCGCCGCGGATGCGGGCCCGCATCTGGTCCCAGCCGCTCATCGCCCCGGCGCGCGGGATGCGGCTGTTGTCGGCGCGCCTGAAATGGGCGCCGCAGCGTGCGTAGCGTTCGGCGAGCGAGGGTCCGCCGGCTTCGTTGAACAGCGAAGGGTCGGCCACGCCAAAGGCGATGATTTCGCCGGCCTCGAGTTCCAAAATGCCCTCGGCAATGGCCTCGGTGTCCAGGCGCAGGCCCTCGCCCCTGCGGCCCACGCCATACCATTCGCGATAGCGCACCATCGCCCCGCGCGGGATCACGCCGGCCGCGTGGTTGAAATCGTCGCTGGCCACCGCCCACCAGCCGACGCTGAACGGCGAGGCGTGGCCCCAGTCGAAAGAGCGGAACCGCGTCCACCAATGCGGGATGACGAACGGGGCGATGATATTGGCGTTCGACCACTTGTCGAAGAACGCGCCCAGCACGGCGTTCCAATCCCCCTCCAGCCAGGCCTTGACCAAGGCCTCGGAGCCGGATTGCCGCAACCGGCCCACATAGCCGGGGTCGTTCTCCAGCAGCATGGGATTGTCGGTCAGCCTGGCCGGGATGAACACCCTGTCGAGCGTTGAGGTCGTCTTGTCGAACGGGTTGTGGAATGGCTCGCGCACCACTTGGTGCGCCCCGGCGTCGATATAGCGCGCCTTCACCCACGCGTGGCCGCCGCCGCCCGGGTTGCAGGTGGCGCGGAAACCGCATCTCACGCCAGCGGCGCTGCGCAGCGTGGCCTTCAGCTTGTCAATCGGTCCGGGGCGCGGAAACTGGGTCAGCTCCTCCACATAGACCCGGGTATAGCTGTGCCCCTGGTAGAGGTCGGCGTCGCTGTCGTTGTCCAGGTGGCGAAAATACAGCACCGCGCCGCTGGGCCATTCGAATCGGGACTTGGCCTCGCGCCAGCCGGCCCCGCACGGGCGATAGATCTCCTTGGCCCGCGCGATCGTCGGCTCCAGCGCCGTGCGCGTGCGCCGCACCAACAGACCCCGGGCGTCGGCGCCGTATTCCTGCGCGTGCAGGGAAAATTCGCCCAGCACGCCGTCGGTCTTGCCGCCCCCTCGGGCGCCGCCATAGATCACCTCGAAAACGTCGCTGAGCACGAAGGCGGTCTGCGGTCCGCTGAGAGGCAACCAGCTCACTTCCGCGCCCGCTCCGCCGCCGCCCATTTCTTCAGTGAGGTGTCGCCTTCCACCGCCGCTGGCTCGGCCGCCCGCTGCTCCAGCTCCCACGCCTTCACCAACAGCCGTCCCGCCAGCGCCAGCCCCGCGACCGTGCCCACCCCCGCCGCCGTCCGAGCGCACGCCCTGAGTTCCTCGATCGCATCCATTCAACCATCCCAATTGCAATAGTGATATTGCAATATGATAGATCAATTGTCAAGCCTATGGGTCACAATCCATCTTCCTCGGCAAGAGCAGGGAGGGGAACTGCGGAGGGCCGGAAGGGTGAGAGAAGTCGGCATCACCGTGCCTTCGCACTTCTCCCGCCCTTCGGACGCATTTTCCACCATACGGGGCAGGGGCCCTGGTGAGCATAAGGAAACTATGCAATATGCATACAACGTCGCTGACAATTTGCAAATTGTCAGCTATTGTCCATTCCTTGGCATTCCGCCTTCTCGCACGAAAGGATTCCCGTGATGGACGACCCCTCCTCCCCCTCCGGGCGCCACGCCGACGGCCGCTTCGCGAACGGCCACAAGGGCGGGCGGCGCCACGGCTCGCGCAACCGGGTCTCGCACAGGGTGCTGATGGCGATTTTTGACGACTTCGAAGCGCACAAGGCCGAGCTGCTGAACCGCCTGCGCGTGACCTACACGCCGGACTATTTCAGGACCCTCGCGCGCCTCGCCCCGTCCATGCTGGCGGATGACCGACCGGAATTCGAAAACCATTCCGACGCCGAGGCGTCGCGCCTCGTGAGCCGCCTGCGCCAGGTCCTGGCCGCCACGGAAAACCCGCGTCGCGCGCTGGTGGAGCTCGAGGGAGTGCTGGAGAGCGATCTGGCCGCGAGGGACGCGTCCTGATGCGCCGAGCCGTCGCGGGGGCCTCCATTGAATATGGCATTTGGCCATGCCAATGGGCCTTCTGTCGCGCGCCGCGCGCGGAGGCGGGGCGGCTGAGATCTGGGGTGACGCGCCGTTGCGCCAAATGGCGTAGAGACCCTGCGCAGCCAGGCAAACCTCACCGGGATCATGGAAACACCCCCGCCAAACCCGCACAGACTCTGCATCGCTCCGATGATGGACTGGACCGATCGGCATTGCCGGGCGCTGCATCGGACGCTGACACGGCGGGCGCGCCTCTATACCGAGATGCTGACGACCGGGGCGGTGCTCAATGGGGACCGGGCGCGGCTGCTGGCGTTCGATCCGGCCGAGCATCCGATCGCCCTGCAGCTGGGCGGATCGGACCCGGCCGATCTCGCGGCGGCGGCGCGGATTGGCGAAGACGTAGGGTTCGACGAGATCAACCTCAATGTCGGCTGCCCGTCGGACCGTGTGCAGAGCGGGCGGTTCGGGGCCTGCCTGATGGCTGAACCGGAACTGGTGGCCCGGTGCATGGCGGCGATCGGCGCGGCGGTTTCGGCGCCGGCGACGGTCAAGTGCCGGCTGGGGGTTGACGATCAGGATCCGGAAACCAGCCTCTTTCAGCTCGCCGATCTCTGCGCCAGCGCGGGCGTCGGCACGATCATCGTCCACGCGCGCAAGGCGTGGCTAAAGGGTCTCTCGCCGAAGGAAAATCGCGATATTCCGCCCCTGGACTATGAACTCGTCTATCGGCTGAAACGCGAGCGGCCAGGCCTGCGCGTCCTGATCAACGGCGGCGTCGCCTCGCTTGATGCGGCCCTGGCGCATCTGAACCATGTCGACGGGGTCATGCTGGGCCGCGCCGCCTATCACCAGCCGGCCATCATGGGCGAAGTCGATCGGCGCCTGTTCGGCGGCGCGTCCGGCGATGTCTCACCGTTCGACGCGGCCGAGCGCTACCTGCCCTATGTCCGGCGCACGCTGGCCAGCGGCGTCCATCTGGCCGCGATCACCCGCCACATGCTGGGCCTGTTCCACGGCATGCCCGGCGCGCGGGCGTGGCGGCGGACCCTGACCGTCGAGGGGGCGCGCGTCGGCGCGGGCGTCGAAGTGCTCTTGCGAGCGCTCGACGCGGTACGCGAGGCGGCGGCGCGGCCCGCGGTGCTTGAACTTGCCTAGGGCCGAAGGATCATCGAGGTCGGGGTGGCTTCGATCGCCGAGAGGCGGCCGAGGTAGGTCATGCCGAGCAGCGAGGTCTCCAGGCCCTGGTCGAGCACATAGGCCTGCACGTCGCTGACCCGCGCGCCGGCGACCGAAACGCTGGACAGGGTCACGGGGGCGGCGTGGGCCTCGCCGTTGGCGGTGGCCACGGGGTAGCTGTAGGTAAGGCTCGCGGTATCGATGCCCAGGCGCTGTGCATCGTCGCGGGTCAGGGCCACGGCGGTGGCCCCGGTATCGACCAGGAAGCGCACCGCATGGCCGTCGTCGACATCGGCTTCGGCCCAATAGTGGCCGTCCGGCGACTTGGCGATCGAGGCTGGACCGGAGTCGGCCTGGGCGGCGGGAAGGGCCACGGCGACTTCGCCTGCGGCCGGCGGGCGCCTGGCCGGGTCGAAGCGGGAGACGCCCTGGGCGACACCGACGGCGAAGACAGCCGCCACCATCGCGATAATCGCGAATCTCATCATCCTTAAGATCACCCGTGCCATCGACTTGATCGGTCGACTTTTCGCGACCGTTGAGAGGCACCTTAGCGGCAGAGGGTTTTCAACGCGTGAATGCGCGACAGAGCCCTTCTCCCCTTGCGGGAGAAGGTGGCGCGAAGCGCCGGATGAGGGGTCGCGGAGCGATTGCCGTTGTGGGTGAAAGGCTGTTCGGAAAGGTCCGGCGACCCCTCATCCGACCCCCTTCGGGGGCCACCTTCTCCCGCAAGGGGAGAAGGGTCGTTGGCTAAAACGCCCGGCGGAGTTCGTCGACGAGGTCGGTGCGTTCCCAGGAAAAGCCGCCGTCGGCTTGGGGGGAGCGGCCGAAGTGGCCATAGGCGGCGGTCTGAGCGTAGATCGGGCGGTTGAGGCCCAGGTGCTCGCGGATCGACCTGGGCGTCGCGCCGCCGATCATCTGCGGCAGGATGGCCTCCAGCTTGGCCGGGTCGACGTGGTCGGCGCCGTGCAGGTCGACATAGAAGCTCAAGGGGTGGGAGACGCCGATCGCGTAGCCGATCTGGATGGTGCACTTGTCCGCGAGACCCGCGGCGACGACGTTCTTGGCCAGGTAGCGACAGGCGTAGGCCCCCGAGCGGTCGACCTTGGTCGGATCCTTGCCTGAAAACGCCCCGCCGCCGTGCGGCGCGGCCCCGCCATAGGTATCGACGATGATCTTGCGCCCGGTCAGGCCGCAGTCGCCGTACGGGCCGCCGATGACGAAATTGCCGGTCGGGTTGATGTGCCACTGGGTCTCGTCGGTGATGAACCCGTCCGGTAGCACCCTTTCGATATAGGGCCGCACGATGACGGCGATGTCGGACGGCGACAGCCCATCGCGATGCTGGGTCGAGAGCACGATCGAGGCGGCGCGCACCGGCTTGCCGTGCTCATAGACCAGCGTCACCTGGCTCTTGGCGTCGGGTTCCAGATCGGGGGCCTCGCCGCCATGGCGCGCATCGGCGAGAACCTTGAGGATATTGTGCGCGTATTGCAGCGTCGCCGGCATCAGCTCGGGCGTCTCGGCCGTGGCGTAGCCGAACATGATCCCCTGGTCGCCCGCGCCCTCGTCCTTGTTGCCGCTGGCGTCGACGCCCATGGCGATGTCGGCCGACTGGCCGTGCAGGCGGCAGATGTATTCGGCGCTCCGCCAGTGAAAGCCTTCCTGCTCGTAGCCGATGTCCCGAATCGCCGCGCGGACCTTTTCCTCGAGGCTCTCGATCACCCCATCGGGGCCTCGCACCTCGCCGGCCAGGACGATCAGGTCGGTGGTGACCATCGTCTCGCAGGCGACGCGGGCGAACGGATCGGCGGCCAAAAAGGCGTCGACGACGGTGTCGGATATGCGGTCGGCGACCTTGTCGGGATGGCCCTCCGATACGCTCTCGCTGGTGAACAGATAGCTGGCGCGGTCGGTGTCCATCTAAGACAAAAAATCCTTCAAGGCGGGGGCGCGGGGCCTAAGACGCAATTTGGCGCGCGATGTAAAGACCCGCAGGGCGACCCTTCTCGCGCAAGCGGCGAAGGAAGCCGCGGGATGTGCTATCGACGGTGCATGCGCATGCTCGTCATTTTCGCCCTGTCGCTGGTTGCCGCGGGCCAGTCCGCAAACGCCGCGACGTCCGACCCGCGCACAGTCATCGGCGCCGTCCAGGCTCAGCGCGCGGCGCCGCTTGTGGTCGCCTCTCCCGCCTTCGCCCTCGGCAGGGTCGCGCTCCGCAACACCAGCTATGGGGCCAATCTGTCGCCGGCGGTGCGCTGGTCGGCGATGCCCGGCGCGCGGGCCTACGCTTTGATCCTCGAAGACCCCGACGCTCATACCGCGCTACCCTTCGCCCATTGGCTGGTCTGGAACCTTCCGACCACCACGAACGGCCTTGCCGAAGGTCAGCCACGCTCGGCGACGCTGGCCACCGGCGCCGCGCAGGGGGCCAACGACGCCGGCGGCGTCGGCTATTACGGCCCCCATCCTCCGGCCGGCCCGGCCCATCTCTACCACCTCGAAGTCTTCGCGCTCGACGCACCACTGACCCTGGCGTCCGGCGCGGGACGGGCGGCCCTGGCCGACGCCCTTCGCGGGCATATCATCGCCGACGGCGAAACGGTGGCCGCCTTCAAGGCCCCGTAGTATGTCCACCTTCCCAGAGGAAGAGGTCTTAAAGCCATGGACGATGCGGGAACGCCGGTGAGCGGCGCCCTCGAGGCCGCGCTGGCGAGCGCGACGGAGGTGCTGCGCGGGCCGATCGAGGCCGGCGATCTTTCCGGCGCTGTGACGCTGATCTGGCGCGCCGGCGAGGCGACCAAGGTCGACGCGCTTGGCCTGCGCAATCTCGAGACCGGCCAGCCGATGGAGCGCGACACGCTCTTCCGCATCGCCTCGATGACCAAGCCGGTCACCACCGTCGCCGCGCTGATGCTGATGGAGGAAGGGCGGTTTGCACTCTCCGATCCGATCGCCCGCTGGGCGCCGGAGTTTTCCGACATGCGCGTGCTGGATACGCCCGACGGGCCGCTCGAAGCGACCCATCCCGCGCCCCGGCAGATCACCTTTGATGATCTGATGACCCATCGCGCGGGGCTTGCGTACGGTTTCAGCTCGATCGGCCCGATCGCCCACGCCCATCAACAAGCGCTCGGCGACGTGCTGGCCAGCGACATGGCCCCCGACGCCTGGATGAAGGCCCTGGCCGGCCTGCCCCTCTCCTTCGATCCGGGAGAACGCTTTCACTACAGCCACGCCACCGACGTGCTCGGGTTCCTTGTCGGGCGGATATCGGGGATGAGTTTTCGCGACTTTCTGATCGAACGGATCTTCGGGCCCCTTGGCATGGTCGATACCGACTTCTTCGTCCCGCCAGCCAAGCGCGATCGCGCCGCCGTCCTCTATCGACTGGACGACAGCTTAAGCGCGCTCGAGCCGGTGGCCTTCGCCAAGCGCGACGAGCCGCCGCGGTTCTGCGGCGGCGGCGGAGGGCTGATCTCGACCGTCGACGACTACTTGAAGTTCGCCCGCATGCTGCTGGGCGGCGGCGAGGTCGATGGGGTGCGGCTGCTGAAGGCAGGCACGGTCGCGCTGATGACCACCAATCGACTGACCGAAGCCCAGCGCCAGATCGCTTTCATGGGCATGCCATTCTGGGCCGGCCAGGGCTTTGGCCCTGGCCTTTCGGTGATCACGGACCCCGAAAAACAGGCGTGGATGGGCGCGGGCTCGCGGGGCGCCTTCGGCTGGCCCGGCGCCTTCGGCACCTGGTGGCAGGCCGATCCGGCGATGAACCTGATCCTCATCTACATGATCCAGAACTCGATGCCGCTGGGCCCCGAGGCGGTGGCCAACATGCCCCAGGGCCAGCGCATGGGCGCCCGCATCGCCCTGCCGATGTGGCAGAAGGCCGTCTATGCGGCGCTGGGGGCCTAGAAGAACGATGTCGGACTACGCTCAGGGCTGGGAGCCGAAGTTCAGCCATGCGACCAAAATGGGCGACACAGCCTGACGGAGCGCGGGGTTCCAGCCCGCAAATGTTAACTCGAAAACGTCATGGCCGGGCTCCGCAACTTTCTTGACCGGCTGGGGTGCTTGAGCTTGCGCAGGGCCTTGGCTTCGATCTGGCGGATGCGTTCGCGGGTGACGCTGAACTGCTGGCCGACTTCTTCCAGGGTGTGGTCGGTGTTCATGCCGATGCCAAAGCGCATGCGCAGGACCCGTTCTTCGCGCGGCGTTAGCGACGCCAGGACGCGCGTCGTGGTTTCCCGCAGGTTGCTCTGGATGGCCGCGTCGATCGGCAGGATGGCGTTCTTGTCCTCGATGAAATCGCCCAGGTGGCTGTCTTCCTCATCGCCGATCGGGGTCTCCAGGCTGATCGGCTCCTTGGCGATCTTCAGGACCTTGCGGACCTTTTCGAGCGGCATGGCCAGCTTTTCGGCCAATTCTTCCGGCGTCGGCTCGCGGCCGATCTCGTGCAGCATCTGACGGCTGGTGCGGACGATCTTGTTGATGGTCTCGATCATGTGCACGGGGATGCGGATGGTGCGCGCCTGGTCGGCGATCGAGCGGGTGATCGCCTGGCGAATCCACCAGGTGGCGTAGGTCGAGAACTTGTAGCCGCGCCGGTACTCGAACTTGTCCACCGCCTTCATCAGGCCGATGTTGCCTTCCTGGATGACCACTGAAAGCCAGCTTACGAATCTGATAGGGCTGACAATATGGCAACAGCCACCTCGCCCCGCCCTCTTGTTGGAAACCACCCCTAATGGACTCGACCGCGTTCTCTATTCGTTCTAGCCTGCTCCGATGACGGAATATGAGACATTGTGCGCGCGGACACGCCGACAAGCCGCAGATCGAGCGGTAACGCTCGGCTATGTCGAGCCGCCGTGCGCCGGGATCCAGCTAGAGTTACTTGCGCCTGAACGCAGCAGCGACTTGGCTCAAACCCTCGCGGATTTTACGTTCAATGGCCAAAAGACACTGACTGAAAAGAGGAATGGGATTGCTTTTCATTTCAACGAATTTTGGACGGCTCGACAACGCCAGGCCCATTCAATCCATGAAGTAAGCTACCGCGCTTGTTTTAAGCCTCAGCTGCCCGAGTTCTTCATCTCTCGGCTGACGGAGCCCGGCGATCGCGTCTATGACCCATTCATGGGACGCGGAACGACGCCGATTCAAGCCGCCCTAATGGGGCGTACGCCCATTGGAAATGACATCAACCCACTCAGCGTCTTGCTGACCCGCCCCCGACTCCGACCACCGCATATTTTCAAGATCGCCGCTCGGCTACAGAAGATTGATTGGCGTCGAACGGGCGCGGCCGAAAACGCCGATCTTCTCGTATTCTATCACCCTGAAACACTCACCGAAATTTCGAGTCTGCGCTCGTATTTGTCCGAGCGCGACGCCGCAGGAACTCTGGACGAGATTGACGATTGGATACGGATGGTCGCTCTTAATCGGCTAACAGGACACTCTCCGGGATTCTTTAGCGTCTACAGTCTCCCTCCGAACCAAGCCGTCTCCATTGAGTCTCAACGGCGCATCAACGAAAAGCGCAACCAGTCGCCCTCACGACGTTCCGTGCCGGAAATCATTCTGAAGAAAAGTAAGTCACTTCTTAGCGACGGAGCATTTGGGGTAGCCGCCCCTCCACTTTTCACCGTGGGACCAGCGGAGAGAACGCCGGAAATCGAATCCGGCTCGATTCAGCTAGTTGTTACGTCACCGCCCTTTCTCGATATTGTGCAATACGCAGCCGACAACTGGTTACGCTGTTGGTTCGCCGATATTGATGTCTCTTCGGTCAACATTACCATGCACAAGAAAACTCCCGACTGGAGCAGCTTCGTAGCAAGAACATTTGTCGAACTCTCCCGAGTCGTGAAAGCTGGTGGGTATGTTGCATTTGAAGTTGGCGAAGTGAGAAATGGTAAAGTCTGCCTTGAGGAATTGGTCATTGATTCCATAGACAACAATAGCTTCGAAATCGAACACATCATGGTTAACGTGCAAGAATTTACGAAGACTGCCAATTGTTGGGGTGTGGAAAACAATAGTAAGGGAACCAACACCAATCGCATTGTCTTAGCGAGACGGCGCGGATGAATGACGCGGAGCGGTTAGCCACTTTAGAAAATGCGCTTGCGCAGGCAATTCGGCCGATAAAGGGCGTACCATTCAATGTGGTCATTAGGGCGCTGTGCGGCCATGACGTTGTTAAAATGGACCGTGAATCCAAATCCGATCAGAGTCTCATCTCAACGCTTTCAGCGGTTGCGTCACGGGTAGGACGAGAGACCAAAATGAGGCCAATCAAGCGGCCTCGCCCCAACGAGGTGGGCAACGATATTGAATTTTACATCTTGGACGCGCTGAAGGAACTTGGCATCAATGCCAGCCGACCTACCTCCGCTGCGGGTCTGGGACTAGGAGTTGGCTATCCAGACATTTTGATCACTGAACGACACGACCGCCACACCTACCTTGAAGCAAAGACGTATAGCAAGAAATCCGCAAGCTCTGCCATGCGATCGTTCTATTTGTCTCCTTCTGAAAGATTTAAGGTCAGCAGGGACGGACGGCATCTGCTTTTGGCGTTCGAGATGGAACGACGTCCGATTCAGAATAGTGAACTGTCTGAATTTCGGGCGGTGGCGTACAAGCTTGTAGATCTACGAGATTTGATTTGTGACGTTAAACAGGAGTTCCAGAGCGACAACCGTCGCCTTTATATTAACTCTGCACTTCTCGCCGAGGGTTCTGTTTAGCTAAATACAGCAACAGACACTAACTATCCAGGAAGCTCCGCAACTTCCTTGACCGGCTGGGGTGCTTGAGCTTGCGCAGGGCCTTGGCTTCGATCTGGCGGATGCGTTCGCGGGTGACGCTGAACTGCTGGCCGACTTCTTCCAGGGTATGGTCGGTGTTCATGCCAATGCCAAAGCGCATGCGCAGGACCCGTTCTTCGCGCGGCGTCAGGGACGCCAGCACGCGCGTCGTGGTTTCCCGCAGGTTGCTCTGGATGGCCGCGTCGATCGGCAGGATGGCGTTCTTGTCCTCGATGAAATCGCCCAGGTGGCTGTCTTCTTCGTCGCCGATCGGGGTCTCAAGGCTGATCGGCTCCTTGGCGATCTTCAGGACCTTGCGGACCTTTTCGAGCGGCATGGCCAGCTTTTCAGCCAATTCTTCCGGCGTCGGCTCGCGGCCGATCTCGTGCAGCATCTGACGGCTGGTGCGGACGATCTTGTTGATGGTCTCGATCATGTGCACGGGGATGCGGATGGTGCGCGCCTGGTCGGCGATCG
>DATCCB010000110.1:0-9527 GCA_036511515.1 Caulobacteraceae bacterium | reverse complement strand
CAACTTCAAGGGGCGGCCAATCAACTGCCCCAAGGCCTTCGCCGGCCGCCGCCTCGCCTTGCGCGCCACCACCGCCGATGGGGTCTTCGACCTCTGCTATCGCCGCCATGTTCTGGGTCAGGTCGACCTGACCCAGAACATAGTGAAACCCGTCCACCATCTCCCCGAACAGGCGTCCACCTTGTCTCCGGTCTAAACATCCCTCTGGGAGAGGTGCTTTGACAGCGCACTTTCGGACTAATTTCCCAAGCCCGACGATCTCAAGACGACTTGCACGCCTTCACCCCGCCGGTTTGACCTCGAGTTTCCAGGCCGCGTCATCGCGCAGGTAGTGTTGGGCGGTCTTGCGGACGTCGGCGGCGGAGACCCGTTCATCGTCGGCGAGCTCGGAGCGAATGGCGGTCAGCCGGCGAGGGTCGGCTTGCGCGCCCGAGAGCGCCGCCAGCCAGTACTCATTGGTCTGCCGAGACTTCTCGAGCGCATCGATCCGCGGTTTCTTGGCGCGGTCGAGTTCGTCGGCGCTGACCTCGTGATCGCGCAGATCGGCGCTGATTTTGTCGACGGCTGAGAAGAAGTCCGCCAGCTTGTCTGGCGGCACCTCGACGCTGGCGCTGATATAGCCCCATCCCGGCCAGGTGAAGCTGGCGTCGTAGCTGGCCCGAGGCGCGTAGGTCACGCCCTCGGCTTTGCGAAGCGTGTCCAGCAGACGCAACTCGAGCACCTCGCCCAAAATTGTCACCTCCCTGGCGTCGCGCGGATCGGCGAAGAAATCGTTGGTGCGCCAGGCGACAAGGCCGATAGCCTGATCGGCGCGCCCAAGATGGGTGAGCACAAGCGGGGCCGAACTGGCCGCCGGAAAGCCGACCGGCGCGAGCGGCGCCGAAGCGGGCAGGGGGTCCGGGCGCCGTGGAATCGCGCCAAAGGTGCGAGCCACCGCCTCGATGGCCTTGTCGACGGTGATATCGCCAACGACGACGACTTCCATCGGTCCGGGCAGCGCCGGGTCGGTCTCGCGTCTCAGATCGTCCAGCGTTGCATCGCCGATTTCAGCCCGGCTCGGAAACGTCCATCGCCTGTCGCCGGCGTGCAGGAGGCCCGGCAGTTCGCGGGCGAAGACGCCTGAATCGACATGGTCATACTGGTCCAACAGCGTCGCGGCGAACGAGCGCATCCTCTCGAAGGCCTGCGGGCGCCAGGCGGGCTCCGTGGCATAGGCGGCCAACACCTCGAGCTGGGTGTCGAGGTCATCGCGCCGCGTCGCGCCGGAGAGCACGAAGGCGTCGTCCTCGAGCTGGAAGTTGGCGCCATAGACGTTGGACGCCAGCACGCGCTCGGCGTCATCGGCGCTGATCTTCTTCAATCCGCCCTCGACGAACGCATAGTCGGCCCAGCTCATTGTCTGACGGTCGGCCGGCAGGGTTTGACGGCCCGCGCCCAGCCGCACCCTGACCAACACCTGATCGTCGCGGAATTTCGTCGGCTTGATGGTCAGCCGGACGCCGTTCTCGAAGCGCACGAAGACGGCGTCGAGGTCGCTGACATCCTTGCGTTCGACGACCTTCCCCGGATCGCCAAAGTCGGTATAGGGCCAGGTCGCCTGGGCGATCGCCACTGGCGCGTCAACGGCCTTGGCGCGCGATTCCACATAGGCGGCCTTGAGAGCGCTCTCGCCGCCGTCGATCGGTGTGGGCGACGACATGAACAGCAGAGGTCCCGCGCCCTCGAACTCCCCCTTGAGCGCGTCGGAGACCTGCTGCGGGGTGATCGACTTGACCGTCTCATCGAAGAACGCCAGGTCCTGGGCCGGGCTGGTCTCGACCACATCGGCATCGGCCGAGGCTTCGATTTCATCAGCCAGGTCGGGGGTGCGACGCGTCGCGCCTTGAGCCGCGGCCTGTTTCAGCGCCGCCTCTTCCTCGGCGATCTCGCGCGTCAGCTCCTCGGGCCGGACACCGTAGCGGACCGCTCGCCGCTGTTCCTGTTCGGCGACTTCGAGGGCCTTGCGCCAGCCCCCGGCCTCGGCCGTGACGACGAGGGTAGTCAGGCGCGCCGCGTGCAACTGGTCGGCGCGGCCCGCCCCGGCGGCTATGTACGGCGGATCGCTGGCCCGGGCGAGCGTGGCCAGCCGACGGTTCAGCACCGCGAGCCCCAGTCGTTCGATCTCTTCGCGTCGGCGCCTGGCGAGATTGTCTGGGCTGAGGTCGGGAGGCGTCATCCAGGCCAGCTGGATCGAGGTTGGCGCGCCGGGTTCGACGTCGAGCCGCGTCTGCAGTCCGCGCCGTTCGACTTGGCCTAGGTCGGGATCGGTCCCGGCCGGCCCGACACCCCGCCAATCGCCGAACAGCTTGCGGATCTTTGCTTCCATGACGTCGGGATCGAAATCGCCGACGGCGATCAGCGTCGCCCGCTCGGGACGGTAGTACTTGTCATAGAAGTCGGCGATCCGCGCCCGCTGGGCCCCCGAGATCACCTCGACCTTGCCGATCGGGTAGCGCTGCGGAGGGCGCTGGCCCTCGAGGAAAAAGCCGAACCGTGATTTGAAGATCCGATAGGCGGGATTGTCGCGCGTGCGCTCCTCCGAAAGCACGACGCCGCGTTCCTTGTCGATGGCGTCCTGCGACAGCGTCAGGTTTCCCGCGGCCTCGCGCAGCAGCATCAGCGAGGTGTCGACGGTGTCGTCGTCGTTCTTGGGCAGGTCGAGCTTGTAGACGGTGTTGTCGAAGCTGGTCTGGGCATTGGTGTCGGCGCCGAACGACAGGCCGTGACGCTGGAGAATCTTGACCATGTCGCCATTGGCCACGGACTTCGATCCGTCGAAGGCCATGTGTTCGAGGAAGTGAGCAAGGCCCGCCTGGTCGTCGGTCTCCATCAGCGAACCGGCGCCGATTCTCAGGCGCAGCGAAGCCTGGCCGGGCGGGGTGGCGTTGCGAACGATGGCGAAACGCATGCCGTTGGCCAGCGTCCCGAAGCGGATGGAGGGATCCGCGGCCAGATCCGATCGCGCCTGGGGCCACTCGCCGGCCGGCGCATTCGCGACCGCGGCGGGAGAGGGCTGCGCCTGGACCCATGTCGACAGGAAAAAGGCCGGCGTGGTTGCGAACAGGCCAAACGCGACGGCGAGGCCGCTCGCCGGCCGCCAAAAATGGACCATGAAATCTCTCAAACCTGAAGGCGCCCCGCGGGAGCGCCTACATGCCCGGCGCTTGCGGCGCCTTCAAGGCGCGACAGCGGCATCAAAAAACCTTCTCCCAGTGGGAGAAGGGGGGGCCTGTCGCCTCAAGGCGGCGGGAAGATGAGGGGTTGGAATGCAGGCCGCCTAACCCCTCACCGTCCCACGTCCTTTCAGGACGCGGGCCCCTCCCTCTCCCTCTGGGAGAGGTTTTTGGCGTCCGATTGTCGGGGGGTTGTCTCCCCGCGCGGCTAGCCGCCGGGCTTAGTGACGTAGAAGCTGGCGCTGTTGCCGACGGCGGTGGTCGTGCCGCTGATCGAGCGGGCCTGGTCGCCGGTGATGCCGATGATCGACTTGGCCGAAACGTCGCTGCCGTTGGTCTGGCTGTTGGTGATGTCCATCACCCCGCCGCACTCCGAGCACGCATAGGCGGTCGCCGCGTTGCCAATGGCGGTCGAGGCGCCGGCCATGTCAAAGCCCGATCCGCCATTGATGGTCACCGTCGAATCGACGCCGCCCGTGCCGTTCACCTGGACATTGTCGAGCGCGACGCTGGTTCCGACGTTGCCGGCCAGGGTGGAGTTGCCGACCGCCTGGGCGGTTACCGTCGCACCGCCAAACTGCAGGGCGTCTTCCTCGCCATAGGCGATGACCGCGGCTTCATTGTCCTGATTGACCGCGACGCCGAGAGGCCCCTGCTCATTGGTGATGTTGACGTTGTTGGCGCTCGCGGTGGCGTTGGTCAGGGTGTTCTGGCTGTCGCCGAGCCCGGTGATCTGCACCGCCTGGACCACGCTGCTCTGGTTCGACTGGGCGATGCCGAGGCTCTGGCTGGCCGCGCCGGCCCCGATCGAGGTGACATTGTTCCCGACCGCGCCGGCGGTAAACACCGCGTCGCCCGGCATGTAGCCAATCGTGGCATTGCCGGTGGCGGTGGTGTCGGCCTGGTTCAGCTGGCTGACGCTGGCGTTCACGGCCGAGTCGCCGGAGACGAAGCTCTGGCTGTTGGCGATCGCCTGGGTCTCGAACGATCCCTGGCCGATCTGCGCATTACCGGCGTTGACGTTGCTGTTGGCGCTGACCGCCGACGAGGTAACCGACTGCGTCACCTGGCCGGTAAGGGTCCCGCCGCTGGTGACTGTCGCATCGCCGGTGTTGCCGGTGGCCGCGGTGGTCACCGTTCCCGAGCCGGCATACTGGGCGACGTTGAGATTGTTCAGAGCGCCCGACGTGCCGGTCAGGGTCTGCTGCGAGGTCATATCGAGATCGCCGGCGACCACCGAGCCGCTGAACGCGTTGCCCGTGGCCGTCGTCGTCGCCGTGTCATCGCTCGAGGTGACGACGTTCAGGGTCTGGCCGGCGAAGACCGCGCCGTCCTGCTCCTGGCTGTTGTCGACCGTGCTTTGGCTAGAAGCGGCCCCGTACGCCATCAGCCACACTGGGATCGCGATGATCGTTCCAGCGAGAAGGGTCTTGGCGTGTCTGCGCATTATTGGTTTCCACATTGTTGTAGGCCGGCACGAAGGCCCCGGTGACGCCCGTGGTCACGCCTCGGCCAAGCGGGTCGGACTGCAGGCAGGATTCGGGTCCAGGCATGCCATAGAGGTTGGCGACCATTTCCACCGTCGCCCGCTCGATGACGGCGCGCACGGCCAGCTGCATCGGCTCGAGCGCACCCTCGCCGACCGAGGCGTCGAAGGCGTTGTTGTTGAAGATCTTGAACACGCCGAGGGTGACCTGATGGGCGACGATCTGTTTCTGATAGGAGATCACATCCACCACTTCGAGCGTGCGCGTGTTGACTAGGCGAAGATCCAGGCCGACGTTCATCACCAGAATGGTGCCCCCGACGCCGCCCTTGAGGTCCTGGGTGTTGAGGCCCCCGCCCTCGAAGTTCGCCCCATCCGACTGGATGTTGAAATTGAGCTCGGTTATCCCGCCGGCGATATAGAAGTCGGAACCGGGCACTTGGCCGGCGAGGATGCGCCGGTAGGCGGCCGGCGCGTCGGCCTTGGGATTGGGGGCGTCGGAAATCAGTTTGTTGTTGGCGTATTTCAGTTCCAGTTCGGAAACCGAGGTGTCGAACCGCTCGACCAGCGGAACCCCGGCCTTTGCAAGCGCGCTCATCGCCATCAGCGAAGCGCCCTGGGTGACCTTACGGCCAGACCCGTCGGCTTCCATCTTGCCGGTGTAGTCGGCGATCCGGCCAACGGCGATGCGCGGCGCGTTGACGTTGTTCCGGCGCGCATACTCGGCCAGGCACACCAGCGCCGCCGAATAGGGCGTCGGATTGGCGGTGACCGGCGCGTTGCCGGTCGGCTGCGCGTAGAGGCCGCTGGGCCCCGCGATCGGCGTCGCGCAGCCTGTGAGGGCCATGGCGGCCGCGGAGGCCAGGGCGACGATGCGGGCCGGGCGGCCGGCGGAAAATGACTTCAAGACCATTTCGATAAGCCCCTTGGGGTCAGTGCGTCGAAGCGCTGACGTTTCCGGTGTTGGTTTGAGACGATGAAACGATGACCGTGTTGTCGTTGCCCTGGGTGACAACGTTGAGATTGTTGCCGATGGCGGTCGAGCTGCCGCTGGCCCCGACACCGGCGAAGGTGTCGATGGCCCCCCCGGCCTGCGCCTGAGCATAGGCGCCGATCTCGCCGGTCTGGATCAGCCCGTCGACAATCACCAGATTGCCGTTGGCGTCGCGGATGCCTACGTCGACCGGCTGGTTCTCCTGGCCGGCGTAACGTCCATAGCCGGCGTTATAGGCGGCGGAGTTGGTGTTGATGGACTGGGCGTCCGCCGCTCCGCAAAAGCCGAGGGCGGCGAGGGCGACCAGAGCCAGCCGCGCGGCGGCGCGATGGGAAATGAGGCTCACGGTTTTTATCTTAAGCTCCTCGCGACGACAGCGACGCTGGCCACCCAAGCAACGCCCATGCCAATCCAACACGCGGCCGAGGATTAGCCATGATCTCTCTTGATTTGGTTAAGGTGGGCGCAAGGCGGGTCCGCGGATGACACAGCAATCGCTTCGACAAGAACCCCGGCGCGCCCGGGAGCCGATGCTCAATGCGCCCTGGACCGTCATCGCCCTCATCGGTTCACTGATCGGCGCCCACGCCTGGCGCGTTTTGACACATGCGGGGATGGATCGCCTCGCCCTGACGCGGTCGGATCTGGGCGCCGGACGGTTCGAAGGCCTGGTCACCTATCTCTTTGTGCACGCGAGTTGGGCGCACGTGCTGACCAACAGCGCCTTCACCCTGGCCTTCGGGGTTCCCGTGGCGCGGCTGATGGGAGGTCGGGCGCGTGGGGCGGTAACGTTCTTCGCCTTCTTTATCGTCTGCGGCGTGCTGGCGGCGCTGGGCTTCGCCGCCCTGGCCAGCCTCTTGGCGGCGCTCGGCCATGTCGAAGGGCCATGGGCGCTGGTCGGCGCGTCGGGCGCGGCGTCTGGCCTGATGGGCGCGGCGGCGCGGCTGATCGACGGGCGCGGCCGCGTTGGCTCGCCGTGGGGCCGCACCTGCGTGGGGATGACCGTGGGCTGGATCGTGATCAACGCGGTGCTGGGCCTTTCGGGGCTGACGCCCGGCGCGGCGGGCATGCCCGTGGCCTGGGAGGCGCACATTTTGGGCTATTTCGCCGGCCTGATCCTCATCGGCCCCTTTGCGGCCGTGGCTGGCGCGCCCGGCGCCGGCGCGTGAACGCGGCTTGATTCGCGCCCGCTTTAGGCGTTCGCTCCCCAATGGGGCATGGGAGGAGCGCGAAATGCTGGTTTCCCAGATACTGAAGTCCAAGGGCGACCTGGTTTTCACCGCATCGCCCGGCGACACTATCGCCGCGGTGGCGGCCCTCTTAACCGCACGGCGGGTCGGGGCCATGGTGGTGGTCGAAGGCGATCGCGAAGTCGTCGGCATCGTCTCGGAACGGGACATCGTACGCCTCGTCGCCGAGGAGGGCGCTAGCGGCCTGGACCGCCCGGTCTCCGCCTGCATGACCCGCGATGTAATCTTCGCCGAGCCGACTGAGAACGTCGATTCCCTGCTCACCTTGATGACCGACCGCCGCATCCGCCACCTGCCGGTGTGCCGCGACCGCCGCCTGATCGGCATCGTGTCCATCGGCGACCTGGTCAAGACCAAGATCGCCGAGACCGTCGCCGAGGCCGAGGGGCTGCGGGCCTACATATCTGCGGGTTAAGGGGCCCTTCCTTCCTCTTCTTCATGGCTATCGGATTCACGCATTGCGAAGATCGGCCCACCGATCACCTCTCCCAGAGGGAGAGGGAAGGGCCCGCGCCCGCAAGGGCGTGGGACGGTGAGGGGTTACGCGGCCGGCATTTTAACCCCTCATCTTCCCACCGCCTTCGGCGGCGGGCCCCTCCTTCTCCCTATGGGAGAAGGGTTTTCGGACGTGCCTTCGAGATGTGTGAATCCGATAGCCATGAAGGGGAGGGACAGGGCCGTCGCTGACCCGAGCGCTCGGCGCGCATCCTGCTGACGATCATCGGCCGCTATCCCGATGTGGTCCGGCGGCCGCTTACGGCGGCGTAGCTGCCGATATCAGCGCCGGAGCGCTCGACTGGCTAGATGCGCGGCACATTGTCCTCCAGCCAGCGCAGTTCAGTCTCGACCTGGGTGGCCAGGCCAAGGCGCAGGAATGTCGCCCACGGCTCGATGCCGGCGCCGCCTAACTCCACGATGCGTTTCAGTTCGCCTTCCTGCACGGGGCGAACCTGCGCCAGCAGTTCGGCCGGTGAAGAGCCGTAGCCCTCGGCGAAAGCCTCGAGACGCGCGCGGCGGTCGGGGACCTCCTCGAAGCCGGCCTCCCGCGTCATCGCGTCCGGCCGCAGTTGGGCGGCGCGGATTGCGGCGAAGCCCGCGTCCTCCACCGGCCGACCGGGCCTGGCCAGTTCAAAGTCGATGACGCCGGTCAGCATGTCTCCGCTCCAGATCAAATTATGCGGGCCAAAATCGCCGTGCAGGATAATCTCGCCCGGCGCGGGCGCCTGCGGGCCATGGCGCCAGACGGCGGGCAGGGGAGGGGAAAAGTCGGCGACCGCGTCGTGATATGCCCGCAGCAGAACGCCGATCTGGCGCGCGCCGGAGACCTCGATCAGCGCCGGCGGCCAAGGATGGTTCGAGGCGTCGCCAGGCAGAAAGCCGAGGATTTCACGGCCCTTGTCGTCGAGGCCCAGGGGCTCAGGCGCGGGGAATCCTTTTGAGCGAACATGGCGCAACAGCGCGTGGACAGTTGGCGTCCAGGGGCCGGCGGGGCGACGGACCGTATCGCCCACGCGCACGACGCGCCCCGGTTCGAGGCCGCCGAACAGGGGCTCTTCCGCGGGCGGGTCGGGTTCGGTTTCCATGGCCTCAAAGCCTCTGGCGGAGGTTTGCCGGCAAGGCAAATCCCACCCGCCGATTAGGCCTTGATTTTGGGCGGCATCCGACATAGTTTCCGCGCCTTCAATCGACTCGCTGCGGACTGACGGGGCGTTTCCCTGCGGCCCCAAGGCGATTCTTGCGCCCTCAATTCCGGGCCTATTTCGGATCGGGCGGCTCGTGGCGCGACTTCAAACGGATGCCCTCGCATTCGTTTGAAACAAGTGGCGCCACAAGTGTTTGAGTTTAGTGGATCGAACCACAAACGGATGACGAAGCCGTTTGCTACGATCCGCTGGTGTTGACTGTTGGAGTGGGTGCGGTTAGAGACGCCGCTCCTCGCCGCCGCCGGGCGTAATCGGCGGGTTCGGCATGCGCCGTTCAGGTCTTTGACATCGTTGATTTGGAAAGAGAAACGCAGGCGGCGACGTCCTGGCGATGGCCATTACCACGGCCATCAATCGACGCTGACCGGATGCGGTCTCTTGAAGACATACCATGGCCATTTGCGCCAAGGGCGAAAGCTCGTGGACGGATGGTTTTGGGAACTCGTCAATAGACTACGCAGACTACGCTCACCTGCCTCCCAAGGCAGGTGAAAACGAAAGTCAGAACGTCAACTCAACCTGAGAGTTTGATCCTGGCTCAGAGCGAACGCTGGCGGCAGGCCTAATACATGCAAGTCGAACGAGCCCTTCGGGGCTAGTGGCGGACGGGTGAGTAACACGTGGGAACGTGCCTTTTGGTTCGGAACAACTCAGGGAAACTTGAGCTAATACCGAATGTGCCCTTCGGGGGAAAGATTTATCGCCATTAGAGCGGCCCGCGTCTGATTAGCTAGTTGGTGGGGTAAAGGCCCACCAAGGCTACGATCAGTAGCTGGTCTGAGAGGATGATCAGCCACACTGGGACTGAGACACGGCCCAGACTCCTACGGGAGGCAGCAGTAGGGAATCTTGCGCAATGGGCGAAAGCCTGACGCAGCCATG
>DATCCB010000109.1:0-35810 GCA_036511515.1 Caulobacteraceae bacterium | reverse complement strand
TTCTAACCACCCTCACCGTCACGGCAATCCCTCAGTTGCCGCTGGACCCCGATCTCTGAACGGCTATTCTTCGGTAGTTGGATGGGCTCTTTCTGATGGCGTTGCCGCTGGACCCCGATCTCTGAACGGCTATTCTGACTCCCAGAACCGCGACATGGTCATTCAGGTTGCCGCTGGACCCCGATCTCTGAACGGCTATTCTCGACGTGGTTAACGCTCCAGGCCAGTTCGAGTTGCCGCTGGACCCCGATCTCTGAACGGCTATTCTGGGTGGGCGATTATCCTTCTGAAAAGATTGGGATAATCGCCCTTCCGGACGTTCTCGAAATCCATGCGCTCATCAAAAAAGCGCCAGTTGATTTGGATTTTCGCGTGGGCGTCTCCGGCGCTGGCCGGAGAACCGGACAATGTTTTCGTACTGTCGGTCGGTGAAGCTGAGGATGTGGATCTCGCCTGAGTCGGGCAAATTCGAGCCGATGCGGCGCATGTAGGCCTCGAACTGTTCCTTGCCATTGCAGAAGCGCGCATAAACGGAAAACTGGCTCTTCTCGAACCCTTCGTCCAGTAGGTATTCACGAAATTTTGTCGCCGCGCGGGTCTGCGTCTTTGTACCGACGGGCAGGTCGAACATGACGAATATCCACATGAGCCGGTACCCGCTGAGTTGAGTGGTCGTCATGACGCGTCAGCGGTCGTAACCACCGCCCAGGTTTGGTCGGCTGTCGGCCCGAGGTTGGGTGCTGCTACGTCCATCCCCGCCAATTCTAGTGCAGAGGGTGGCCGCGGGGGCGAGAACTCGGCGGCGCGGCCGACCTCGAAGGCGCGAGCCAGCGACTGAGCGGCGCGAATTGCTGCGAGCGCGACCGGAGTAACCCCCCCATCCCCTGGCAAGTCGAGTGAGGTCAGGCCGGCGAAGGCGCGTTTGGCTTCTGGATTGACTTCTTGAACGCCGCGCGCCAGGAGCTTGACGGTCAAGAGATCGACTAGTGGCCGGAAAGGCTCGATCAAATCGTCGGCCAGGGCGAAGGCGTTGCCGCGATTGGCGTGATGGA
The DNA here is from genome assembly GCA_036511515.1 of Caulobacteraceae bacterium. Lineage (GTDB taxonomy): Bacteria > Pseudomonadota > Alphaproteobacteria > Caulobacterales > Caulobacteraceae > Acaudatibacter. Next base: position 34,758 of record DATCCB010000109.1, on the reverse strand, counting down.
CGCCAATGGATGGGTGCAGCCCAGCGGCAACCACGGCGCGGGCGCACAGCGCTCGCATGACCGTGTAGCCATAGTTGAGCAAGCCGTTAGCGCCGCCCGCTGCTCGGTCCCTGCGGAAATCCTCGCCCATCAGCATGGGCCAATAGCGCCGCGCGGCCTGAGCCTCGATGTTGTCGGGATCGCCAGAGCGGACGCGCCGGGCAAGCAGATCGAAGGCGGTGGAATTGGCCCCGATCGCATCTAGTACTGCGGCCTGCCAACGAATCTTGCTGACCACGATCATGCGCCAGAGTTGTTTGCTGAGGGGGCGCCCCGCTTCCCATTGCGCCCGCATGCGTGCGTTTTGGCCGTGGTGCCCTTCCAGCGGCAGGCACACCGCGACCGGAGCGTGATTGGCGCCGCAAAGCACTATCGGCGCTCCACGAATCGCCAGAGCCGTGACCAGGTTGGTGGTCCAGGTAACGCCATGGGCGTGAACGATCACGGCCGAGATGTCGTCGAGCGGCACACGGCCGACTTCAACCTTGTCCTGGCTCACCAGAAGGAAGCCGCGGAGTGCCGACAGATGACGGCCGTCGGTGGCGATGTCGACGATGCGGTCCATCGCGGCGGCGCGTTCAGGCCGCCGTAGCGGCTGGGGCGCGCGGCCCAGGGTCAAGCACACGTCCGAGTTCGTCGATCCGCACTTGGCGCGCGCCCCAGGCCCTCAGCGTGCTCGGCGCCGGATAGATATAGTTGAACGGGTCACCCTTGGCCGCCGCTCGCGCCTTTAGCGGTCCGCCTTCCTGAGGGGCGGCTAGCGCGAACTGCTTTTCCGAAAACTTGACCACCCTCATCAACTCGCGCCCACTTCCTCGGTCGATGGCCAGCACGTCGTCACGATGAAGCTTCAAGATCTTGCGTATAGTCGGGTTGTCGCGCCTTAGCTCCGATACCCAGCCCGGTTGGTGTGCATCGAACATCGACACCACTTCGGCGACCCATTTGCCATCGGTCATTTCCCAAATGTCGTACCGATAGTTGGAGTCTCGCTTGTAGCCCTTGTAGACCCGACCCTTGGCGTCGCGGATCTGGACGACCGACAATGGCTCCAACACACGCACCCGGCGAGTTCCGGCGAACCAAGGATCGGATGCGGCGAAATGGGTGAGGGCCTCGATGAAGGCTTTGCCTTCACGTCCCGCCGTGGCCGCCGCCAGAGCCCGGCGAAGTGTGTCGTCCGCGACGCGACGGCCACCGTCAGTCAATTCGTCGGGGGTGAGTGAGGCCAAGGGCACACGATGCACAACCAAGTCCACGCCGCGCTCCTTGACGCCGGTCAGACCATAGGCGGTGTCATTGTGCAGACGACCCGCCGTGGCATCGTGTCCCTTGGGCAGACCCGCCTTGGAGACCGTGCCATGGTCCGAACGATGACTGACCACGACGCGGTTGATCGCCAACTTGAGATCGTCGCGGAATCCTTCCCACGGCGCCGGCACGATAATGCGCTCGCGGCCTTCACTGCCCGATCGGCCTGACTCGGTTGCAATCCTTTGGAGCAGACCGCGGTCAGTGACCGCTATCACGGCCGCGTCGATGGTGTGATGGCGGTGGTCAAGCCGGTTCTTGGCCTGATCGCCGCCACCGGCGTAGTTGTGGTCAGGCAGCAGGTCGTTGAGTCCCCACTTCCGCCGCAGCATCTCCGTCAACCGCCCAGGCGAGACCCAGACCTTGCTACTATCCTCGCCGCGCCCAGGAAATAGGGCGCTGAGGTATTCACGCGCCAGCTTTGACAAATACTGGGTGTCGACCAGGTGCCGCGCGAGGAAACCGCCCTCTTCTTCGAAGCGACGCATAGCATCCGGCTCGAAACGCCGGCGCTTCGCCTTCGGCAGGCGTGCGGCCCGCTCGGCGATCTCGTCCCAGCGCGTTGTGTTCCCCCAAGCTCTAAATGGCGATTGATCGCCCTTCTCGCGATTGGCTTCTCGCAAGCAGAGCAGCTTGTTGGCTTGGGAATCATCAAGGGTGTCGCTGAACGGCAGGATGTGATCGACCTCGACTGCGCCGGAGAACAACATATCCATGCCAATCTGTACGCCCGAATAGATGCAGCGGCGGTCAAGCGCGTTTTGCGGATTCAACTCCTCCCAAAGCTTCAATAGCGCGCGGTTGCCTCCCTTGTCGGCGACGCCGAGTTCGTCCAGTTTCTTTGAGCGATGCTCGGCTGCCTCGCGGTTCTCGCGGTTGCGCCGGTTCAATTCCTCCTTGCGTTTATCATCGAGCTTCAGCTCCCGCGCGAGTTCGAGCGCGATTTCGGACGGCGGGCCATGCGCCTTGATAAGCCGGTTTAGCACTCGACGAACTTGGTTGAGGCCGATGTGGACGGTGGGGTTGGTCAGACGCCCGACCCGCACCTCTTCCGGGTCGTTGGGATCGCCAGTGCCCGGCATGATGTGCCGTTCGAGCACGTGGCCGTAGTAGGGTAGGGCGTCCAACACCTCGCCGGTTCGAAAGTCCGAGTGGTGGCCAAGGCCCGCCCTTTCCACCGCCTCGCTATAGACGATCACGTCCGCGCGAAGAGCTTCGATCAGCTTGGTCGTAGCGGTCAGTCCAAAGCGACCGTATCCTTCGGGAAGCCGTGCGCCGGCGACCGCGCTGGCATGATCAGGAGCTAGGCCGCATCGCTCTTCTAGCCAGGCGCAGAGCGTCTCAACGTCTTCTTCGTGCAGCAGCCTGTCGATCACACCCCATTGCGTCTCGACATCTAAGTGAAACCATTGGGAGCCGAAGCGCTTCTTGTTCGACATCTCCGCGTTGACTTCATCCCCCTTGAGGTCCTTGCGGTTCTCGCTCTCTTTGTTGAAGTGGTCCCCGGGTTCGAGTTTGAGCAACTTGCGAAGGCTCTCGAAACTTACCGTTCGTTTGTCCTTGAGTTTAAGGTACAGCGTGTCGCGTTGATCGCGCGTTAGCGGTTGTGGGTTCTCACCAGTGCGCACGATCCTAAGCGCATTGAGTTCCTCCAATAGCCGCCGACGTTGGAACAGAGGGTGCGCCTTGGGGAGGCGTGGCTCGGTTGCGACAAGGGTGCAGGTCCCCACCCTGGGCGCCCTAAGCGGTCGCTGGTGAAAGACAATTCCGAACAGCGTGTCATGCGCCGCATCGGTGAGCACCGATGGATGGTAGTCGGCCTGCGCGGCCCAGATGGAGTCAAACTCCTCCTCCAGCATGGCGCGGTCAGGGTAAAAGTCATAACCGTCACCCTTGGCGTCTTCTGCGGTCTCAGGACGCAGGCGAGTGCGCACACTCGGGATGTGGTTGGGGTCGCGAGCGCTAGTTCGTCGGTGGTGCAGATACTCCCCAAGCGTCTCGGCCCCGACTTCCCGCATCTTCTGCTGCAAACGAGCGACTCCGATGCGGATCTTGCCGGATTCGTCGTCCGCTTTGCGTTCGGTGCGGCGGTTCGACTTGAACCCGCGACGTTGGTTCAGATGGAACAACGCTCGGCCGATTTGCTCCAGGGATAGAGGCTCGTGCCGCGCCCGAGCCCGCAGTTGGTAAGGGTCGAGCGCCGCTAGGGCTTTTCGCGCCGTCTCGTCGGCCGGCAATAGGCCTGCGAGCGTCAAGTGTTTCAGTAGTCCCTGTTGCCGCTGCTTGAACCTGTCTCTGAGCCGCCGCATCGACCGCGCGGCGCGACGGTCGGCCGCTAACGATTGCTTGGACTTCGGATCGCGTCCGTCGCTGAAGATACGCGAACCTGCCGCGAGCACACGGAAGGGCTTGCCGGCCTCATCCAACTCAACCGCGAACCAGCCAAATGAATTCGCTCCTAGATCGCCACCAAATCTCCAACGCATCGTGCGCCCCCTGACGAGCTCCGTTTATCCAAACACTCCCTAAGCTCAACCGTTCTCGGCCGCAAGTGTTGTGATGCCTTAAGAGCACTTAGTTTGACGCGTGCCTCCGCATGGGTTAGGTGGGCAGCGGCAACCCCCTCCACAAGGGTTTGCCGAGGTTGGTGTGAGCGCTCACACCAACCAAGTCGTGAGACACTGGAACACGAGGTTTCTCATCCTCCAAGTGCTCTTAGTTACTGCTTGACGACCGCATCCCTAACCTTCAATTTGAGGTTTCAGAGATCGCGGGTCTGGCAGCTAACAAGCGGCCTGTTCGCACCAGATAAGGGCGGCGCTCCGGCGCCGCCTTTTTTCTGGCGGATACCTTGACCCATGGCGCGAGTGACGGGACTTGAACCCGCGACCTCCGGCGTGACAGGCCGGCGCTCTAACCAACTGAGCTACACCCGCGTGCGGCCTTGGGCGCGCGAGCGGACCTGATAGGTCTGGCCCGTGGTTGCGTCAACCACGGGCGAGGGATCGCCTCGCGCCCACCAGGCAGGATCATCGGCCCTGCCGCATGGCGTCCAGATCGCCCCGCCAGTCCAGCTTGCCGCGGAACTGGCGCAGCGCCTCTTGTCGCCGCAGGCGAAGCAGGGTGCGAAGGCCAAGGTCCACGACCTCACGTTTGGTCTTGGCTCCTGACGCGGCAAGGGCTTCGATCATCAACCCGTCGTCGATGATGATGGTCGTGCGCATGCAAGCATCTTTCCCAGGCAGATTTTAGATATCTGGGCGCCGCCCAACGCAACCTCCGTCAGGGCGCGTTCGCGAGCGCACAATAAGTTCCCCGCCGCCGTTTGAACCGGCCGCGCCCTTCGGCTAGAAGTCCGCCCGACTCCTCCTTGTCCCCGCCGGGCCCGCGATGAACGCGTTTCTGCTGCAGTACCTGCCGATCGTCATCTTCCTTGGCATCGCGGCCGGGCTTGGCGCCGCCTTCATGCTGGCGGCGGCGATCGTGGCGCCCCGGGCGCCGGACCCCGAGAAGCTTTCCAGCTACGAATGCGGCTTCAACGCCTTTGGCGACGCCCGGCTGAAGTTCGACGTACGCTACTATCTGGTCGCTATCCTATTCATCATTTTCGACCTGGAAGTCGCCTTCCTGTTTCCATGGGCGGTCGCCCTGATGAAGCTCCCGCATGGCCCGGGCCAGTTCGCCTTCTGGAGCATGATCGGCTTTCTTTTCGTCCTCGCCGTCGGCTTTCTCTACGAGTGGAAGAAGGGGGCGCTCGAATGGGAGTGATCGTTGCTGCGGGCGACGCGGGGCGTGTCGGCGTCGAGGGCTATGACGGCGCCGCGCATGACCCCTATTTCGACGGCATGTCGGCGCAGCTTTCCGACAAGGGCTTCATTACCGCCGCGGCCGATGATCTGATCACCTGGGCTCGCACCGGTTCGCTGATGTGGATGACCTTCGGCCTGGCCTGCTGCGCCATCGAGATGATGCAGTGCGCCATGCCGCGCTACGACATGGAGCGGTTCGGCTTCGCCCCGCGCGGCAGCCCGCGCCAGGCCGACGTGATGATCGTGGCCGGCACCCTGACCAACAAGATGGCCCCGGCTTTGCGCAAGGTCTACGACCAGATGCCCGAGCCGCGCTATGTGATCTCGATGGGCAGCTGCGCCAATGGCGGCGGCTATTACTACTTCAGCTATTCGGTGGTGCGTGGCTGCGATCGCATCGTGCCGGTGGACATCTATGTCCCGGGCTGCCCGCCGACCGCCGAGGCGCTGCTTTACGGCATCCTGCAGCTGCAGAAGAAGATCCGCCGCACCGGGACCATCGAGCGATGAGCTGGCCGGCGGGCGACACTGAACTTCAGGCCCTGGGCGAGACGATTGTCGCGGCCGCGGGCGGGGCCATTGGCGGCTTCGAGGTCGCTTTTGGCGAGCTGACCCTGAACGCCCCCGCGCATCGCATCGTCGATGCGCTCACCCACCTGCGCGATGGCCCGGCACTGCGGTTCACCCAGCTGATCGACATCTGCGGGGCCGACTATCCGCAGCGGTCACTGCGTTTCGACGTGGTCTATCACCTGCTGTCGATGACCACGAACCGGCGGGTGCGCGTCAAGCTGCAAACCGACGAGGACACGCCCGTTGCCTCCGCGGTCGGCGTGTTTCCCGCCGCCGACTGGTTCGAGCGCGAGGCTTTCGACATGTACGGGGTTTTCTTCGACGGTCATCCCGACCTTCGCCGCATCCTCACCGACTACGGCTTTCACGGTTATCCGCTGCGCAAGGACTTCCCGATGACCGGCTACGTCGAGGTCCGCTACGACGATGAGTTGAAGCGAGTGGTCTATGAGCCGGTCAAATCGGTGGAATTCCGCAACTGGGACTTCCTCTCGCCCTGGGAGGGCGCCCCGTACGCCAAGCCGGGCGAAGGCTATGTCTATGGCCTTCCCGGTGACGAAAAATCGGAGAAACCCCGGTGACCGGTGAAAACGCCCCGGCCGGGGCTACCGAGTTCATACCCGAAACCGGACCGACGCCCGAAACTCCAGTTCGCCGCTTCAACATCAATTTCGGCCCGCAGCACCCCGCCGCGCACGGGGTATTGCGCCTGGTGCTGGAACTGGACGGCGAGCTGGTCGAACGCGTCGATCCCCACATCGGCTTGCTGCACCGTGGCACCGAAAAGCTGATCGAAGCGCGGCCCTACACCCAGAACACGCCCTATTTCGACCGCCTCGACTATGTCGCGCCGATGAACCAGGAGCACGCTTTCGTGCTGGCTATCGAGCGGCTGATGGGTCTGGAGGTCCCACGGCGCGCGCAGCTGATCCGGGTGCTCTATTGCGAGATCGGCCGGCTGCTCAATCACCTGCTCAACGTCACCAGCCAGGCCATGGACGTTGGGGCCATGACGCCGCAGCTCTGGGGCTTCGAGGAACGCGAAAAGCTGATGGTGTTCTACGAGCGGGCATCCGGCGCGCGCATGCACGCCAACTATTTTCGCCCGGGCGGCGTACGCCAGGACCTGCCGCCCGCCCTGGTTGAAGACATCGATGCTTGGGCCATCGCCTTTCCCAAGATCCTCGATGAGATCGAGATGCTGCTCACACCCAACCGGATCTTCAAGCAGCGCAACGTCAATATCGGCGTGGTCACGCGCGAGGAGGCGATCGCCTGGGGATTCACCGGGCCGATGCTGCGCGGCTCCGGGGTTGCCTGGGATCTGCGGCGCAACCAGCCTTACGAATGCTACGACGAATTCGAGTTCGATATTCCCCTCGGCGTGCACGGCGATTGCTACGACCGCTACCTGTGCCGCGTCGAGGAGATGCGCCAGTCGGTGCGGATCATCCGCCAGTGCGTCGAGCTTTTGCGGGGGACGCCAGGCCTGGTGCTCACCGACGATCACAAGGTCGCCCCGCCCCGGCGGGCTGAGATGAAGCAGTCGATGGAAGCGCTGATCCACCACTTCAAGCTCTATAGCGAGGGCTTCCACGTGCCGCAGGGGGAGGTCTACGCCGCCGTCGAGGCCCCCAAGGGCGAGTTCGGCGTCTATCTGATCGCCGACGGCACCAACACGCCCTATCGCTGCAAGATCCGCGCGCCTAGCTTCGCCCACCTGCAGGCCATGGACTGGATGAACCGCGGCCACATGCTGGCCGACATCGGCGCGGTGCTGGGCTCCCTGGACATCGTCTTTGGCGAGGTCGACCGGTGAGCGTCCGCCGCCTGGCCAAGGATCAGCCCGCCGCCTTCGCCTTCAGCGAGAAATCGCTCGAGCAGGCCCGGTGGTGGATCGGAAAATTTCCGCCCGGGCGCCAGCAGTCGGCCGTGGTGCCGCTGCTGTGGCTGGCGCAGAAGCAGGAGGGCTGGGTCAGCGAACCGGCATTGCGCGCGGTCGCCGATATGCTGGAGATGCCGGTGATCCGGGTGCTCGAGGTCGTCACCTTCTACACGATGTTCAACCTCGAACCGGTGGGCAGGACCGCGGTGATCCAGGTCTGCGGCACGCCGCCGTGCGCGCTGCGGGGGGCTTCCGCGCTGATGGCGATGCTGGAAGAGCGCATCGGACCGCACAATCGCTGTTCGGCCGACGGGCGGTTCTCCTGGGAGGAGGTCGAGTGCATGGGCGCCTGCGTCACTGCCCCGATGGCCGCGATCAACGACTACTACTACGAGGACCTGACGCCCCAGAGCCTCGCCGCCATCCTCGACGCCTTCACGGCTGGAGAAACGCCGCCGCCGGGCTCGGCCATCGGCCGGCAGGGGTGCGCGCCGGAGGGCGGCCCGCTGACCCTGACCGAGCCCAGCCTTACCGACGGCTCGCGCGCCAAGCCGCTGGGAACGCTGCCCAATGCGGCGGCTTCGTGATCTGACGATGAATGTACCGCATCTGAAACGCCGGCTCGCCATAGCCATGGCCATCAACGTCGTCTGCGCGATCGTCGCCCTGGCCGCCATCGCCGCGGCGTTCGCCTTCCACGTCGGCGCCTTGATCTGGCTGATCGGCGCCGCGGTGATCGTCGGATTCGGCGCCCAGGGCTGGCTGATCCTCGGGCTCATCGGCCGGCGGTCGTCGTCATGAGCGATGAAGCCCAAAGCCTCGATCGCCGCGCGGCCTATGTCGATGAGATTGTCCGGCTGCACCGAAAAACCCGCACCGCCGGCTTCGTCACCTGCCTGGTCGGGGTGCTGCTGCTGGTCGCCACCCACTATCCGTGGCGCATGCCGATGTGGACGTCCTGGCTCGCCGTTGCGGTGATCGCCGCCGGCTGGGGGATGTTCGTCTATGTGATATTCAAGCGGGCCGCCTTCGTGCGCGCCCATCCCTTCGACGCAGGCGAGTAGCTCTAAAGATGGTCGGCATTCTCGAGGACAAGGACCGCATCTTCACCAATCTCTATGGCCTGCACGACTGGGGCCTGGAGGGGGCGAAGGCGCGCGGGGTGTGGAACGGCACCGGCGCGATGCTCTCTCAGACGCCCGAGTGGATCTGCGAACAGATCAAGGCGTCGGGCCTGCGCGGACGGGGCGGCGGCGGCTTCGGGACCGGGCTCAAATGGACCTTCATGCCCAAGCAGGAGAGCGAGCGGCCGCACTACCTGGTGGTCAACGCCGACGAGTCCGAGCCGGGCACCTGCAAGGATCGCGAAATCATGCGCGGCGATCCGCACCGGCTGATCGAGGGCTGTCTGGTGGCCTCGTACGCCATCCGCGCGCACGACTGCTTCATCTACATCCGTGGCGAGTATGTGCTCGAGCGCGAGCATCTCGAGGCGGCGATCGTCCAGGCGACCAACGCCCGCCTGATTGGCAAGGACAATATCCATGGCTGGGACTGCGACATCCGCGTCACCCACGGCGGCGGCGCCTATATCTGCGGTGACGAGATGGCGCTGCTCGAGGGCCTCGAGGGCAAGAAGGGCCAGCCGCGTCTCAAGCCTCCGTTCCCGGCCGGCTCGGGCGTCTATGGCTGTCCGACCACGGTCAACAACGTCGAATCCATCGCCGTCGCCCCGGAAATCCTGCGGCGCGGGGCCGACTGGTTCGCGGGGTTCGGGCGACCGAACAACGGCGGCACCAAGCTGATGAGCGCAGCCGGCCACGTGAATAAGCCCGCTGTGGTCGAAGAGGCCATGTCGATCCCCATGCGCCAGCTCATCGACGAGCATTTCGGCGGCGTGCGCGGCGGCTGGGGCAACCTTAAGGCCGTGATCCCCGGCGGCTGCTCGGTGCCGCTGATCACTGCCGAAATGGCCGAGACCGCGCTGATGGACTTCGATCACCTCAAGGACATGAAATCGGGCCTCGGCACCGCGGGGATGATCGTCATGGACAAGGACTGCGATGTCGTCGCCACCATCGCCCGCTTCTCCTATTTCTATATGCATGAGAGCTGCGGCCAGTGCACGCCGTGCCGCGAGGGCACCGGCTGGATGTGGCGGATCATGCTGCGGATGGTCAGCGGCGAGGCCGACCCAAAGGAAATCGACATGCTGCTGGACGTCGCCAGCCAGGTCGAGGGCCACACCATCTGCGGCCTGGGCGACGCCGCCGCTTGGCCGATCCAGGGCCTCTTCCGCCACTTCCGTCCCGAGATCGAGGCGCGCATCTCAAGCTATCGCGACCGCCGCGCCAACGTCCCCGGCGCGACCTTGATCGCCGCGGAGTAGCAGGGCCAAGTTCAATCACGCTCTACATGGCCCGGCGAACTCGACGCTACATTGAGCGGGTTGGCGAGGTTGAGCAACGGTTCAGTCGGATCGTAGTCCATGGTATAGTCCTGGAATGAACCTGATCGATCGCATCACGGTGGAGCCGGGAAAAATGGGTGGGCGCCCGTGTATTCGTGGGATGCGGCTCCGTGTGACTGATGTCCTGGAGATGTTGGCTGGCGGCGCATCTCAGGAGGAAATCCTGTCGGACTTTCCCTATCTAGAGTCCGACGATATCCGCGCGGCCCTGGCCTATGCCGCGCGAGAAGTGGACCACCCTGTCGTCCTACCCGCCGCTGAGTGAAGTTCCTCGTCGATCAGCAGTTACCGCCCGCGCTCGCGGACTGCTTCCGCCGACGCGGACACCAATCCGAGCATGTCAGTGACCGGGGTCTCGGCTTCGCGTCCGATGCGGTGATCTGGCGATACGCGCTCAGCGAAGGCTTCATCGTCGTCACGAAGGACAGGGACTTCCCGAGCCGCCGCACCCGCTCAGACGGCCCTCAGATCTTGTGGCTTCGGATAGGCAACGCGGCGACCATTGAGGTATTGGCGCGGATGCAGGGGATGTGGGCTCAAGCATTGGCGTGGTTGGAAGCGGGCGAACCCATTGTTGAAGCCTGATCGCCTGCGAGATATCGCCGGCCTCGGAAGCCCGCGCTCCGGAAGCGCTATTGATGGCTAGTGGGGAACGGGTTATCGCCCCCGCAGCATGACCGCCGATGAAGAAGACCTCGCGATGCAGCTGCTTCGGCGGATCGACGCGAGCCTCGATTTTATGCGGCTCGATCTGAGCGAACTGGGGCGCGCCATGATGCGGTGCATCGCCATTTTGGACCGCATCAATGGCGGGCCTGAACTCGCGGACGCGACCCTCTGATGCCAACGGCCAAGGTAAACGGCGTCGACATCGCCTTCGAGCCGGGCATGACCGTGCTTCAGGTCGCCGAGCTGGCCGGCGAGGAGATCCCGCGCTTTTGCTATCACGCGCGGCTGTCGATCGCCGGCAACTGCCGGATGTGCCTGGTCGAGGTGAAGCCCGGACCGCCCAAGCCCCAGGCCTCATGCGCCCTGCCGGCCGCGGACGGCCAGGAGATCATCACCAACTCGCCGATGGTCGAAAAAGCCCGCAAGGGGGTGATGGAATTCCTGCTGATCAATCATCCGCTCGACTGCCCGATCTGCGACCAGGGCGGCGAGTGCGACCTGCAGGACCAGTCGATGGGCTATGGCCGCGACGCGACGCGCTATGGCGAAAACAAGCGCGCCGTCGAAGAGAAGTTCATGGGGCCGCTGATCAAGACGATAATGACCCGCTGCATCCAGTGCACCCGCTGCATCCGCTTCATCAGCGAGGTCGCCGGCATTTCCGAGATCGGCATGATCTCGCGCGGCGAGGAAGTTGAGATCACCACCTATCTGGACCAGGCGGTGACCAGCGAACTCTCGGCCAACGTCATCGACCTTTGCCCGGTGGGGGCCCTGACCTCCAAGCCCTACGCCTTCAACGCCAGGCCGTGGGAGCTCAGCAAGACCCAGAGCGTGGACGTGATGGATGCGCTCGGCAGCGCCATCCGCGTCGACGCGCGCGGAGCGGCCGTGCTGCGGGTGCTGCCGCGCACCAACGAGGAAATCAACGAGGAGTGGATCTCCGACAAGACCCGCTATGCGTGCGATGGCCTTGGCCGCCAGCGCCTCGACCAGCCGATGATCCGGGAGGGCGGACGCCTGCGCCCGGCAAGCTGGACCGAGGCTCTGGCCCTGGTCGCGGCGCGGATCAAGGCTGCCTCCCCTAAGCGCATCGGCGTCATCGCCGGCGATCTGCAGGACGCCGAATCGATCAAGGCGGCGCGCGACCTGTTCGGCGGCCTTGGCGTGCAAAACCTCGATTGCCGCCAGGATGGTTCGGTGCTGGGACTGGGCCCGCGCGAGAGCTGGCTGTTCAACTCGACGATAGCCGGCATCGAGGCCGCCGACGCCATCCTGCTGGTCGGAACCAACCCGCGCATCGAAGCGCCGGTGTTCAACGCCCGCCTGCTCAAACTTTGGCTATCGGGGCGGACGCGCATCGGCCAGATCGGCGAGCGCGCCGATCTTCGGTACGACGTCGACTACCTGGGCGCGGGCGGGGCAAGCCTCGTGGGCTTCGCCGATGGCGGGTCTGATTTCTCCAAGGCCTTCAAGGCCGCCAAGGCGCCGGCGATTATCATCGGCCAGGGCGCGCTTTCGCGAAGCGATGGCGGCGCGGTGCTCAAGGCGGCCGCGGGCGTGGCGCACGCCTTCGGCCTGGTACGGGAAGGCTGGAACGGCTGGAACGTCCTGCACACGGCCGCCGCCAGGGTCGGGGGCCTCGATCTGGGCTTTGTTCCGGGCGACGGCGCGCTCAGCGCCGTTGATATGGTCGCGGCTGGGCGCCTCGATGTCCTGTTTCTGCTGGGCGCCGACGAGATCGACGTTTCAGCCACCGACGCCTTCGTCGTCTATCTGGGCTCCCATGGCGACGCCGGCGCTCAGGCCGCCGACGTGATCCTGCCCGGGGCCGCGTACACCGAAAAGCCGGGGCTCTACGTCAACACCGAGGGCAGGGTGCAGCGTGGGGAGCGGGCGGTGTTTCCCAAGGGCGAGGCCAAGGAGGACTGGTCGATCCTGCGCGCGCTGTCCGAACATCTGGGGGCTGTCTCGCCCTACGACACCCTCGATCAGCTGCGTGCGCGGCTATTCGCCGAACACCCGACCTTCGGCCAGATCGACTACGCGCCCGGCTCAACGCCGGCGGCTTTCGATCTTGGCGGCCTCGGCGCTGAAGGGAAGATTGCCGACGCACCGTTCGCAAGCCCTATCAAGGCGTTTCACCTGACCAATCCGATCGCCAGGGCGAGCGTCACCATGGCGCAGTGCGCCGCTCTGGCCGCCGGCGTCCAGATGGCCGCGGAGTAGGGGCAAGCGATGACCGCCGGCGCCCCCTCGTTCTGGAACACCGATGGCGGCTGGGTGATCCTGGCGGTGCTTCAGATCCTGGCCGTGCTCGCCTGGCTGCTGTTTTCGCTGGCCTTCATGCTGCTGGCCGACCGCAAGATCTGGGCCGGGGTTCAGATGCGCAAAGGGCCCAATGTGGTCGGCCCCTTTGGCCTGTTGCAGTCGTTCGCCGACCTTCTGAAGTTCTTCCTCAAGGAGATCGTTGTGCCGGCCGGGGCGGACAAGATCGTCTTCCTGCTCGCGCCGCTGATCACCTTCACCCTGGCCTTCGTCGGCTGGGCGGTGGTGCCGCTGGCGCCGGGATGGGTGGTTTCGAACATCAACGTCGGCGTCCTCTACCTGTTCGCGATCTCGTCCCTCGGAGTCTACGGGATCATCATGGGCGGCTGGGCGTCCAACTCTAAATACCCGTTCCTGGGCAGCCTGCGCTCCGCCGCCCAGATGGTCAGCTATGAGGTTTCCATCGGCTTTGTGATCATCACCGTCATCCTGCTCTCGGGGACGCTCAATCTTCAGCTGATCGTCGCCAAGCAGGCGGGCTGGTTCTGGCACTGGAATGTGCTGGGCGGCCGCGGACTTCGCGGCCTGCCGGCGGCGCTGGTGATGATCCCGATGTCGGTGATCTTCTTTGTCTCCGCCCTGGCCGAGACCAACCGTCCGCCGTTCGACCTGCCCGACGCCGAGGCCGAACTGGTCGCTGGCTATCAGGTCGAATATTCATCGACCCCCTATCTGCTGTTCATGATCGGGGAATACGCCAACATAGTCCTGATGTGCGCACTGATCAGCATCCTCTTCTTTGGCGGATGGCAGGCCGGGTTTCCGACGCCATTCCTGAACGGGTGGCCGGCGACAGCGGTCAGTTTCTTCGGTTTCCTGTGTTTTTTCCTGAAGATCATCTTCTTCTTCTTTCTGATCGCCATGGCCAAGGCGATCGTGCCCCGTTACCGCTATGACCAGTTGATGCGGCTGGGTTGGAAGGTTTTCCTGCCGACGTCGCTGGTCGCCGTCGTATTGATAGGCGCCTGGCGCATCTACGGGACCGGCGGATGACGCGCTCCCTTGCGGCGCTAATCGCCGCCGTCTGGCTGTGCGGCTGCTCCGGGTCCTACGGTCTTGGGGACGGGGATGCGAACTACGATGCGGTCAAGGCCGCCAGCGCCCAGTGCAAGGCGCAGGGCGGTGAGATCCGCCTCAGCCCGGAACGCGACGGACGCGACCTTTCCGACTATCAGTGCAAGATCGGCAAGGGACGCTAGGCGAAAAGCAGGGATGTTCCAGCGACTGAAGCAGGCGGTGAAAGGCGCGGCGCTGATGGATTTCGCCAGCGCCTTTGTCATGGCCATGCGCTACATGATCCGGCCCAAGGCGACGGTGCTCTATCCCAATGAACGCGGACCGCAATCGCCGCGGTTTCGCGGCGAACATGCGCTTCGCCGGTATCCCAGCGGCGAGGAACGCTGCATTGCCTGCAAGCTGTGCGAGGCGATCTGCCCGGCCCAGGCGATCACCATCGAGGCCGAGGCGCGCGAAGACGGGGCCAGGCGCACGACGCGCTACGACATCGACATGGTCAAATGCATCTATTGCGGGCTTTGCCAGGAAGCTTGCCCGGTCGACGCTATCGTCCAGGGTCCCAACACCGAGTTCGCCGTCGAGACGCGCGAGGAGCTCTATTTCGACAAGCAGCGGCTCTTGGATAACGGCGACCGGTGGGAGCGGCAGATCGCGAAGAACCTGGAACTGGACGCGCCCTATCGGTAAAGACGGCGCGGCTGCGACTGCCGGCGCCGGGCGCCGGCCGGAGCCGGTTTGCCGCCTTTGAAAAATACGGAGTTGGATCAAGACCGATGATCTTGCAGGCCATCGCCTTTTATCTGTTGGCCGCGACCACCATCGGGGCGGGGCTGTGCGTGGTTTCGGCCAAGAATCCCGTCCATTCGGTGCTGTTCCTGATCACCGCGTTCTTTTCCGCGGCTGGCCTCTTCGTGCTCCTGGGCGCCGAGTTTCTGGCCATGTTGCTGGTCGTCGTCTACGTCGGCGCGGTGGCGGTCTTGTTCCTGTTCGTGGTGATGATGCTCGACATCGACTTCGCCGCGCTGCGACAGGGCTTTGCGCGATATCTGCCCATCGGCGGCCTGATCGCCGGGGTGCTGACCGTCGAGATGGTTGTGGTGGCCGCGAGCGTAGCTGGCGGGGGCGCCTCGGCCGGGTCGATAGGACCCATCGCCCGGGCCGGCGGGATTCCCAACACCGAAGCCATCGGCAGCGTGCTGTACACCGACTATGTCTATGTCTTTCAAGCGGCCGGACTGGTGCTGCTGGTGGCGATGATCGGGGCCATCGTGCTGACCCTCAAGCATCGTCCGGGCGTCAAGCGGCAGAACATCGCCGCGCAGGTCGCCCGCACCCCGGCGAACGGCATGCATACCGTTTCAATCAGGTCCGGCGAGGCGCTCGAGCCATGATTATCGGCCTGGCTCACTATCTGGCGGTGGCGGCGATCCTGTTCACCATCGGCGTGCTGGGAATCTTTGTGAACCGCAAGAACGTCATCGTCATCCTGATGTCGATCGAGTTGATCTTGCTGGCGGTGAACATCAATCTTGTGGCGTTTTCCGTCTTTCTGCATGACGTCGTTGGACAGATCTACGCGATGATCGTGCTTACCGTCGCGGCGGCGGAATCGGCCGTCGGCCTCGCCATCCTGGTCACCTTCTTCCGCAATCGCGGCGACATCGCCGTCGACGATGCGTCGGTGATGAGAGGCTGAGCGCGCCGCCCGCATGACTGCGCAATTGATCGTAACAGCCCTGGTCATGGCGCCGCTGGCTGGCGCGCTCGTCGCCGGCCTTTTCGGCCGCCGGATCGGCGATGTCGCCGCGATGAGCGTCACCACCGGCCTGCTGGTCGTTTCCGCGGCGCTTAGCTGGCTGGCCTTTGGTCAGGTGATCTGGGGCGGCTGGAGCGATCACTTCACCGTCGAGCTGGCCCCGTTCATCGATGTCGGCGCCTTTCGCTCGAACTGGTCGGTGCGGGTCGATTCGCTGTCGGCGGTGATGATGATCGTGGTCACCACGGTCTCGGCTCTCGTCCACCTCTACAGCTGGGGCTACATGGCGGACGACGAGCACAAGCCGCGGTTCTTCGCCTATCTGTCGCTGTTCACCTTCGCCATGCTGGCCCTGGTCACCGCGGCCGACTTCATGCAGCTGTTCTTCGGTTGGGAGGGCGTCGGTCTCGCCAGCTACCTCTTGATCGGCTTCTGGTACAAGAAGCCGACCGCCAACGCCGCGGCGATCAAGGCCTTCGTGGTCAATCGCATAGGCGATGTCGGCTTTGCGCTGGGCATCATCACCGTCTTCTGGTCGTTCGGCTCGATCAAGTTCGCCGAGGTGTTCCCCCAGGTCGCCGCCCACGCTCACCTGAGCTGGAGCTTCGCCGGCCAATCGTGGCGGCTGGTCGATCTGGCCTGCGTGCTGCTGTTCATCGGAGCGATGGGCAAGTCGGCGCAGTTTTTGCTTCACACCTGGCTGCCGGACGCCATGGAGGGCCCGACGCCGGTTTCGGCGCTGATTCATGCCGCGACCATGGTCACGGCCGGCGTCTACATGGTCTGCCTGCTGTCGCCGATGTTCGAATACGCGCCGATAGCCAAGGACGTCGTCGTGGCGATCGGGGCGATCACCGCGCTGTTCGCCGCCTCGGTCGGCCTGGCCCAGAACGACATCAAGCGCGTCGTCGCCTATTCGACCTGCTCGCAGCTTGGCTACATGTTCATCGCCGCGGGCGTCGGCGCCTATCCGGCGGCGATGTTCCACCTTTTCACCCACGCTTCGTTCAAGGCGTTGCTGTTCCTGGCCGCCGGCTCGGTGATCACCGGCATGCACCATGAGCAGGACATGCGCAAAATGGGCGGCCTGTGGCGATATCTGCCGGTCACCTATGGGGTGATGCTGATCGGCACCCTGTCGATCACCGGGGTTGGCATCCCCGGCCTCGACCTTGGTTTTTCCGGCTTCTATTCCAAGGATGCGATCATCGATGCCGCCTTCGCCGCCGGCCATGGCGATTCGGTCGCCTATTTCGGATTTGTCGCCGGCGTATTGGCGGCCGGCCTGACCTCGTTTTACTCCTGGCGGCTGGTGTTCATGACCTTCCATGGCGTCGCCAAATGGCGCCACGCCGAACCCGGCGGCTCTGGCCACGACACCCGCTCACCGGCCCAGATCGAAACCCACGACGAACCTCTCGCGCAGGGCGACGCCGACGATCACGGCCATGGCCCAGAGCCGCATGAGAGCCCCTGGGTGATGCTGGCGCCGCTCATTGTGCTCAGCATCGGCGCGGTCGTGGCCGGTGGCCTGTTCGCCGGCGACTTCATCGGACCTCATCACCTGGCGTTCTGGCGCGGCGCCCTTTTCCACCTGCCCACCCAGGCTCTGGCCAGCGCCGCGAGCTTGCCGGCATGGGTGGTCTGGGCGCCGCTGGCGGTGACGGCGGCAGGTTTCATCTGCGCCTGGTATGCCTACGTGCTGCACGAAGGCATGGGCGCGGCGATCGCGGCGCGCAAAGGGCCGCTGTGGACCTTCCTCTACAACAAGTGGTTCTTCGACGAGATCTATGACCTCGTCTTCGTGCGCGGGGCCAAGGCCGCCGGCGACCTGTTCTGGAAGATCGGCGACAAGCGGCTGATCGACGGGCTTGGTCCGGACGGCGTATCGGCGGCATCCTGGCTGGTCGGCAAGGCGACGGGGCGGCTGCAGACCGGATACGTCTACCACTACGCATTCGTCATGCTGCTGGGCATAGCCGGGCTGCTCACCTACGCCCTGTGGGCGTTCTGGCGATGAGCGGCATTCTCTCCCTCACCACGTTCGCGCCGATGATCGGCGTGGCCGCCATCCTCATCCTGCGCCTGTTCGCCAAGCCGGACGATCTGCGCGCGGCCTCGGCCGCCAGATGGATCGCCCTGGCGGCGACGCTGGCCACGCTGGCCCTGTCCGTGCTGGTGGTCGCGCGCTTCGATCCGGTCGCCAGCGGCTTCCAGTTCACCGAAAATGCCAACTGGTTCGCGGGCCTGCACTACCGCATGGGGGTCGACGGCATTTCGGTGCTGTTCGTGCTTCTGACCGCGTTTCTGATGCCACTCTGCATCCTGGCCAGCTGGCGGTCGGTCACCACCCGGGTGATCGAATATATGATCGCCTTTCTGATCCTCGAGACGCTGATGGTCGGGGTTTTCTGCGCCCTGGACCTGATCGTGTTCTATCTGTTCTTCGAGGGCCAGCTGATCCCGATGTTCCTGATCATCGGCGTCTGGGGCGGCAAGAACCGCGTCTATGCCGCATTCAAGTTCTTTCTCTACACGCTGCTGGGCTCTGTTCTGATGCTGGCCGCGATCCTGGCGATGATCGGCATCGCCCACACCTCGTCCATCCCCGCGCTGATGACGTTCCACTTCGCGCCGCGGGTGCAGACCTGGCTATGGCTGGGCTTCTTTGCGTCATTCGCGGTCAAGGCCCCGATGTGGCCGGTCCACACCTGGCTGCCCGACGCGCACGTCGAGGCCCCCACCGCGGGCTCGGTGATCCTGGCCGGCATCCTTCTGAAGATGGGCGGCTATGGCTTCATGCGGTTCTCGTTGCCGATGCTGCCGCACGCCAGCCTGCAGTTCACGCCGCTGATCTTCGCCCTCTCGGTGATCGCGGTGATCTACACATCGCTGGTCGCCTTTCGGCAGACCGACTTCAAGAAACTGATCGCCTATTCATCCGTCGCCCACATGGGTTTCGTCACCCTTGGCATCTTCAGCGGCAACCTGCAGGGCGAGCAGGGCGCGCTTTTCCTGATGCTCAGCCACGGGGTGATCTCCGGCGCCCTCTTTCTTTGCGTCGGGGTTGTCTACGACCGCATGCATACCCGCGAGATCGCCTTCTATGGCGGCCTGGTGAGCCGCATGCCGCTCTATGCGGCGGCGTTCATGTTGTTCACCATGGGCAATGTCGGGCTGCCGGGGACGAGCGGCTTCGTCGGCGAGATTCTCAGCCTGACCGGAACCTACGGCGTCTCGACCTGGGCGGCGATCCTGGCCACCAGCGGCGTCGTCCTGTCGGCCGTCTACGCCCTGACCGTCTACCGGCGGATAATCTTTGGCGAGATGACCAACCCGGACCTTGGCCTGATCGCCGATCTTGAGCCGCGCGAGGTGCTGATTTTCGTTCCCCTGGTCGCGGCCACCCTGGTCCTGGGACTGGCGCCCGGACTGGTCTTCCAGATCAGCGGCGCATCGGTCGGTCACCTGGTCGACGCCTTCCAGGCCAGCGCGAGGCTCGCACGATGACCTATTCGGCGAGCGCGGCGCTGGCCCTGCCTGAACTGATCCTGGCCGGCAGCGCCTTGGCCCTCCTGGCCTGGGGCGCATTTGCCGGACGCGCCAGCGCGCTCTTCATCGTCGCCGCGGTCACCGCCCTGGCGGCCGCCGCGCTGGCGGCGGCCACCGGGCCGCTAGGCCGCGCCTTCGCCGGCGGCCTGATCGCCGACCCCGCCGCGGTGTTTGCCAAGGTCGCCATCTACGCCGCCAGCGCGGTCGCCATCCCCCTTGGCGACCGCTGGTTCGCGGCCAGGAAGATAGCCAAGTTCGAGTATCCGGTGCTAGTCATCCTGGCGGCGCTGGGCATGGGGATGATGGCTTCGGCCGGCGACCTGATCAGCCTCTATGTCTCCATCGAACTGCAGTCGCTGTGCCTCTATGTGCTGGCCGCGTTCCAGCGCGACAACGTCAAGGCCTCCGAAGCGGGTCTGAAGTATTTTGTGCTGAGCGCCCTGTCGTCTGGCCTGCTGCTCTATGGCGCATCGCTGATCTACGGCTTCGCAGGCTCGACCCGGTTTGGCGCCATCGCCATGGCCGTGCACGGGAACGCCGGGCCGGGCGTGCTCTTTGGCCTGGTGTTCCTGATCTGCGGGCTAGCGTTCAAGGTCTCCGCCGCGCCGTTCCACATGTGGACGCCGGACGTCTACGAAGGCGCCCCGACCCCGGTGGTCGGCTTCTTCGCCGGCGCGCCGAAGCTCGCGGCCATGGTCCTGCTCGCCCGCGTGCTCAGCCAGGCGTTCGGAGCCGACGTTGGCCAGTGGCGCCAGGTGCTGATCGCGCTGGCCCTGATGTCCGTCGCCGTCGGCGCCTTCGCCGGCCTGGTCCAGGGAAACCTCAAGCGGCTGTGGGCCTATTCCTCGATCGCCAACATCGGCTACGCCCTGATCGGACTGGCCTCTGGCGGCGCCGTGGGCATCCAGTCGATGCTTCTGTTCATGATCCTCTACGTGATCGATGTGACCGGCTTCTTCGCCTGCCTCGCGGCGCTCTCACGCGGGGGCCGGCCGATGGAGACCATGGACGACTTCGCCGGCCTGATGCGCGAGCGGCCAGGCATGGCTCTGGCGATGACCGCCTTTTGCCTCTCCGCGCTCGGCCTGCCGCCCTTCAGCGGTTTCTGGGGCAAGTTCTACGTCTTCAAAGCCGCAATTGCCGCGGGACTGGCGCCGGTCGCCGTGGCCGCCCTGGTCGGCAGCATCGTCGCGGCCTTCTACTATCTGAAGCTGATCAAGGTCATGTGGCTCGACCCCAGCCCCGGCCAGACGGATGCTCCGGTCGCAGGGGCTCGCGCGGTGACCTACGCCAGCGCGCTCTTCGCTTTCCCGGCGGTGATGATCGCGC
Organism: Caulobacteraceae bacterium; assembly: GCA_036511515.1. Classification (GTDB taxonomy): domain Bacteria; phylum Pseudomonadota; class Alphaproteobacteria; order Caulobacterales; family Caulobacteraceae; genus Acaudatibacter. The sequence goes on along the minus strand of DATCCB010000109.1, from coordinate 14,020 downwards.
TGATCGCCATCGATCCCCTGGCCCATGTCGCGGCAATCGCCCTGGCTATGCGGTAGTTGAGTGAAGCACCACCTCGGCGGTGAGCTTGTCGGCGGTGGCGCGAACGTCGCCATGCGAGCGGTCGAGAAGCCCGACGCGTTCGAGAGCGGTGACATCGTCATGCACGCGTCGGTATTGCCGTTTCAACTCGCCGGCGAGCGCATTCACCGAGCGGGACGGATGGTCATGAAGGTGACGCAGGAGGCGATAGCGCTGGGTTGTGAGAATCGCCGAAAGGGCCGCCCAGGACTCAAAAACGACAATGCGCTCCTGGTGAGAGTCGCCTGCTTCGCCGCGCTTCCAAGCCGTGACGAAGTCGCCCAAGTCTTCCTTGAGCGAGCCGCCAACGCGAATCTTCAATTCCCCGTTCATATCGCATCACCTCTTATCCTGGAGACGTCGGCGAGAAAGTCGGCGACAAGTTTCTCGACAGTGGTGAAGGCATAGGCCTCTTGCCGATCGTTGTAGTGTCGGTGATCGCCTTTCCCCGCTTCATTGTCGTAGCCCACCACCCGGTCGCCATCACTTCCATAAGAGAGAGAATACTTCAGCTGATGGTCGGACCCGCGCACGGCAATGGGAACCAGCCAGATTCTGGCCTCGACGATTCGTCCGTCGTCGTAGACACGTTTCAATTCAAAGAGCAGCGAGGCCCCCGCCAAAACTCGCTCCGGCTACGACCAAGTGTGTCCCCGCCATGTTATGTCATATGTCAACTGATGTCACAACCTTGAAGCTCCCGCCCATCGAAGCCTTCGACGAAATCGACTCCACCAACGCGGAGGCCCGGCGGCGGGCCGAGGCTGGGGAGCGGGGACCGCTGTGGATCACCGCGGCGCGCCAGACCGCCGGGCGCGGCAGGCGCGGGCGAGGCTGGGAGACCGGACTGGGCAACCTGGCCGCCACCTGCCTGTTCACCACCCCCAAGCCGCCGGCGGAGGCCGCCCAGGTGTCTTTCGTCGCAGCCCTGGCCGTAGCCGACTTGGCCGACGCCTTCGTCCCGCCGGCGATCGTCAGCCTCAAATGGCCCAACGATCTGTTGCTCGGCGGCCGAAAGGCGGCGGGCATCCTGGTCGAATCGGGACCGGCCGAGGCGGGCGGCCTGTGGGTCGCCGTCGGCATCGGCGTCAACCTGGCGCGCGCGCCGCTGGCGGCCGATCGGCCGGCCACCGCTTTTTGCGAACACAGGCCCGCGCCGGCGCCGAAGCCGCTCGAAGCGCTGAGCGTACTGGCCGAGGCGTTCGAGCGATGGCGCATGATCTGGGACAACGCCGGCTTTGCCGCTATCGCCGATGCCTGGACCGCTCGCGCGCACGGCCTTGGCGAGGCCTGCACGGCGCGGCTCTCCGGCGAGAGCATCGTGGGAATCGCCGAGGGACTGGACGGGGACGGCGCGCTGAGGCTTAGAACCGCCGACGGAACCCTGCGTCGGATCACCGCCGGCGATGTGTTCTTCGGAGGCGTCTGATGCTGTTGGCCATCGAGCAGGGCAACACCAACACCTTGTTCGCCGTGCACGACGGCGCCGCCTGGATCGCCCAATGGCGCGCGGCCACCGATGCGCCGCGGACCGGCGATGAGTACGCCGTGTGGCTGTCTCAGTTGCTGGGACTTTCGGGTCTCTCGATGGGGTCCCTCGACGCCTGCATCATCTCCAGCGTGGTGCCGCAATCGATCTTCAATCTGCGCAATCTGGCGCGGCGGTATCTGCACGTGGAGCCGATGGTGATCGGGGAGAACGTCGACCTTGGCATCGCAGTGCGCATCCAGAAGCCTTCGGAGGCCGGCGCCGATCGCCTGGTCAACGCCATCGGCGCGCACATCACCTATCCGGGGGCCCTGCTGGTGGTCGATTCCGGCACCGCGACCACCTTCGACATCGTTGCCGACGATGGCGCGTTTGAGGGCGGGGCGATCGCGCCCGGGATTGCGCTTTCAATGCAGGCGCTGCACGCCGCCGCGGCCCGTCTGCCGCGCGTCGCCATCCAGCGCCCGGCGCGGGTCATCGGCAAGGACACGGTCGAATCGATGCAGTCGGGGGTGTTCTGGGGCTATGTATCGCTGATCGAGGGCCTCATCGCGCGGATGAAGGTCGAATATGCCGCGCCCCTGACGGTGATCGGCACCGGCGGCATCGCTTCCCTGTTCGAAAACGCCACCGCGGAGATCGATCACTTCGATCCTGACCTGACCATCCTGGGCCTGCTCGAAATCACCCGCCGCAATCCCCATTTCAGCGGCAGATGAGCTCCCAACAGCAAGACGAACTCGTGTTCCTTCCCCTGGGAGGATCCAACGAGATCGGCATGAACTTCAATCTCTACGGCTATGGGCCGCCTCATGCCCGCAAATGGATCGTCGTCGACCTTGGCATAACCTTCGGCGATCAGACGACGCCCGGCGTCGAGGTCATCCTGCCCGATCCGACCTTCATCGAGGAACATGCCAAGGACATCCTGGGGATCGTCCTTACCCACGCCCATGAAGACCACATCGGCGCGGTCGCCTGGCTGTGGCCCAGACTGAAGGCGCCGGTCTACGCGACCCCGTTCACCGCTTTCCTGCTGCGCGAGAAACTGCGCGAGGCGGACCTGCTCGACGAGGTCAAGATTACCGAGGTCCCGCTCAGCGGCACGTTCGCCCTGGGTCCCTTCGACCTGACCCTGATCACCCTGACCCATTCGATCCCAGAGCCGAACGGCCTGGCGATCAGGACGCCGCTGGGGACGGTGTTGCACACCGGCGACTGGAAGATCGACCCCGACCCGCTGCTGGGCGGCCCGACGGACATCGACGCCATCCGCACCCTGGGCGACCAGGGCATCCTGGCCATGGTCTGCGATTCCACCAACGTATTCGTTGACGGCGAAGCGGGCTCTGAATCGCAGGTGCGCGAAACCTTGGGTGCGCTGATCGCGCAGCTGAAGGGCAAGGTCGCGGCCGCCTGTTTCGCGTCCAACGTCGCGCGCATGGACACCATCATCCGCGCCGCCGAGGCCAACGGCCGCAGGGTGTGCCTGGTCGGCCGATCGATGATCCGCATGTCTCAGGCGGCCCGGTCAGTGGGGCTATTCGCTGACATAAGGCCGTTCGTCTCCGACGCGGAGGCGCGCCGTCTGCCGGACAATCAGGTCCTCTATCTGTGCACGGGCAGCCAGGGGGAGCCGCGCGCGGCCTTGTTTCGCGTTGCCGAGGGGACCCATCCGCACGTCAAACTGGGCGCGGGCGACGCTTGCGTGTTTTCCTCACGGATCATTCCGGGCAACGAGGTTCCGATCCGCAATCTGCAGAACCGGCTCGCCGACCTCGGCGTGCGGCTCTACACCGAGCGCGACCATCCGGGCATCCATGTTTCCGGCCACCCGTGCCGCGATGAGTTGAAACGCATGTATCAGTGGGCCAGGCCATCGATCGCCATTCCGACCCACGGCGAGCGCCGCCATCTCCTCGAACATGCCGCCCTGGCCAGGGACCTGCAGGTTCCGCAGGCGCTGGCGCCGCGCAACGGCGACATGGTGCGCCTGGCGCCTGGCCCAGCCGAGGTCATCGACGAGGTTCCGTCGGGGCGTCTCTACGTCGACGCAGGCGTGGTCACGCCCGAAAACGGCGACGCCTTGCGCGAGCGACGTCATGCGGCGGTCAATGGCATGCTGATGGTCTCGGTCGCGGTAGACGGTCGCGGGAGGGTGGTATCCGGCCCGCAAGTCAAGGCCATCGGCTTGCCGGGCGACGCCGATTACCCGCTCGCCGAAGCCATCGACGACCTTGAGCAGGCGGCCGGTCAGGCGCTAACTTCGTTGAGTGTCGACGATCGCGACGACGATCCTGCCATCGAGGCGGCTCTCTCGCGGTCGGTCAAGAAGGCAGCTTTCAGAATCTGGAAGCGCCGGCCGGTTGTTGAGGCCACAGTGCTGCGGGTGTAGGTCTTTTCCATAGCGCATGCGCTATGGCGTGGACTGAAGCGTCAACCGCCCGCTTCGATCAGGGCGATGTCGGCTCGGAGTAGGCCGTTGACCAGCTGGTCGAGAGATGCGCCACGCGCCTCCGCCCTCGCGAGCAGGTAGGCCAACACATCTGCTTCGAGATGGATCGGCGGCGCCAGCACGGCATCCTTGTGGAAGAATTTGCCGCGCTCTGCATCACTGAAATTGTACTCGTCCTTCAAAGCTCCATTCCTTCCTCGTATTGCCGCGCCTCTCGGCGCGTCGCATGCCGCGCGGAGATGATCCGAATGGCGATCCTATCACCGGCAAGCTCGACATGGGTATGGACAACGGTCAGGACACCCATCTGGACCCGACCCACGGTGACCCATCGTTCTTCACTCGAGACAGGTGGATCATCAAGCCGGCTGAGCGCCAGGGGGTCTGCGAACACGTCCATCGCCTGATAAAAATTCAGGCCATGCTTTGCACTGTTGGTCTGTGCGTTGGCAGGATCCCAATCGAACTCAAGACGCATCTAGATGGCCTCAGTGGCTGGATCGCGGGTCTACGCGCTCCGCGCCGCCCGCGGGTCTTCCCATGAATGCCGGCCGCCGTCGCGCGGCGTCATGTGGAACAGGGTGACGCCTTTGGGAGAGTGGCTGCGATGCCAGCAACCCTTGGGAACGATCACCAGGTCGCCGGGCTTGAGGGTCCGCGACACCTCGCCATCCTTTCCCAGCACCGTCAGTTTGCTCTCGCCAGCAAGGATGTGGAGTATCTCGTCGCCGTCCTCGTGCAACTCCCAGGGCGGTCGGCCCGAGAAGCTGGCGATCCCGCAGCTGCAGCCGTGAAAGTCGAACTGGCCGATGGGACTATCGGGCGGTCGGTCGAGCCCAGCGAGATCCACCGGAGTCATCGCTTGCACCGCTCGAGCGCTCAGATCGTAAACGATCACCTCATCCCCCTTGGCTTGCTTGGGCCGGGCCAAGCCTTTTGCCTGACCACGCCGATACAAGCGTCGCGCGCATTTTGTTTCAACGCCAACGGTGCTACCCCGCGCGCATGATCGGAAAGCTCAATCACGTCGGCGTGGCGACGCCATCGATCGAGGATTCGTGGACGCTCTATCGCGACATGCTGGGAGCCACCGACATCACCGAGAGGCGGGCTTTGCCCGAGCAAGGGGTGTGGGTATCGTTCGTCAACCTGCCCAACGCTCAGATCGAACTGATCGAGCCGCTCGGCGAGGATTCGCCGATCCACGCTTTCCTGGCCAGGAACCCGCGCGGCGGTCAGCACCATGTCTGTTTCGAGGTCGCCGACATCATCGTCGCGCGAGACGAGATGCGCGCCAAGGGCGCGGCCATACTGGGAACCGGCGAGCCGCGCATCGGCGCCCACGGCGTGCCGGTGATCTTCGTCCATCCCAAGGACATGGGCGGGGTTCTCGTCGAGCTGATGCAAACGCCTCCGACGGGGCACGGCCAATGACCCTGACCACCGACATCGCCGCCTATCTGACCATCTGGTGGACGGCTCTGTTCACCATCCTGCCGCTGGGCGCGCGGTCTCATGCCGAAGAAGGCATCCCCGTTCCCGGAGGCGGCGATCCGGCCTCGCCGGTAAACCCCAGGCTGGCGCGCAAGTTCTTCACCACCACCTGGGTAGCGGCGATCCTCTTCGCCCTTCTGTGGCTGACGATACATTTCCACCTGGTCACCCTGCCGAGCTTCGACGCCATCGCCTGAGGCTCATCGTTGCCAGGCCGGGCTTCCCAAGGCTATCTGCCCACCCCGTTAAAGTCGCCGCAATCAGGGACCCTCGTTCGATGCGCCTGTCGCGCTATTTCCTGCCCGTCCTGAAGCAGACGCCGGCGGAGGCCCAGATCGCCTCGCACCGGCTGATGCTGCGCGCCGGCATGCTGCGCCAGGAAGCCGCCGGCATCTATGCCTGGCTGCCGCTTGGCCACCGCGTGCTGCGAAAGGTCGAACAGATCGTCCGCGAGGAGATGGACCGGGCGGGGGCCATCGAGATGCTGATGCCGACCCTGCAACTCGCCGACTTGTGGCGCGAAAGCGGGCGTTATGACGACTACGGCGCCGAGATGCTGCGGATCACCGACCGCCACGACCGCGAACTGCTGTTTGGCCCGACCAACGAGGAGATGATCACCGAGATCTTCCGGGCCTATATCCACTCCTACAAGGACCTGCCGAAGAACCTCTACCACATCCAGTGGAAGTTCCGGGACGAGCAGCGGCCGCGGTTTGGGGTCATGCGCGGGCGCGAATTTCTGATGAAGGACGCCTACTCCTTCGACGTCGACGCGCAGAAGGGCCGCGAATCCTACAACCGGATGTTCGTCGCCTACCTGCGCGCCTTCGCCCGCATGGGCCTCAAGGCGTTTCCGATGCGCGCCGAAACCGGTCCGATCGGGGGCGATTTGAGCCACGAATTCATCGTCCTGGCTCAGACCGGTGAATCGGCCGTGCATCTCGACCGCCGGCTGCTCGATCTGGCCGTCCCCGGCGAGGACATCGATTATGACGGCGATCTTTCGCCGATCATCGAGGCCTGGACGGGACTCTATGCCGCGACCGAGGATGTCCATGACCAGGCGCGCTTTGAAGCCGACACGGCGCCCGCCGACCGGATGACCGCGCGCGGCATTGAAGTCGGCCAGGTATTCTTCTTCGGCGACAAATATTCCGTGCCGATGAAGGCCACGGTCGCCGGCGCCGATGGTGTCGAGCGCGCCGTCCAGATGGGAAGCTACGGCGTCGGCATTTCGCGTCTGGCCGGCGCGATCATCGAGGCTAGTCACGACGAGGACGGCATCGTCTGGCCAGACCCCGTGGCCCCGTTCGGCGTCGGCATCGTCAATCTGCGCCCGGGCGATGCGGGCGTCGACGCGGTCTGCGAGCGCGCTTACGCGGAGCTTACCCGGGCCGGCAAGGAGCCGCTGCTCGACGACACGGCCGAGCGTCCCGGAGGCAAGTTCGCGACCATGGATCTGATCGGGCTTCCCTGGCAGCTGATCGTCGGCCCGCGCGGCGTGGAGGGCGGCGTTGTCGAGCTTAAGCGCCGAGCCACCGGCGAGCGCCAGACCCTGAGCCTGGACGCGGCGATCAAGGCGATTACCGGGTGAAGGCCGCGGCGCCGTTCAGCGCCTGGGAGCGATCCATCGCGCTGCGTTACCTCTTGGCCAAGCGCAGCCAGGGGGGCGTGGCGCTGATCTCCCTGATCTCGTTCTCGGCCATAGCGCTGGCGGTCGCCGCCCTGGTCATCACCATGTCGATCATGAACGGTTTCCGCTCCGAGCTCTTAAGCAAGATGCTCGGTTTCAACGGCCATGCGTTCGTGGTCGGCGGCTCGGAAGCGCCGCAGGGCAGGGCGGCGATGGTCGCTCGCCTGAAGGCCGTTCCAGGGGTGATCGACGCGGTCCCGGTAGTCGAATCGCAGGCCCTGGCCAGCGGGCCGGACGCCAATGCCGGCGCGGTCGTCCGGGGGATGACCCCGGCCGACGTGCGCGCCAGCGCGATCATCACCGCTCATCTCAATCCGAGAAATGCATTGGCGGTCTTTGGCGCCGGCGACGACGGCGGCGACCAGGTGCTGGTCGGCGAAAAGCTGGCCCAGGGCATCGGCGTGCAGGCCGGCGATCCGATCACCATTACCGCGCCTTCGGGGGGCGCGACGGTGTTCGGCACGATGCCGATCCGCAAGACCTATACCGTTGCTGGGACGTTCACCGTCGGCATGAGCGAATACGACCAGGCTTTCATCTACATGCCGCTGGACCAGGCTCAGCTTTTCTTCGGGCGGGACGCCGCTGTCGACTTCATCGAGATCAAACTCGCCGACCCAGACAGGGCCCCGGCCCTGAAACCCGCGCTGGCCGCGGCCGCTGGACCTGGCGCTGTGGTAACCGACTGGACCGAAAAGAACCGCGCCTATTTCGGGGCCCTCGAGGTCGAGCGCACGGCCATGCGGCTGATTTTCCTATTTATTGTCGCCCTGGCGGCTCTGAATATCATCTCGGGACTGGTGATGCTGGTCAAGAACAAGGGTCGCGACATCGCCATCCTGCGCACCATCGGGGCGCGGCGCGGCGCGATCCTGCGCATTTTTTTCATGGCCGGAGCGACCATCGGCCTCTTAGGCACCGCCAGCGGGCTGATCTTCGGAATCCTGTTTTGCCTGAACATCGGCGCCATCCAGACGGCCCTGGAGTGGGTCACCGGCGTTTCGGTGTTCAATCCCGACGTCTACTTCCTCGCTCACGTGCCGGCGAAGATCGACTGGAAGGAGGTGATCATCGTCTCGATCTGGGCGCTGCTGGCCTCGTTCATCTTCACCCTGCTGCCGGCCTGGCGCGCCTCGCGGCTCGATCCGGTCGAGGCGCTGCGGTATGAATGAACCGGTGCTCAGCCTTCGGGGCCTGCGTCGGGTCTACATCACCGGCGATCGAACCCTCGAAGTCCTCAGCGGCGTCGATCTGGACGTCCGTCCAGGCGAAATGGTCGCGCTGGTCGGACCATCGGGATCGGGCAAGTCGTCGCTTCTGCACGCCGCGGGCCTGCTCGAACATCCAACCGCCGGAGCCATCCTGTTTTGCGGCAGGAATTGCGGGACCCTCAACGATGCCGAACGCACCGCGATACGGCTGGGGCAGATTGGCTTTGTCTACCAGTTTCACCATCTGCTGCCCGAGCTTTCGGCCCTCGACAACGTCGCCCTGCCGGCGATGATCGCCGGCGCCGGCCGGCGCGCCTCGCGGGAAAGGGCGCGCGATTTGCTCAGCCAATTGAACCTGGCCGAACGCCTGGACCACCAGCCGGCGCAGCTTTCCGGGGGCGAACAGCAACGCGTCGCCGTTGCGCGGGCGCTGGCTAACGCCCCCAGCCTGCTGCTCGCCGACGAGCCGACCGGCAACCTCGATCCGGCCACGTCACTGGCGGTATTTCACAACTTGGAGGAGCTGGTGCGGGCCAGCGGCGTGGCCGCCCTGATCGCCACTCACAATCTCGAACTCGCCAGCCGTATGGACCGGGTGCTGGCGCTAAAGGACGGGCGGGTGGTCGAGAACTGACCCCGTGCGACTACTGAACAATCACCGTCGAGCGGGCCAAGAACTCATCGGTCAGGGCCACGAAGCCGGCAGCGATCTGCGCCGAATTGGCCGCCTGGAAGTAGTAGCCGGGAGACGCGCAGGCGGCGAGAGCGGCGCTGATCGCACTGGGTCCAGCCAAGGGTGGGTTGGTGGGGCCGTTCGGATAGGTCGTGGTCGGGTAGATTATCTTACGCACCGTCTTCTCATAGGGCTGCACGTTCGGACTTTGGCCGTCGAGCGGCACGTACGGGGTCTCCAGGACCGCCAGGATGACGTTGTTGTTCTTCATCGTCTGACAGTTGGCGGTGTTGATCGGGGAGGCAAAGCCGCCGGTGCAATCGGTGAAATTGCTCCACGCCGGATCGGGGGCCCAGCTGCAGTTCTGCCAGTTGCCGCCACGGTCGGACTGAAGACCGTCGGTGACCACGATGACAAATTTCAACGGCGACAGGATCGAGCCCCCCGTGCCGTTGGCGCCGACCTGCGTCGCCAGCGTACTCATGGCGTTGTCGAGGTAGGTGTCGAGGCCGGGCGTGACCTGCGAGACGGCCGTCTGCGCGTCGGGGAAATCGGGGATGTTGGAAACGCCGTACTGGTGCAGGGTGGTGTCGAACGACCAAACGTTGAACAGATAGCTGTTCTGGCGGTTCTGATTGTTGGCGGTCGACACCTGCTGAACATGCGTGATCAGCGCCTGTGCGGCGGCGATCATCACGTCGAAGCGCGTCGTCGCTCCCGCGGAGTTGGCGCGTGTGAGGCCAAGCGCGATGTCCGCGGGCCCGGTGGCGCCGCCGACATCGTGACAGGCGAAGGCGCAAGGGGGATTGTCCTGGCCCGTGTAGGGCGCGGGGTCGCCTGGTTTGACCAAGTCCCAGTTGGCGCTCACCCAGTTGCTGATCGTGGTTACGTCCGCGGGCGTCGCTCCGACGATCATCGAGGCGGAACTATCCATCACCACGTTCAGCTGCAGGGTCTTGCCAAAACTGATCGTGGTCAGCGACGACGCGCCGACCGTCTGGTTCGAGCCGTTGACGCAGAACATCGGCACGATGCTGGCGAACACGCAGGTGGTCGGCGCCGAAGCGGTCACCTTGACGGTTCCCAGCTGCATGGTCGTCTGGCCATCGGTGCAGTCGTTCTGAACGGGCGCGCAGACGTGAAAATCGGTGATCGTGGGGGCGGAGTCGGTGAAGTTGGCGTCCAGCGCGTTCTGGGCGATGGCCTCGAGCTGGCTCTCGGAAATGTTCGGGTTCTGGCCCGTGGCGATGCTGACCGCCAGGGACGCCTCGTCGCTGGCGTCCTGCAGCTTGGTCTTGGCATTGAGGGCGAAGGAGGCGTCGAGCACGCCTGCGACCAGGAGAATGAGCACCGGCGTCAGCAGGGCGAACATCAGCGCCACCCCGCCGTTTCGCCCGGTCATGCCGCCACGGCAGGCGCGCGCCAGCTTGGCGATCAGTGATGTCTTCGGTCGTGTATTCATGGGTCTCCGCCACCCTGCCTTGTCGATTATCGCGCTATCCCGTTTAGGACTCGTGAAGCCGTTCGAGGGCGCGCAGCCCTGCAACCCTCGTGCCGGGATGGCGCCTTTGCGGCGCACCGCGGCGGGGGTCAGGGGGAGGCGCGAACCTCGACCTCGGCGAAGCGGTCGGCGTGTAGCAGGCGCCAACCGGGCATGGCCCGCATGGCCGCGGACAGGGGCGTTGCCGGCGCGAGGATCGTCCAGCGCACCCGCCGATCCTCGAGCACCTTGCCCAGCGCCGCCGCGTCGCCCGCCGCCAGACGGCTGTAGGCCAGTACGAATCGATCGCCGTAGAGATCGGCGCGGCTGTCGATGAACGGCTTCACCCCCCGAAAGATCAGATAGCCGCCGAAGGCGTAGTCGTTGAGCACAGGCTGCGCGGCCAGGGTCGCGGGGACCGCGGCCATCGCCGAGATCGGCGCCGCGGGTCCGTCGGTCCTCATCACTGGCGCGAACAGCCGGGCGCACGCCAGCGCCAAGACAATCACAGCCAAGCCGGCGAGCCATGGCGATGGCAGGCGCGGGGGAAGGGGAGCCGCAGTGTCGCCGGTCCGCGGCGCGTGGCCGTAGGCTTCCGCCAGGGGCAGGGCGAGCAGCAACGGGGCGACGATGGCCAACAGCATCTCATGGCGGACATGCCGCAGAGCCAGAAACACCAGCAGAAGCATGAGTAGCGCTCGAAGCGGGGGGAGCCGAACCGGCCGGCTGAGAAAGCCGTACAACGCCGCCAGCAACGCGATCTCCAGGGGGCTGACCGTTGAAAAGTCCGCCGGCGCCCATTCGCCGATGTGCGCCAGGCTGGCCATTCCGCTCAAGCGCAGCGGCAACAGAAGTCCGTCGATCCCATGCGGGGTCAGCAGGGCCGCGCCGGCGGCGGCGACGCCGAACCCACCCCAGCGCAGGGCCACGCCGATCCTTTGCCCCGCCGGCGCCGCGATAAGGGCCTCGAGACCAAACACACCGGTCAGGCCCAGGCCGAAGAAGAAGCTGCCGTGCAGATTCGCCCACAAGGTCATCGCCGGCAGCAGGGCCCAGGCCGGACCCCTCCCACGGGCCCTGGCCAGGACCATGCCCACGGTCCAGATCTCCAGCAGCGGCAGCGCGAGCAGGTGCGGCCTGGCCAAGAGATGCGGGCCGACCAGCGACAGCGCCACGCCGAGCACGATGATCAGCGGCAGTCCGCAAAGCCAACGCGCCACATCCCGCGCCAAAAGCCACGCCGCCAGACCCGCCGCGCACGCGGTCAGCAGCATCACCCCGCTCCAGCCGGCCAGGTTGAAGGCGCCGCCGAACAGCGCGTCGGCCAGCCATTCGTGGTTCAGCCACGGCCTGCCGGCGAAGGTGTAGGAAAACGGATCGGTGTTTATCAGTCCATGGCGGGCGATCATCAGCCGCCCGGCCACGACATGCCACCAGCTGTCGCCATCGTTCAGCACCTGCGGCGCCCACAGCGCGGCGGTGAACGCGATCACGGTCGCCGCCGCGATGACGATTCTGGTCTGGATGCGCGTCCCGTCGGTCAATAGAGAGCGTCCGCCGCGCCAAGAGAAGCGCCTCGGACGCCTCGCACATCTCGATTAACGAAGCGGCGCCAAAGCCGGGCGTCAGGCGATCTGGCGTCCATCAACGGCGGCAAGGCGCGGGCGCGGTCTCTGCTCGCCACCGCCGATGGCGCGCATGTGCAGTTCGCCAAGGCCGCGAGCGCCGAAGCCGGGGCGGGGGGTCAGGGGCTGATAGAGGCCTAGGAGCCGGTCGGCGAGGCCCGATGGCCCCGAGATCGGCGCGAACAGGATTTCGAGGCGTCGCACGTCGCCCTCGGCCGTGGCGGCGTCGGCGCTGACGACCAGGAAGTCGGGCGCGGCGAGAGCGGCCTCGAGCGCGCGCTGCAAGGGGGCCCGATGTCCAGGCGCCCACAGGCCGATCAGGTCGGCGCCGCGCAGCGTCGGCCCATGCACGGCGGCGATCAGCTCACCGGCCAGGCGCAGGGGCCAGCGACCGTGCTCGCCTCTCTCGACGATGAACACCTGCGGCAGCAGAGCGGCGAATTCCACCGGATCGATGCGGGCGCGGGGCGGAAGCGCGGCCCCACCTTTTTTCGCACGCCAACAGTCTATCAATAGTTCCGTGTTGGAATGGAACATCGTTGGTCGTCCCAGCCCTCGGCCCATCGCGGCCGCACGGGAGTTGCAGGGAAGGCTCGGGCCAGTCGGAACGCGCGCCAAAATGGCACAGCCAGGCGCGGGTCCCGATCGGACCGTTCGGGTTTCGAGGGAGCCATTGCATGGCCGCTAAGACGACTTTCATGGCGCTCGCCGCCGGTTTTGCCCTTTTGCTCGGCGCCTCCGCTGCGCCGACTGCGGCCCTGGCTGGGGGTTCTGGCTCCGGAGGGGGCTGCAACTGCACCCCCACTCCGCCGCCGCCGCCCGTGGCGCCGTGCAATTGCACGCCGCCCTCTGGACCCAATATCAATATTCCGGGGGTCAATGTCTTCGTCGCCCCTTCGGTGATCGTCAACGCCAACGTCAATGCGCAGGCGGCAGCCGCGACCAATGCGTCCGGATCGACCTATTTCGGCGGCGGCGGCGGCGGATCCTACATCGCCCCGCAGGCCACCGGCCTGATTTCGGGCCTCAACGTCGAGGGCATCGCTCAGCGCGCGTCCTACGAGGCCACGCGCACGCTCTATAAGAAAGTGGTCATTCAGGCCTTCTGCTTCGATGACCGCGACGTGCCGCACCCGGCCTCACAGGTCCTGCCCGACCGGGACATCGACGATGCTTATGACGGCGAGCTTTACCGCTGCATCGCAGGCGCCCACATGCAGGTGACCATCGCCGACTGGAAACAGCAAATCTCGTTCGCCGGCGGCCAGACGCTCGCCTGTGGCAAGGGCGACGCGCTCTACCATTTCCCGGGCGCGCCCGGCTCCGGCGGCCGTATTGCCTGCCGTCCCCAGAAACCCGCCCGCGACTGCAACGAGCGTTCGCTGCTTCGCCGCTTCGGGGCCGGGATCAAGATCCTCTCGATCATGGTCACCGAGAAATACACCGCCTATCGCGAGGAGAAATCCTCGTCATCGACGGCCATGGGCATGAGCCTCGACGGCGGCGTCGGCGGGGTCGCTTACTGAGGATCGGAAGTCCTTCTCCGCCAAACCCTTCTCCCATAGGGAGAAGGAGGGGCCCGCCGCCTTAGGCGGTGGGAAGATGAGGGGTTAGAATCCCAGCCGTGTAACCCCTCACCGTCCCACGCCCTGGCGGGCGCGGGCCCCTCCCTCTCCCTTGTATGGACCGGGGAGATGGCTGACAGATGTTCGGGGAGATGGTGGACACTTTTGGCATGAAGCGGGGGAACCGTCATGCCGTTCGAGCAGAGGTCCATTGTGGAAGCACGCGGGGAGTTTTGCCGGCTGGCGATGTCGCC
>DATCCB010000108.1:0-7577 GCA_036511515.1 Caulobacteraceae bacterium | reverse complement strand
CGCTGCAAGCGCGGGGGTGGAAGGGGCGCAAGGCCGGACCAATCTGGTCGGAAGGTGCTCTAACCAAGCGAGCGGTAGTAGGCGAGCGCGGCGGCAACGCCGTCCTGCAGGGGTGTGGCTGGCGCCCATCCGAACGCCGCCTGGGCTGAGACATCGAGCAGCTTGCGCCGCATGCCGGATGGCTTGGCCAGATTGGTGACGAAGGCGCCCTCGTAGCCGGCGGCGACGGCCACGGCGCCATAGTACTCGCGAACCGTGTGATCGGCCCCGACGCCGACATTGATCATCGCCGGCAGCTCGTCCAGGCGCCCGGCTGCCGACCAGATGAAATCGGCCAGATCGGCCGCGAACATGAACTCGCGTCGCGCGGATCCGTCACCCCAGATTTCCACGCGGTTTTCGCCTGACCGCATGGCCGCATCGACCTTCATGATCGCCGCCGCCAGCAGATGCGAACGCACGAGGTCGAAGTGGTCGAAACGACCGTAGAGATTGGGGGCGATCAGGGTCACCCATTTGAGCATCGGGATTTCGCGCCGGTGGGCGGCGATCAGCTTGGCTACCGCGATCTTGGCCAGGGCGTATGCCTCGTTGGTCGCCTCGAGAGGTCCGCTCAGCAGCAGGTTTTCGCAAAGCGGCCGATCGAGATCCCGGGGATACATGCAACTGCTGCCCAGATTGATCAGGCCTGGCGCGCCGATGGCCCGGGCGGCGCCGACGACATTCAGCCCAACGGCGAGGTTCTCCGACAAGAACCGCGCCGGGCGATCGATGTTGGCCTGGATCCCCCCAACCAGGCCCGCCAGATGGACGATCAGTTCCGGCTCGAACTCGCCGACATAGCGGATAGTCGCCGGCCCATCGGTCAGGTCCAGCTCGCCCCTTGCGGGATGCGCGATCTGATGCAGCGCGGCTCTGGGATCGGCGAGGAGATTTCGCCCGACCATGCCGCTGGCGCCGGTGACCAGGATTTTCAATTTCGCTCAGGTCCTAAGCCACGGCCGCGCGCAGGGCGGCGCAGGCGAAGTCGATCGCATCGGGATCGTCAAGATGTGGATTGCCGATGTAGAAACCGCGTTCATCGAGAGCCTGAGCGTTGGGCAGCGGCGGCGCGGGTTCGTGCGCCAAGTGGGCCATGACCGGGTTGTTGACGAAATTTCCGGCTACGACCGGCCGGCTTTCGACGCCGGCGGCGGCCAGCCGCTCGACGACGACATCGCGGCTGATGTTGCTGTGTTCAGTGAGGGTGAGGGCGAAACCGAACCAGCTGCTTTCCCCAATTTCTTTCTGGAGCGCGACGCCGCGCAGGCCTCCCACGCCCTTTGCGAAGCGCCGTGCGTTCGATCTGCGGCTGGAGATGAACGCCGGCAGCTTTGCCAATTGCTCGAGACCGATCGCCCCGCAGATTTCCAGCGGCCGCACGTTGTAGCCGGGCAGGATAAACCGGAAATTCTCGTGGAAGTCGCCGCGCGGGTCCTTGGCGACCAGTCGGTTCGGCCATGGCAGATGGCGCGTCCAGCCATGGGAACGGAGCGATAGCAGGATGTGGTGGATTTCCTCATCGTCGGTGACGCAGACGCCGCCTTCCATGGTCGAGATGTGGTGGCTGAAGAAGGTGCTGAAGGTCCCGATCCTGCCGAACGTTCCGGCCGCGCGGCCTTCAAAACGCGCGCCCATCGCCTCGCAGTTGTCTTCGATCAGGGTGATGGCGCGGCCCGCCAGAAGCGCCCTGATGGCGGCGAAGTCATTGGGATTGCCCAGAAGGTTGACAGCAACGACCACCGAAACCTCATCGTCGAGAGCCCGGGCAAGGGCAGCGAGGTCGAAGTTGAGCGTCTGGCGATCGATGTCCACGAAGCGCAGCTTCAGGCCCATCTGGGTCAGCGGGAAATAGGTCGTCGCCCAGGAAACCGCGGGCACCACGGCGACCGAGCCGGCGGCGGCGAGAGGGGGATCGGTGAACCGCAGCGCGGCCACGGCCAGCAGATTGGCTGACGAGCCCGAGTTGACCATCACCGCGAACCTGGTTCCGAACGCATGTGCGAAACCTGCTTCGAAGGCGGCCACTTTTGGCCCCATGGTGGTTTCGCCGCTCTCGATCACGGCGATGGCCGCGCGCCGTTCCTCCTCGCCCCAGGTGGTGACCGCGAGCGGGTAGCGTGCCGGCGGTCCTGGATGCGGCGAGCTCAACCGCGCCCCTTTGCCATGGGCTCGACGCCGACGACGCGAAGGTCGCTGTCGACCATTTCGGCGATCAGGTCATCGACGCTGGTCCGCGCTTCCCAGCCGAGGCGGTCCAACGCCTTGCTGGCGTCGCCACAAAGCACATCGACCTCCGTGGGTCGGAAGTAGCGGGGATCGATCTCCACCAGGCGCCGTCCGTCGACGGCGTCGAGCCCCACTTCCTCAGCCCCGGATCCACGCCACGCCAGGCTTGTCCCGACCCTGGCGAAGGCCTTTTCGACCAGCTGGCGAACCGAATGGGTTTGACCGGTTGCGAGCACATAATCGCCGCTCCGCGGCTGCTGAACGATCAGCCACATGCCTTCGACGTAGTCGCGTGCATGACCCCAGTCCCGCCTGGCGTCAAGATTGCCAAGGTACAGCCGATCCTGACGACCCAGGTGGATCGCCGCGACCGCGCGAGTGATTTTGCGCGTGACGAAGGTTTCTCCGCGAACCGGACTTTCGTGATTGAACAGGATGCCGTTCGAGGCATGCATGCCATAGGCCTCGCGGTAATTGACCACCATCCAGTAGGCGTAGAGCTTGGCTGCGGCGTAGGGACTGCGCGGCTGGAACGGCGTGGTTTCGTTCTGCGGGACCGGCGCATTGCCATAAAGCTCGGACGTGGAGGCCTGATAAAATCGGGTCCTGGCGGACAGGCCCAGCAGGCGAATGGCCTCCAGGAGGCGCAAGGGCCCAAGCGCGTCGGCGTTGGCGGTGTATTCGGCGGTTTCGAAACTGACCTGCACGTGAGATTGGGCGGCGAGGTTGTAGATCTCGTCCGGCTGAACCGTCTGCACGATGCGGATGAGGTTGGTCGCGTCGGTCATGTCGCCATAGTGAAGAATGAACCGCGCGTCCTCTTCATGGACGTCCTGATAGATGTGTTCGATGCGCGCGGTGTTGAACGACGACGACCGACGCTTTACCCCATGCACGGTATAGCCCCTGGCCAGCAGGAACTCGGCCAAGTATGCGCCATCCTGGCCGGTGACGCCGGTGATCAGGGCGACCTTGCTTCGTCCAGCGTCCGCCATGCCCCCGCCGCTTCCATGAGAAGGCCGTCAGCGTAACAGAGCCACGGGCAATCCTCACCCACAAACAGAGGCGAGGTCGACCGGCAGTTCAGACATCAGAAAATCTTAACCGTGCCTGGTAACCGCGCGTTATTTCAGACGTGAGAAGCGTTAGGCCGGGGCACTTCCGCATCCACGCACCAAGCCCGTTTGAGGGGCCGGATCGATGTTCGCAACACTGCTGAGAGATCGTCGGGCGAGCGTCAGCATTGTCGGTGCGCTTATATTGCCGCTGCTGATCGGCATGGTCGGCCTCGTCGCTGAGTTCGGTCACGGCTTGATGACCAAGGTCGAAGACCAGCGGGTCGCCGACATGGCGGCCTTCGCGGGCGCCACGGCCTACAACGCGACCGCTTCGACAACGACGATGACCTCGGTGATCGACAATGTCGCCTCGCTCAACGGCATCCCGTCGGCCGATGTCGCCGGCAGCCTGGTCACCTCGCCGTCCGGCGACGGCAATCAGGCGGTGAAGGTGACCATTTCCACCAGCAATTCCCTGATCCTGTCACAGGTGATCGGCTCGGCCGCCGCCCTGCCGGTCAGCGGCGTCGCCTATGCCGAACTGAAAGCCAACGCGGCCGGATGCGTCATCGCCCTCAACACCGGCGGGACCGGCGTGACGCTGAGCAGCGCGGCGGCGATAACCGCCGACTCCTGCGCGGTCGACTCCAACGCCACGGTCAGCGTTCCGTGTTCGACCTCGATCACCACCACGGTGCTGGACTACGACTCTTCGTCCGCCCCCTCGCAGCCCTGCAACGGCATCCAGCCGCCGACCGGAACCGGCGCGGTGAAGGTGCAGAAGGCCCTGACCGCCGACCCGTTGGCGGGCGACAGCGGCGTCACCACCGCGACCGCGCGGCTGGCCACCGTCGCGGCCGAGACCTCGCCAGGCGCCCCTTCGGTGTCGACAGGCCCCGACGTCAGCTTTGCCCTTGGGGCCGGCTCGACGGTCAGTCAGATGAGCACAACCGGTTGCACCGCATCGCTCGCGGGAGGCGTCTGGACGGTGACCTGTCCGGCCGGGGGGACCTATCACTTCGGCAACGTGACCGCGTCTTCGTCGGCGAAGGTGAATTTCAACACCAGCGGCTCTGCCAATACGACCTACGACTTCAGCGGTGCGCTGACGATCAGCAGCGCCTCGAAGATGACGTTTGGCGGCGGAACTTTCAACATCGCCAAGGGCGTCACCATCACCAGCGCGTCCAACGCCACTTTCGGCGCCGGCAGCTTCGACATCGGGCCCAGCAGCAGCGCATGCACCGATGGCGGCAAGTACAGCCTCTGTCTTTCCAGCAGCACGGCGATCACCTTTGGCGGCCCGAGCACCTTCGTCATGGGCGGGGGCATCTATGCCGGCTCTTCGGCCAACGTCATCCTGGGTTCTGGAACAACCAACAGCTTCGACATCGGCGCCAGCAGCAACGGCAACGCCCTGACCACCGCCAGCGCCTCGAACGTGCTGTTCGCGGACGCAACCGGCGCATCGGACCTGTTTGAACTGGTAGGCAACGTGAACGCTGTGTCCGCGGCCTGCGTCGCCCTCGGCGACGCCCCCGAGCACGACATAAACGGCGCGATCATCGCCGCGTCCGCCAGCACGACCACGCTGGGTTCCGGGGTCTATACGGTGCATGGCTACATCGACAACGAGTCTGCCTCCGGCGGCGGAAGCTGCCTTGGATCGACCGCCGGCAAGGCGGGGACGGGGGTCACTTTCGTCCTCGACGCGGCGAACACGCCCGCTTCGGGGGCCTGCGCGGGCCTGGCGATCTGCGTCCTGTCGGCCTCCAGCTCCGCCCTTGTGGCGCCAACCAGCGGAGCGACAGCCGGACTGGTCGTTATCGGACCAACCAGCTCGAGCAACACCGCCGGCGCCCTGTTCACCTCCGCCAGCAGCGGCGCCTTTTCGGGGGCCTTCTACCTGCCCCATGGGCCGATCACCGTCAGTTCGGCGTCCAGCATGGGCGGCGGTTCGGGTCAATGTCTCGAGCTCATCGGCTCGCAGGTCACGCTGAGCAGCGCATCGGCCGTGGCCTCCACGTGCATAGGCGGCGCAAGCTCCAATTCATCGGTGGTGCTCGTCCAATGATAATTCGTCGCCTGCGTCTCAATCCGACCGCGCCGCGTTGGCTAAGGGCGCTCGCCAACGACAAAGGCATCGCGGCCGTGGAGTTCGCGTTGCTGATGCCGGTGTTCGGCCTGATCTTCGCCGGCATCGCCGACTTCGGCGGCGTGCTGCTGACGAGGTTCCGGCTCGACGCCGCCGTCTCGGCCGGCGCCAACTATGCAATGGTCAACGCCGCCAGCGTCAGCTCGACCAGCGGCGCGACGCTGGCGAGCAGCATCTCGACCGTGGTGGCCAACAACGCCGGTTCGACCTGGGCCGACGACGCCATTGTCGTCAACAACGGTCCCAGCCAGAGCATCAGCGGCGGAACGCCATCCAGCGGGGGCACGCCGTCCAACGCCGACAGCTGCTACTGTCCGACCGTCGCTCCGACCTTCGCCTGGGGCGCGGCGGTCGCCTGCGCATCCCCATGCACCGGCGGCGGCATCGCCGGCAAGTTCGTCACCATCACCGCGACGAGGATCTATGCGCCGCTGTTTTCCGGCTACGGCATTGTCACCAACAACACCATTTCCGTGACCACCGCGGTTCAGTCGCAATGAGGCGCCGCCTGCGGGCCATGCTGGGCGATACCAAAGGCGCCACGGCGGTTGAATTCGCCCTGGTTATCGGGCCGCTGGTGCTGGTGTTGTTTGGCATCATCGAGTTCGGCAGGATGATCTGGACCAACAATGCGCTTCAGGAGACGGCGATCGACGCCGCCCGCTGCGCCGGCATCCTCGAGTCTTCGTGCGCTTCGGGCGGCGCCTATTCCAGCGCCAACACCGCGACCTATGCGCAGACCGTCGCCCAGGGCTGGGGGATCGCCGTCCCAACCTCAGCGGTCACCAGCACCGCCAGCACGACCTGCGCCGGGGTAGCGGGGTTTTCGCAGGTGACGATCAACTACACTTTCCAGACTGTGGTGCCGATGGTTCTTACCTCGATGTCGGGCGGCGTCCCGCTGACCGCCACGGCGTGCTTCCCCAAGCAGTCCTAGGCCATAGAAGCTATTTCAGGAGCGCGGTGACCTCGGCGACGTCGCTAGGCGACAGACGCCAGGCCGCCGTCGCCGCATTGGCCCTGACCTGCTCGGGCGTGGTCGCCCCGGCGATGACCGACGAGACCGTCGGATGGCCCAGCAGCCATGCGAAGGCCAGCTCCAGCAACGTATGGTCGTGGTCTCGCGCGTAGGTTTCGAGCTTGTCCAGCTTGGCGAAGTTCTTGTCGTTGAGCGCCTGTTCACCGCGCGGACCCCACGCCGCCAGGCGCGTGCCCTTCGGCGGCGGCTCGCCACGACGGTACTTGCCGCTGAGCAGGCCGGACGCCAGCGGAAAGAACGGCAGAAAGCCCAGGCCGAAACGCTCGCAGGCTGGCGCGACCTCCCGCTCTACGTTGGTCTCCAGGAGGCTGTAATTGTTCTGGGCCGAAACGAAGCGGTTCAGATGCTGGCTGCGCGCCACCCAGTCGGCGTCGGCGATCTGCCAGCCGGAGAAATTTGAATTGCCGATGTAGCGAACCTTGCCGGAGGTGACCAGGTCATCGAGCGCGCGCAGGGTTTCGTCGATGGGGGTCTCGGCGTCGGGGGCGTGCATCTGATAGAGATCGACGTAGTCCGTTCCCAGCCGTTTCAGACTGGCTTCGAGGGCTTTGATCACATAGCGGCGCGAGCCGCCGCGGTGATCGGGACCGGCGCCGGTGGGCATGGCGAACTTGGTCGCCACCACCACATCGTTGCGCTTGTCTTTGAGCGCCTGGCCGAGCATCGCCTCCGATTTGAGGCCGCCATAGACATCGGCGGTGTCAAACAAGGTGATTCCCGCATCGAGCGCCGCCCCGATTACCGCATCCGCGCCAGCCTGGTCGATGCGCATGCCAAAGTTGTTGCAGCCAAGCCCGACCTCGCTGACCTTCAGGCCGCTCAACCCCAGACGTCGAAATTCCATTTGAGCCAATCTCCCAAGAGCCAATAGGACGAGCCGCCAACGGGCTTCTAGAGCACCATACTACCAGACCGGTCCGGCCTTGCGCCCCCTCCGTCACGGCGCGAGAAAGAGCGCCGCGCCACCTCCCCCGCAAGAGGACGGGGGAGGAGTTTACTAAAATTCCTCACCCGCGCAGCGGGGGAGGGGGACCGCCGGCGCAGCCGGTGGTGGAGG
>DATCCB010000107.1:0-24115 GCA_036511515.1 Caulobacteraceae bacterium | reverse complement strand
TTGTCTGACGGACTGCCGGAGGTGAGGTTGGCGAGCGTCAGGGCTCCGACGCTGACGGTGACCAGCTGGCCGCCTTCGCCGCCGACCGTGAACGAGGCCGCCGATGGGGTGGTCGAGGCCAGGGCGACGACGGCGCCGGTGACGGTGCGCACGCCGGCGGTGCTGACCACCGCGGTGCCGGCGCCGCGCACCAGGGTGCCGAAGGCCAGCGTGCCGCCGTTGGAGACGGTGATCGGCCGGATGATCAGGGCGGTGGCGTTGGCCGTATTGCTGGCCGACGATTGCGCCAGGGCCGGCGCCGCGAACGCTACAAGTGAGAGCGCCGCAAATGCGCCGATCGTACGTTTCATTTCAATCTCTCCAGGACGAACCATCATCGTCGAGGGGAAAATGCGCAGCTCAGCCCTAGCAGGCGGTTAATTTGCGGAAAGCATATACCCATATTAGGTAGTACAGGAAGCAACCACGTTCTCGCTATACCGTCTAACCGCCATTTTGTTCGGGGGGCGGCGGCCACTGTTCATCCGGCGCGCCGGCGTAACTGCGCAGATCGGCGCGAAGTTGTCGCATGTAGTTGACTACCCGGGCCTGGGCGGCGAGGAATTCGGGTCTGACGATCACGTCCCTGGCGGTAATCACCCCGCCCCGGGGGTCCTCGACGAGAAATCCTTTTTCGAACATGGCGGCGATCTTGCGCCTGACGGTTTCCCTGGGCATGCCCAGGGACGCGGCGATCGCCTGACGCGACATCGGCCGCACCGTTTCGACGGGCAGGCTGATGCGCGCGTCGGAATAGTTGCGGCCAAAACTGGGATCGCGAATGTTCTGGCGTCCGTTGCCCTCCAGAACCGCCAGAAAGATCATCGCGCAGTCGTAGTCATTGTCGAACAGCTGCGCCGCCTCGCGCATGTAGCGGACGACGAACTCCAGTGAAAAGGCGTTCACCGCCCTGGCCGAACTGGGGTGACTTAGCCACCGATCCACTTAAGGGGTCCCGCGCTGGTCATGAGCGGTCGTCATGCCGAAGGCCCGGGTCATGGCGCCAGCTGACTCGTCTTGTTGCATTCGAACTCCAAGGCAGAGGCCGCAACACGAGGAAACAGGGTCCCGCGCTTTTATCATTCCGGTCCGCCCAGAACCATCCGCCTCGCGCCAATGACGCGACGTGTTTTTTTTGAGCGAGCAAGTGATGAAAGCCTTGGTAGCTGGGGGCGGGATCGAACCGCCGACCTGTGGGTTATGAATCCACCGCTCTAACCATCTGAGCTACCCAGCCGAAGGCGCGCGCGCGGCGGCGGGTTATAGGGGGCGGCGGCGCGCCCTTCAAGGCTGCCGAAGCCCGGCATGGCGCGGATAAGGGGTCGTATTGCTTCAGTTTGGTGGATTGCGGCGAATATCTGCCCGAAACCTGGGGGTAGAAATGGAAACGAGAGACTTTCCGACGGGTTTATGGCAAGGGCATGCCTCGCGCCGATGGAGTCTCTCATGACCTCACCTCGTCAGTCCGCCAGGCGCGCCGCCGCCGCGCCTCCAAAGGCGCGACGCCCAGAGCGCGGCGCCAATGCCCTCAGCCTGCGCATTCCCGAGCCTCGGGCCCGTCCCGGACAGGTGCTCGATTTCGGCAATCTGCGGCTGTCGGACCCCGGAACCGTGGATCGTCCGGCGATCGACGTCGAGGCGCGCGACGTTCGCGACATCGCCTTCACCCTGATCCGGGTGCTGGACGACGACGGCCAGGCGTGTGGCCCCTGGGCGCCGTCCCTATCGGCCGCCACACTCAAACGGGCGCTCGAGGCGATGGTGCTCACCCGCGCCTACGATACGCGCATGTATCGCGCCCAGCGCCAGGGCAAGACCTCCTTCTACATGAA
This sequence comes from Caulobacteraceae bacterium, assembly GCA_036511515.1. Taxonomy (GTDB): domain Bacteria; phylum Pseudomonadota; class Alphaproteobacteria; order Caulobacterales; family Caulobacteraceae; genus Acaudatibacter. Next base: position 22,244 of record DATCCB010000107.1, on the reverse strand, counting down.
ATGCGCCGGCGAGGAGGCGGTGGCCATCGGTCAGGCCCTGGCCCTCGAGACGGGCGACATGTGCTTTCCGACCTATCGCCAGCAGGGCCTGCTCATCGCCCGCGGCTATCCCCTGGTGCAGATGATGAACCAGGTGCTTTCCAACGCCGATGATCCGCTCAAGGGCCGCCAGCTTCCGGTTCTCTATTCGAGCCGTGAATTCGGGGTGTTTTCGATATCCGGCAATCTGGGCACTCAGTTCAGCCAGGCGGTCGGCTGGGCCATGGCCTCCGCCTATAAGGGCGATCGCAAGATCGCCGCTGGCTGGATTGGCGACGGCTCGACCGCCGAGGGCGACTTCCACCACGCTCTGACGTTCGCGGCGGTCTATCGCGCGCCGGCGGTGCTCAATGTGGTCAACAATCAGTGGGCGATCTCGTCGTTCCACGGCATAGCCGGAGACGCCGATGCGCCTTTCGCCTCCCGCGCCATCGGCTATGGCCTGCCGGCGCTGCGTGTCGACGGCAACGATCTGCTTGCCGTCTATGCGGCCACCGCATGGGCGGCTGAGCGGGCGCGGGCCAATCTCGGCGCCACGGTCATTGAACTGGTCACCTACCGGGCCGAGGGGCACTCGACCAGCGACGATCCCAGCCAGTATCGCCCGGCCGAGGAAGCCGCCGGCTGGCCGCTCGGCGATCCGATCGGACGGCTTGCGCGCCACCTCATCGCGCTGGATGAATGGTCGGACGACCAGCAAGCGGCGCTGGAGCATCGCATCGTCGAAGTGGTGCGCGCGGCCGGCAAGGAGGCCGAGAGCCACGGCACGCTGGCGGCCGGTTCGCGGCCGAGTGTCGCCACCATGTTCGAGGATGTCTACAAGGCGCCGCCCTGGCACCTGCGCGAACAACGCCAACAGCTGGGGGTCTAAAGACGCATGCCGGCGATGAACATGATCCAGGCCCTCAACTCGGCCATGGATGTGATGCTGGGCCGCGATCCCGACGTGCTGATCTTCGGTGAGGACGTCGGCTTCTTCGGCGGCGTCTTCCGCGCCACCGAGGGTTTGCAGAAGAAGCACGGCCTCGAGCGCTGCTTCGATACGCCGATCGCCGAGAGCGGCCTGATCGGGGTGGCCGTCGGCATGGGCGCCTACGGCCTGCGGCCGGTCGTCGAGATCCAGTTCGCCGACTACATCTATCCGGCCTATGACCAGATCGTCTCGGAGGTGGCGCGCCTGCGCTATCGCTCGGCGGGCCAGTTCTGGGCCCCGATGACCATCCGCGCGCCCTATGGCGGCGGCATCTTCGGCGGCCAGACTCACAGCCAGAGCGTCGAGGCGCTGTTCACCCATGTCGCCGGCCTGAAGGTGGTCATTCCCTCGAACCCACACGACGCCAAGGGCCTCTTGATCAGCGCCATCGAGGACGACGACCCGGTGATCTTTCTGGAGCCGAAGCGGATCTACAACGGCCCCTTCGACGGCCACCACGACCGGCCGATCACGCCGTGGGCCAAACACCCGGCCAGCGAAACTCCGGCCGGCCACTACACCATCCCGCTGGGAGAAGCGGCGATCGCACGCGAAGGGGCGCAGGTCACCGTGCTCGCCTACGGAACCATGGTCCACGTCGCCCTGGCGGCGGCGGGCGAGGCCGGTATCGACGCCGAGGTGATCGATCTTCGCACCCTGTGGCCGGTCGATATCGAGACCATCACCGCTTCGGTGCGCAAGACCGGCCGCTGCGTCATTGTTCACGAGGCGACTCGCACCTCCGGCTTTGGGGCCGAGCTCTCGGCCCTGGTCCAGGAGCGGTGTTTCTATCATCTGGAGGCGCCCATCGAGCGTGTCGCCGGCTGGGACACGCCCTATCCGCACGCCTTCGAATGGGAGTACTTCCCCGGCCCCGGCCGAGTGGCCGAGGCTTTGCGACGCACGGTGGAGGCTTAAGGGGGCCATGGGCGAATACGTCTTCAAGCTGCCCGACGTCGGCGAAGGCACCGCGGAGGCGGAGATCGTCGCCTGGCACGTCGCCGTCGGCGACCGTATCGAGGAAGACCAGCCGCTGGTCGATGTGATGACCGACAAGGCCACGGTCGAAATGACCACGCCTGTCGGCGGCATCGTCATCGCTGTCCACGGCGAACTTGGCGACATGGCCGCCGTGGGCTCGCCCCTGGCGGTGATCGCGGTCGATGGCGAGGCCCACGCGCAACCGGCGCCCCGCGTCGCCCAGGCCGCGCCGAAGGCGGCGCCCGTAGAGCAAGTCAAAGCAGCATCGCCGGTCCGAACCGCACCGTCCCCGCCCGTCGCACGGGTGCGCACCGAAAAGCCGCTGGCGGCGCCGTCCGTGCGCAGGCGGGCGCAAGAATTGGGCGTCGGTCTTCAGTTCGTCCCGGGTTCAGGCCCAGCAGGCCGGATCAGCAACGACGATCTCGATGCTTTCGTCGCCTCCGGCGCTGGCGCGCGACCGGATGGCCCCCTGGGCCTAGTGCGCCGCGAGAGCGTCGAGGAGATCAAGGTCATCGGGCTGCGGCGCAAGATCGCCGAGAAGATGCAGGAGGCCAAGCGCCGCATCCCCCACTTCGCCTATGTCGAAGAGGTCGACGTGACCGAAGTGGAGGCCCTGCGAGTTCACCTCAATGCCAGCAGGCGTGAGGATCGGCCGCGGCTGACCTTCCTGCCGTTCCTGATCGCGGCGCTGGTCCGGGCCCTGCCGCAATATCCGCAGATCAACGCCCTCTACGACGACGACGCCGGGATCGTTCGGCGGCATGGCGCGGTGCACGTCGGCATCGCCACCCAGACGACCGGAGGCCTGATCGTGCCGGTGTTGCGCCATGCCGAGGCGCGCGATCTGTGGGATTGCGCCGCCGAGATCGCCCGCCTGGCCACCGCCACGCGCGAGGGCAAGGCCAGGGCCGATGAGCTGAGGGGCTCGACGATCACCGTCACCAGCCTGGGTCCACTCGGCGGCGTTGCAACCACGCCGGTGATCAATCATCCCGAGGTGGCGATCGTCGGCCCCAACAAGATCGTCGAACGACCGGTGGTCATTGGCGGCCAGATCGTTGTGCGAAAAATGATGAACCTGTCATCGTCGTTCGACCACCGTGTGGTCGACGGTTATGACGCGGCGTCGTTCATCCAGGCGGTCAAGGCCCTGCTGGAACATCCCGCTACCCTGTTCCTGGAGGGCCTGTGAGCGAGCCCCTGACCGCCAAGGTGCTGGTCATCGGCGGCGGTCCGGGCGGCTATGTGGCCGCGATCCGCGCCGGCCAGCTGGGGCTCGACACTGTTCTGGTCGAAGCTGGGCGCGTGGGTGGAACGTGCCTGATCCGCGGCTGCATCCCTTCAAAGGCGCTGATCCACGCCGCCTCGCGCTTCGAGGACATGGTCAGGACGGCGGCCGGAGCCGGCGAGCTGGGTATCGCCCTTGGCGCGGCGCCCAGCCTCGATCTGGCGGCGACCGTTGCCTGGAAAGCCGGCGTTGTCGACAAGCTGAACGCAGGCGTCGCCGGCCTTTTGAAGCGCGCCAAGGTCAGGGTGGTCGAAGGCTGGGCGAGATTTTCCGACGCCAAGTCCTGCACTGTCGAAACGCCGGCCGGTCCTGTGGCCATCCGAGCCGAGCATGTGATCCTCGCCAATGGCTCCCTGCCCGTGGAGATACCCTCGCTGCCCTTCGGCGGCCCCGTGATCTCATCAACCGAGGCGCTCGAACTCGATCAGCTGCCGACCCGCCTCGTCGTGGTCGGCGCCGGCTACATCGGCCTCGAGCTGGGCGCGGCGTTTCGCAAGCTGGGCTCGCAGGTAACCATCGTCGAGGCGCAGGAGAAGATACTGCCGCTGTTCGACACCCAGCTTACCGACCCCGTCGCCCGCTGGCTGCACAAGGCGGGTGTCGCCGTCCACCTGGGCGCCAAGGCCAGGACGCTGGCGACCGGCGACGACGGCTGGGTGCTGACCGCCGAGAACAACGCCGGCGAGGCGCTGAAGCTCGCCGCCGACAAGGTGCTGGTCACCGTCGGGCGCAGGCCCAACACCGAGGGCTGGGGACTGGAGACCATGGCCGTCGACAAGGCCGGGCCCTTCGTGGCCATCGACGATCAGTGCCGCACCTCGATGAAGGACGTCTGGGCGATCGGCGATCTGACCGGCGAGCCGATGCTGGAGCACAGGGCCGCCGCGCAAGGGGAGATGGTCGCGGAGATCATCGCCGGCGAGAGGCGGCGCTTCGATCCGGTCGCCATCGCCGCGGTCTGCTTCACCGAGCCGGAGATCGTCGTCGCCGGCCTGTCGCCGGACGAGGCGAAGGCGGCGGGAAAAGATCCTATCAGCGGCGTCTTCCCGTTCAGCGCCAATGGCCGGGCGCGGAGCATGGGGGCCGCCGACGACGACGGCTTCGTGCGCGTCGTCGCCCGCCGCGACGATCACCGCCTGCTCGGCGTCCAGGCTGTCGGCGCCCATGTCTCCGAGCTTTCCGGCGCGTTCGCCTTGGCGCTCGAAATGGGCGCGCGGCTGGAGGATATCGCCGGAACGATTCACGTCCACCCCACCCTCTCCGAGGCTTTCCACGAGGCCGCGCTGAAGGCTCTCGGCCACGCCATCCACATCTGATCGCAAGAGAAAGGGCCGCCTCGTGTCTGATCGCCTGGACGCCGTCGACGCCCGCATCCTCGATCTGATCCAGGAGGACGCCAGCCTGTCGGTCGCCGAAATCGCCGAGCGCGTCGGCTTGTCGTCGAGCCCCTGTTGGCGGCGGATCAAGCGGCTGGAGGACGACGGAGTGATTCAGCGCCGCGTCACCATCCTTGACCGCGAAAAGCTCGGCCTGAACTTCGAGGTGTATTGCACGGTCAAGCTCTCCCTGCCGACCAAGGACAACCTTGAGGTTTTCGAGCAGTCGGTGAAAGGCTGGGCGGAAGTCGTGCAATGCGCCACGGTGACCGGCGCCGCCGACTATGAACTGCGCATCGTCACCAGCGACATGCATGCCTTCGATGCGTTTCTGCGCGACAAGATCCTCTCGCTTGGCCTTGTCTCCAACATCGAAAGCCGCATCGTCATCCGGGCGGTGAAGAACGCTACCGCCGTGCCGCTGGCGCTGGTCAGTCCGCACATCCCCGCGAGCGCATGAAGCGGCCGCGCCGTTAGGACGCCGGTTCGGATCCGTCCACGGCCGCCAGTCGTGCGTCGGCGGCGGCGATCATGGCCACAAAGCGCGGATCGTCTCTTATCGGGGCCAGGTCGGGATCGACCTTGGCGTGGTTCAGATCGCCGCCCAGGGTGGCGGCGAAATAGGGGCCCAGGAGCTCCAGCGCCGCCTCGCCGTCGCCCAGGTGGACGCAGAGCGCGCAGGCGAAGTTGTAGCGCATGTTCATGTTGTCCGGATCGATCAGCATGGCGCGCCGAACCCAGTCCCTGGCCCGTTCGGTTTCCCCCAGCACCGCCAGGGCCATGACACCCCAGCCAAGGGCCGCGCCGTTGCTCTGGTCGGTCGCAAGCGCCGTCTCGGCGCGGGGTAACGCCATGGCCGCCGCACGGCGGGCGCCCTGCCGATCGTCGACAGCGGTATAGCAGGTGATCAGCATGCCTGGGCACTTGAAGTCGGTCTCGCTCAGAGTCGAGGCTTTCTCGTAGTAGCCGATCGCATCCTTTAGCCGGGCCTGCCTGAAACTCAGGTAACCGGCCGAAGCATTCGCCTCGTAGGAATCGGGATCGAGCCGAAGGGCCACTTTGAGTTCCGCCCACGCCTCGTCGTCGTGACCGCCGCGAGAGAGAAGGTCGGCCTTGACGGCGTGAGCCTCGGCCAGATCGGGATCGAGCATCAGGGCGCGATCGGCCGCGGCCAGGCCGTCGTCGCCTTCCTTGCCGTAATAGAACCGCACGGCCGTCTGAGCACGCGCCATAAGGGCCCAGGCACGCGCATAACCGGGATCGATCTGGGTTGCGCGTTGGCACAGGCGAATGACCTCCTGCTCGCGGTGACTGTCGCCGGCGTTCCCCGCCACGTACTGGCGCCTGGCCATGAGATATAGGTTGTAGGCGTCGGGGCTGGTGGTCCCGCGCCGCTCTATGGCCTGCTTTTCTTCCGGCAGCAGCTTGAACCGGAGGGCGCCGACGATCGCCTGCGAGATCTCGTCCTGGAGCGCGAAGATGTCGGTGAGATCACGGTCCCAGCGTTCGGCCCAGATATGGTCGCCGGCGGCGCCATCGATCAACTGGGCGGTGATCCGGACCCGCTCGCCGGCCTTGCGTACGCTGCCCTCCAGGACGTGAGCGACGCCGAGCTGGCGGGCGATCCGCGGCACGTCGACGGCCTTGCCCTTGAACTGGAAGGCGGTGTTGCGCGCGACGACCGTGAGCGCCGAAACCTTCGCAAGGTCGGTAATGATGTCCTCGCTGATGCCGTCGGAGAAGTACTCCTGATCGGCATCGCCGCTCATGTTGGCGAAGGGCAACACGCAAATGGATAGTCGGCGCAGCACGGCCTGCGGAATGTGGGGTTGCGGGGCGCCGGCATGGGTGTTGGGCTCGGCGACGCGCTCCTGGGCGAGGGGGGCGGCGCCCCGGGTCTTCGGGCTTGGCATGAGCGCGCGCATGCCCCGGCCGACGGGCGAGAGGATCACCCCGCCGATGACCACCAGGGCGGCCAGCGCCGAGAGCAACTGCTCGTGCCCGACCAGCCACCCGGTGAATGTGTGAATCCCGCCCACCGTCCCCTTGCCGCCTGACAGACGCCCGGGACCCTAGGCGCGCGCGCCATTTCCGCCTAGGGGCGGCGGTTTCGCACGCGGCCGCCGCGACGCGTCGGCCTCGATATCGACAGGGGGTCTGGGCCCTGCTAACCATGGCTGTCGGCCACGGGGCGCCAAACCAGCGGCTGCCGGAACCGACCTTGAGGGGCTTTGAACATGAAACTTTCGACTTGGATGGCCAGCGGCGCCCTGCTTGCTGCGACGGCCCTGCCGGTTGGCGCGGCAAACGCCGGCAACCCAGGACCCATGAGCGTCACGCAGTCGGCCCCGGCGAGCACGACGACCTATTGCCAGTTCAACTCCGGGCCAAGGGCCGGCGTAACGGTGAAGCTCCGCGGAATTCCGTTTGCGATCGGTGTGGCCTGCGGCGATGGAAACGGCAGCTACGGCGTGTCGGTCCCTCCTCCGGCAAAATAGAACCCCAGAGGGGTCAATCTGGGCAGCCGCCTTGAACCGAATTGGTGACGCCCTTCGATGATCGAGCTCGTCATCGACGCGCGCCGCCACGACCTGGGCGGATTCGAAGTCGGCAGGGTGCTTCCCTTCGCCCCCCACCCGATGGTCGGCCCCTTCGTGTTCTTCGACCACTTCGGCCCCGCCGACATGCCGCGCAGCGCCGATGTGCGCCCCCATCCGCACATCGGCCTTTCCACGGTCAGCTACCTCTTCGAGGGCCAGATCACCCACCGCGACAGCGTCGGCTCGCAGGTCGATATTGTCCCGGGCGAGGTCAACTGGATGACGGCCGGGTCCGGGATCACCCATTCGGAGCGGTTCGAGACCCTCAGGCGCAATGGGGGATCCCTGCATGGCATCCAGGCTTGGGTCGCCCTGCCGACCGCCGACGAGGATATCGCTCCCGCCTTCGCCCACCACGGGCCAGAGGACCTGCCGACCTACCAGTCCGAGGAGGGGCTTTGGGCTCGCCTGATCGCCGGCCAGGGCCTTGGCGCCCGGGCGGCTGTCAAGACCTACTCGCCGATGTTCTATGTTCACTGGCGGCTGAAGACGGGCGCCAGGGCGCAGATTCCCGCCGACTACCCCGAGCGCGCCGCCTTCATCGCGGCGGGTTCGGTCGAGATCGACGGCCAGGCGTTCGGGCGCGGGCAGATGGTCGTCTTCGCCCCTGGCCAGCCGGTCCTGGTCACCGCTGTCAGCGAGGCTGAGGTCATGCTCCTGGGCGGTGAGCCGGTCGGCCCGCGCATCGTCGAGTGGAATTTCGTTTCATCGTCACGCGATCGCATTGAGGCGGCCAAGGCCGACTGGCGCGCCGGCCGGATGCAATTGCCGGATTTCGACCACGAAGAATTTATCCCGCTCCCCGACCCTTCGCCCCCAGCTAATCCGATGTCGTAGGAAATCCTTCTTTCTCCGCTGGAGAAGGACCCAGGAGCGCTTTGCGGGCCTGTTCCCAGTATTGTGCGCCGGTGATCAGGGTGATGATCGCCGCGAGCCACAGCAGGCAGTGGGCGATCAGGCTGGCTGGGCCCTGAATGGCCGGATCTGCGGGCAGGCCGAGGGCGGTCCAGCAGGCGACAGCCAGCTCGGCGCCCAGCGCCACCAGCTGCAGAGTGGTCTTCCATTTGGCCAGCAAGGTCACCGGCAGGGAGACGCCCCTTCCGGCCGCCGCTTCGCGCAGCGCGCTGACGGTGAATTCACGAAACAGGATCAGGGCGGCGGGAATCGCCACCGGCGCGTTCGAGCCCAGGGAAAGCAGGCCAAGCACGACGCCGCAGACCAGCACCTTGTCGGCGATCGGGTCGAGAATCGCGCCCCAGACGGTGGTGGCGTGCAGGCGCCTGGCCAGGGCCCCATCGACGAAGTCGGTCACCGCGGCGACGACGAACGCCCAGAACGCCCAGCGCTCCAAGCCAAACTGCGTCGCCGGCGTCATCCGGTCGCTGAGCAAGGCCGCTGCGGCCAACGCGAAGAAGGTGAAGAGCGCCAGCACCAGGCGCAGGCCGGTAAGCAGATTGGGGAGTCGGTTCATGGCATCGACTCATAACACGAGGAGAGGCGGCGATGGCCAAGACGGCGCTGATCGTCGGCGGTTCCGGTCAGATCGGCTACGTGGCGGCAAAGATCCTCACCGCTGCGGGCTGGAGCGTACGCTGCGGCCAGAGAACGCCGACGGCGCTGGCGCCCGAGCTGATCGCGCTTGGCGTCGAAGCGATCGGGCTGGATCGATCGACACCCGGCGCCATCGCAGACGCCGTCGGCAGCGGCGTCGATGTTCTGATCGACGCGGTGGCTTACGATGAAACCCATGCGCGGCAGCTTCTGGAGGTCCAGTCGGCGGTCGGCGTGATCGTCGTCATCTCGTCGGCGAGCGTCTATTGCGATGGACAGGGCCGCACCTTGGACGAGGCCCGATCCAATGGTTTTCCCCGGTTCCCCGTGCCGATACCCGAAGACCATCCTACCGTCGCGCCCGGCCCGCAAACCTATTCCACCCGCAAGGTCGCCCTCGAACAGGCCCTTCTGCAGGGAGCGACAGCGCCTGTGACCATCCTGCGCCCGTGCGCAATCTACGGACCGGCTTCGCACAGCCTGCGCGAATGGTGGTTCGTCAAACGCATCCTCGATGGACGACGGCGGATTCCCATCGCCTACGGCGGCAAAAGCCGCTTCCACACCAGCGCAACGGTCAACATCGCCGCACTGATCCTCACCGTGCTTGGCAAGCCGGCGACGCAAGTTCTCAATGCCGCCGATCCTCAATCCCTGACCGTGATGGAAATGGGCGACGCCATCGCCGCCACGTACGGCCATGAATTCCGCGTCATCCCTTTCGCCGGCCCGGGCATTGGCGGAGTCGGCGACAACCCATGGGCGTGCCCCGCCCGCTGATCGTCGACATGTCCCGGGCCGAGGCTTTGGGCTACCGGCCGGTCGCCCGCTATCAAGACGCGGTCGGCGACGCCTGCCGCTGGGCAGAGGCGGCGGCCAGCGCCGGCGCGACTTTTCCCGCCTACATCATGGCCATGTTCGACTATGCGGCCGAAGATGCCTTTCTGGATGCACGCGGGCGCTAGCAATGCGAACCAAGCTTGCGGGGACCGATCGTCAATTTTATCGTCGTAAAGATTTGAAGGGGCGCCGCAGATGAGCGGGGAACAGACGGTTCTGGTCACGGGTGGGTCGGGCTACATCGGCGGCCGATGCATCGTCGCCCTGCTCGAGCGAGGCTACCGCGTCCGCACCACGGTGCGCTCGCTGTCGCGGGAAGGCGATGTTCGCGCGGCGATCGCCACGGTTACCGATCCAGCGGACCGGCTGAGCTTCCATGTCGCCAACCTGACCAACGATGAGGGGTGGGACGCCGCGACGCAGGGTTGCGATTTCGTGCTTCACATCGCCTCGCCCCTTGGCGTTCCCGAGCCCAAGGATCCCAACGATCTGATCGCGCCGGCCCGCGACGGCGCCCTGCGCGCGCTCAAGGCCGCGGTGAAGGCCGGCGTCGGGCGGGTGGTGATGACCTCCTCGGTGGCCGCGACCGGCGGATCGTATGACGCCCCCGACGGCGTCATGGACGAGACGGCCTGGACCGACCCTGACCAGCCCGTTGGCGGCTACGCCAAGTCCAAGACCCTGGCCGAACGGGCGGCGTGGGAATTCATTGGCGCGCAAGGCGGCCAGACCACGCTGGCGACGGTCAATCCGGCTCTGGTGCTGGGTCCGGTGATGGGGGGAGATTTTTCCGATTCGGTCCAGGTCGTGCAACGGCTGCTGACCGGCAAGATGCCCGGCCTGCCGAGGCTGGGTTTCAACATCGTCGACGTGCGCGACGTCGCCGATCTGCACATTCGCGCCATGACCGACGCCAACGCGGCCGGCCGGCGATTCATCGCGGCCTCGAACTTTCTCTGGATGGAGGAAATGGCGGCGCTGCTTCGTCGCCGGCTGGGTGATCGGGCGGTCAGGGTTCCTACGCGCAAGGTCCCCGATTTTGTCGTCCGCCTCGCCGCCCTCTTCGACGCCGACCTGCGCACGGTGACGCCAGGCCTGGGCCGGCGCCGAGAATTCTCCTCGGCCAAGGCGACGAACCTGCTGGGCTGGCGCCCGCGGAGCGCGGAAGACACCGTCGTCGACTGCGCCGAAAGCCTGATCGTCCACGGCGCGGCTTAGGATCAGAGCCGGCCGATCCAAAGGTTTTCAGGATCTGCCAGCCGCAGGGCGGCCTTGAGCCATGCCCGAGCGGCCTCGTCCATGGCCGGAAGCGCGGCTTCGAAGTCGGCCCGGTTCTTGTCCTCATCGATGCGATTGGACTTGAACAACAGCGCGACTTCCGGGGCAACGAAAGGAACGCCGGCGCCGGAGATGCGCCCGAAGCGGGCCAATGGCAGGCTTACCGCGCGATTTCGGCGATAGCGCCAACGCCCGGCGCGCGCCTCCTCGAGCAGGATTTCGACCGCCCAGTCCGATTGCGGCGTTGGCCGGGCAAAGAACTGATGGCGCGCGCCGCCCTCCAGCCAGTCGCCGGCCTTCCAGCGGGTAAGGACGCCATCGGCTGCGACGTGGACGTCCCAGTCGCCAAGCAGCCTGGCAAGCGCGGGTTGATCGCGACGGAGGATGGCGACGTCGATGTCGGCATGCTCGCGCGTCGTGCGCCCAAGGAAGAGATCGATGGCCCAGCCGCCAGCGATCCACCATGGCGCGCCGAGTTCGCTCATCAGCCGCGCGGTCTCCTCGACCGACAAGGGCGACCAGGCGCCGTGATCCGCCATCGGTCAGGCCCTTCGGAAATAGTCGTGGATGCGCTGGGCGAGGGGGGCGCTGACCCCCTCGACCTTGGCCAGGTCGGCCGCCGCGGCCCGCGCGACGCCGCGCGCCGAGCCGAAGGCGTGCAGGAGGGCCCGCTTGCGGCCGGGCCCCACCCCTTCGATCTCATCGAGGGGGTTTTTTCGCATGTCCATGGTGCGACGCACGCGATGGGCGCCGATGGCGAAACGGTGCGCTTCGTCGCGCAGGCGCTGCAGGTAATAGAGCACTGGGCTCTTGGGCTCGAGCATGAACGGGGGCTTGCCGGGCATGAAGAACCGCTCCAGCCCCGCGTCCCGGTCGGGACCCTTGGCGACGCCGACCACGGCGATGTCGTCGACCCCCAGATCGGCCATGACCTCGAGACTGGCGGAAAGCTGGCCGCTCCCGCCATCGATCAGCACCAGATCGGGGCGCGGCGGGTTCTGACCGGCCTCCTCGTCCTTGGCCAGGCGGGCGAAGCGGCGGCGCAGGACCTCCTTCATCATCCCGTAGTCGTCGCCGGGGGTCAGCTCGGCGTCCCGGATGTTGAACTTTCGATACTGGTTCTTCTGGAAGCCCTCTGGTCCGGCTACGATCATCGCGCCGACCGCGTTGGTCCCCATGATGTGGGAGTTGTCGTAGACCTCGATCCGTTCGGGCTGGGCCTCGAGGCCGAATACCTCGCAGACGCCGGCCAGCAACCGGGTCTGGGCCGAGCTTTCGGCCATGCGCCGGCCAAGCGCCTCGCGGGCGTTGGTCAGGGCGTGGTCGACCAGCCGGCGCTTCTCCCCGCGCCGGGGGACGGCGATCTCCACCTTGCGGGCGGCCTTGATGGCGAATGCCTCGCGCAGCAACGCGCCCTCGGCCGGTTCGGCGCTGACCAGCATCAGCCGCGGGATCTGCCGCGACTCGTAGAATTGGCCCAGGAACGCGGCCATGATCTCGGCATCTTCATCGGTGCGGTCGACACGGGGGAAATAGGCCCGGTTGCCCCAGTTCTGGCCGGCGCGGAAGAAAAACACCTGAACGCAAGCCTGGCCGCCGTCCGCATGCAGAGCGAAGACATCCGCCTCATCGACCGTCTCCGGATTGATCTGGGTTTCCTGGGCGATGGATGAGAGGGCCCGGATGCGGTCGCGCAGGCGAGCGGCGCGTTCGAAGTCCATGGCGTCGGAGGCGTCCTGCATGTCCGACGACATCCGCGCCATCACCGAGCGGCTGCGACCGCGCAGGAAACCCTCGGCCTGGCGGACCAGCTCGCCATAGTCGTCCAGGTTTATCAGGCCCGTGCACGGCGCGCTGCAGCGGTGGATCTGATGGAGCATGCACGGCCGCGTCCGGCTCTCATACACGCTGTCGGAACAGGAGCGGAGCAGGAAGGCCTTCTGCAGAGTGTTCAGCGTCCGGTTCACCGCCCAGGCGCTGGCGAACGGGCCGAAATAGTCGCCCTTTATCGCATGGGCGCCCCGATGCTTGCGCAACTGGGCGGCTGGATGTTCGCGGCGGATGACGATCTCGGGAAAGCTCTTGTCGTCGCGCAAAAGGACGTTGAACCGCGGCTTGAGCTGCTTGATCAGATTGATCTCGAGCAGCAGGGCGTCGGTCTCGGTTCTTGTGGTGGTGAACTCCATGGCTCGGGTCAGATCGACCATCAGGGCGATGCGCTGGGTATGAAAACGCCCCTGCGCGTACTGGACGACGCGCTTTTTCAGCGATCGCGCCTTGCCGACGTAGAGCGCCTCGCCATCGGCGCCGAACATCCGATAAACTCCCGGCGAATCGGGCAGCCGCCGCACCTGATCCTTGATCAGGGCGGCCCCGGTCAGCGGCGGGGCGAGGTCGTCGGCCATGGGCGGAGATATACAACCTGCCGTCCATCTATGGGGATGACGACTTTCAATGGGCCAGGAATTCGTCCAGGTCGGCGGCGAAAACCTCAGGCTGGTCGAGCATGATGAAGTGCAGGGAGTGGTCGACGCGTTTCAAGGTTTTGTTCGGCAGATGTGCGAAGGCGGCGCCGTAGAATCGGTCGGCGGCGCCCGCGGGCATGCCGACGGCGAGATTGTCTGGATAGAGAACCGTGATCGGCGTGGAGGTGGCGGCTAGTCCCGCTCTCAGGTCGAGCTCCAGGTCGTCAGCCAACGCCGCGGCCACTACCGAGTAGTTGCTGGCCCGGGACCACCCCGTCACCCGGTCGCGGTCCGCCGGACCGGTGACCATACCGGCGATCATTTTGCTCTGCGCATCCGGAGCCATCGCGGGTCCCGCGCGAAGGCTTTCGGCCATCGGACTGACGTTCGCGGCCGTGGCGGCGGGGCCCATCATGGTCACCGCGAAGAAGGGAAGGGCGTCGACGATCAGCACCTTCTTCAAATGCTCGGGATGATGCTCGGCCAGATAGAGCGCGATGGTTCCGCCCAGCGAATGACCGATCAGCACCGCCGGCGCGAGGTGATGGGCGACGATGTAGGCGTCGAGGGCCTCGGCCGAAGGAGCGAGCACGGGGCCGGCTGCGTTGGCTCTGGCCGGCTCCCCAGCGAAGCCCGCAATCTGGATCAGATGCAGCCGGAAGCGTCCTCGCAGGCGCTGCGCTGTCACCCGCCAGGTCTCGCGCGACGAAGCCAGGCCAGGCACGAAAATCAGATCGGGCCCGTTACCGATCACCTCATCGCTGAAGCGATCGCCGACCACGAGCTGGCTGTCGGCGAACAGCCTGGTCGACGCGGCGGTTGCCGGCGGCGGAGCGGCGGCGGCCGGCGCGGCGCCAGCCAGCAAGGCCGCCGCGGCGGCCATGCCGATGACGACGTGCGAGAGGGTTTGCATGGCGGGTGACTCCAAATGGTGGGCGGGGTGTGTGCTAACCGGTTTCCCCGACCAGCTTGGCGATGGCGTCGAGATAGCGGACGAAGGCCGTGCGTCCCGCTTGCGTCAGCCGGACGCGGGTCAGGGGCTTTCGATCGACGAAGCTCTTGTCGATGCCGACGTACCCCGCCTCCTCGAGCTTGCGCAGATGAACCGAAAGATTGCCATCGGAGGCGTTGAGCCGATCCTTGAGCTCGCCGAAATCGGCCCTTTCCCGGCTGGCCAGGTAGGCCATGACGCCCAGGCGCAGGCGTCCATGGATGACCTCGTCGATGGCCTCGATGCTGAAGGCGTCCATGGCCGCTGGCCTTAGGCGCCGCGCGTCTGGCGCATGAGGGCGATGCCGGGCGCGACGGCGAGCACGGCCAGGGTGGCGGCGAAGATCAGCATCACATCCGCCGTCATGCTGACCCAGGCCAGGACCAGGGCCATCAGATAGGAGGCGAGCGAGGTCAGCCAGATCCAGCGCTTGCCGGAAACCGCCGCGCCGACCATCCAGCCAAGGCCATAGAGCGCCAGGATGATCGATGGAAGCAACAGTGCGGGCAGGGTGCTCTGCGCGCGCCAGGCGACGATCGCGACAGAGCCCCAGAGAGCAAAAATCGTGCAGCCGACGCCGGCCCAGGCGATGCCGGCGGCCCTGGCCCCACCGGCCTTGACCCCGGCGGCGCGGCGCTTGAGAGCCGAAAGCACAACCATGAACAGGGCGGTCGCTCCGATCCAGATTCCGAAATAGGCCCAAGGCGACGCAGCGATGCGCCCGGTCTGCACCAGCCAGTGGCCCAGGCTCGCGGCCCCAAAAATCAACCCGGCGGCGACCATGATCGATCCTCCGAGCGTTGCCGGAGCGCCCCCATCCTGCGCCAGGTTCTTCAGAAAGGCGATATCGTCCTGGATGGTTTTCAACTGATCGGTCACGAAGTCCTCCTCGGGTTAGCTCAATGGCTTCATAGATAGAATTACTCTGGTTTGTAAAGTCCTTTCTTTCGCCGAGCGCACGGTGTCATAATCGGATTTCGCCGGCGACTATCTGCGCATGAACCGCGTTGGTGATCGCCCGGAAACCCCCGCCGGGTTGATGCACGAACAGGGGATCTTGCGTCCGGGCCGGATCGAATCCGTCCGCTTGAAGGTCGAGCTTGCGCACCTTGAAGGTGCCCGTGGTCTCGAGCCGCTTCAGCAGGCGCAAAAATACCGGCTGAGAATAGGCCGGCAATCGACGCGCGACGTGAGCGCTGAAAGCGTCCAGGTCGAATGCCTTGCCGACCACCATGGCCGCCATCCCCGCCCGGCCATCGTGGCCCGGGACGATAACGCCATAGACGTTGACCTCGAGCACTCCGGGCGCGGTGAGCAGGGTATCGGCCACTTCGGTCGTCGAGACATTTTCACCCTTCCACCGAAAGGTGTCGCCAACCCGATCGACGAAAAAGAAATATCCGTCGCGGTCCTTGCGCAAGAGATCGCCAGTCCGGAACCACGCGTCGCCGCGCGTGAAGACATCGCGCAGGATCTTCTTTTCGCTGGCGCTCCGGTCGGCATAGCCGGTGTAGGCGGTGCGCGCGTCGGCATCGATGCGCCCCAGACACTCCCCGACCTCGTTGGGCCCCGCTTCGATGCAGAACCCGCCGGCGCCGCGGACCTCGGCCCCCGTCTCGACATCGAAGCGGACCAGGCGGACATTGAACAGGCCAAGCAGGTATCTTGGCACGCGTCCGATCGCGCCTGGGTTTCCGTCGAAGTTGAACAGCGAAACGTTGCCTTCCGTCGAGCCGTAGAACTCAAGCACGCGCGGAATAGCGAACCTCTTCTCCAGAGTGGCCCACACGTCCGGCCCAAGGCCGTTGCCGAAGGCGAGCCGCAGGGGATGACCCCGTTCGGCGTCGCTGGGCGTTTGATTGACCAGGTAGCGGCACAGCTCGCCGATGTAGACGAACATGGTCGCTTTCTCTGCGGCGACTTCGGCCCAGAAATGGCTGGCGGAAAAGTGGCGCTGGACGATGACGCAGGCGCCGTTGAGCAGTGCCGCTCCCACCGCGCACAGGCCGCCGGTTGCGTGATAGAGCGGCAAGGTGACCAGAACCCGGTCGTCAGGCCGGGCGCCCGTCGCACCGGCGAAGCCCCGCATGTAGAGCTGGGCGCGCATATGGGTGACCCGCGCTGCCTTGGGCAGGCCCGTGGTGCCGCTGGTGTAGATCAGCATCGCGGTTTCCCGCGCGGTGGCTCCGGCGCGCAGGGCGCGGTTCGGTCGCAGTACGCTAAGTCCCTTCATGGCCTGCTGGAGACTGCGCTGGCCTGCATGGGCGGGCGCCAGGGTCCATTCTTCCATTGGCTGCGCCAGCAATGATCGCGCCGCCTCGAACGACGCGGCGGTCTGCGCATCGACAAGACAATGCCGGGCCCCGGAGATGTTCAGGCAGTGGGCCAACGCCTCTGCCGCCAGATGATTGTTGATCAGGGCCGTGGTCACCCCAACCTTGCTCAGGCCGAACCAGACCGCCAGATATTCGGGCGAATTGGCCGCCAGAAGCGCCACCGTCTGCCCACGGTATATCCCCTCGCCGTAGGCCCAATGGGCGAAGCGATTGGCCATCTCGTCGAGTTGGCCGTAGGTGAGGGGATGGCCCTCGAAGCTGATCGCCGGCCGGCCGCGCCAACGATCGACCGCAGCCTCCAGATCATCGCAGATCAGCCAGGGCGATGCGGCCTTGATCGATTGGACCCGGGCCAAGGTGCGTACAAGCCCGCTCAGGAACCGCCATTCCCGTCGCAGGCGTTCGCCGAGGCCCATGCGCTTTTCTTCCTTCAGCTCCCGCTCGAAGCATAGCGCCGCACGCCAAATCCCCACACCCAGAGCGAAACGGCCAAGAAGACGAGGCCAAGGACCGGGCTCACCGGCAGGAACCAGTCGGGCGCGCCCAATGGGTCATGGCGGCCGAGCAAGGCGACAACGGGAAAATAGGCGACGCAGCCAATCGGCACGACGAAGATCAGCAGGTCGCGAAACCATGCGGCGTAGACGCCAAGCGGATACTCCCCGGCCTGAACGCCGCCGTAGGTCAGAATGTTGGCGATCTCCAGGCTCTCCACAGTCCAGAAGGCCAGCGTCGCCTGCAGAACCAGAAGGCCGGAAAACAGCGCCGTTCCACCGGCGAGGGCCCAGGCGATCAACGCTGCTGAACCCAGGTCCCAGTGCAACGGCGTCGACGCAACACCGATGCAAAACACGATGATCCCCTGGATCAGCCGGCCGATGCGGGTCAGGCGCAACTCATGGCCGAGCAACTGGAAGGCCGTGGCGCGCGGTCGCAAGAGGAGACGATCGAAGGCGCCGGTCTTGACGAACTCAGGCCCGAAGATGTCGAACCCGCGCGTGATCGCGTCGGCGACTGCGAAGGCGACGTTGACCACGCCATAAAAGATCGCCACCTCGCCGAACCGCCAGCCCTGAATGCGGCCAAAGCGCGCGAACAGGGCCCAGATGGCGATGAACTCGGTAAGCGCCCCGAGAAACTGGCCAAAGGTAAGCATGGCCAGCGAAGCCGGGTACTGCGCCTGGGCGCGGATCGAGGCGGCGGCGTAGTGTCGATAAAGGCGCAGGGCATGAAACATCTAGCCCCCCTGAACCTGCAGCCGGTTCATCGTCCGGCCAAGCCACAGCCAGCCCAGGCCGGCCAGGGCCAGCGCCCAGAACAGCTGAAGCGCGATGGCGCCAAGGGCCGGGGCCCCCGCCAGCTCCCCAAACCAGATGCGAAACGGCGTATCGACGAGGCCCGCGAATGGCGAGAGGCGCAGGCCGGGAATCATCCATTGCGGAAACAAAGCCAATGGGATGATCGCGCCCGAAAACACATTGACGAAGGCCGACGCCAGGATGTTGGCCCCCCGATCGGTCAGCGTGGCGGCGACAACGATATCGAGCAGCACCGTCATCGCCGCCGACACCAGGGCGACCCCGGCCATCGACACCGCGAACAGCATTGCCGCACCCGGGCTGGCTGGAAGGTGAAGGCTCCATGGCCCAAGGCCGACGACCGGCAGGATCAGCGCCGCCAGGACGAACATCAACGCCGCCCGCGGCGCCACGCGCGCCACGCTCCAGGCCATGGCGCGGGCGAACCACCAGGCATAGGTGTCCACCGGCCGCAAGCGCTCGTAGGCCACCGCGCCGGAGCGGACCATCTCCGAGATCTCGGGATCGGCATTCCACGGCAGGAAGGCCAGAAACCCCTGGCCCAGCCAGGTGTAGGTCACCGTGTGCGCAAAACTGATCGGCTGAGGCCCCGAGGCTCCGGCGAAGAACGCCGCGTAGATCATGATCTTCAGCGCTCCCCACCAGCATTGGGTGGCGAAACCGGCCATGGCCGCCGCCCGATACTGCAGGACCAGCTGAAACCGCGCCGCGAAAACCGCGAGATAGGGACCAAGCGCGGGGGACATGCCTCACGCCTCCGTGGCGCCGTGGAGGTCGTAGAGGCGGGCGATGACCTCTTCGATCAGCGGCCGCTCGACATGGATGTCCTCGACCGCATGATCGGCGGCGAGGCGGCCGATGAGGTCGGGGGCGGTGACGATCGCCGGATCGATGGCCAACTCCAGGGTGCGTCCCTCGCGTCGGCGCACGCTGACGCCGGGCCAGTCGAGCGCCGGGGCTTCTCCGGCGAAGTCCACCACCACGCGCCGTTCGGCCAGCACTCCGGCGCGCAGGATTTCGAAGGGGCTGTCGGCGAGGATGGTCCCATTGCCGATGACGATCACACGCTGGGCCAGAGCCTCGATGTCATGCATGTCGTGGGTGGTCAGGATGACGCTGACGCCGCGTTCGCGGTTGAGCCGCTCGACAAAGCCCCGCACCGCCAGTTTCGACGGGGCGTCCAGGCCGATGGTCGGCTCGTCGAGGAACAGGATTGTCGGCTCATGCAGCATGGCCGCGACGATCTCACAGCGCATCCGCTGGCCGAGCGACAGCTGCCGGACCGGCTGGTCGAGAAGAGGCCCCAGCCGCAGCAGTGCGACCAGTTCGTCACGCGTGCGCCGATAGCGATCGTCCGGCACGCGATAGATGTCGCGCAGCAGATCGAAGCCCTCGATCACCGGGAGGTCCCACCACAGCTGGGTGCGCTGGCCAAAGACGACCCCTATCCGGGCCACATGGCGCACCCGCTCGCGCCAGGGAACCAGGCCATCGATTTCGCAGCGGCCGCCGCTTGGCCGCAGAATGCCCGACAGGATCTTGATTGTTGTCGACTTGCCAGCGCCGTTGGGACCGATCAGTCCGACGAGTTCGCCGCGCTCGAGGGTGAAGCTGACGTTCTTCAACGCCTCGACGGTTCGCCAGCGGCGATGAAACAATCCTTTGACGGCGCCCAACGCCCCGGGATCGCGCTCCGCCACGCGATAGGTCTTCGACAGGTCCTCGACGAGGATCTGGGGCATTGCGGACTTAACTTTGCCTGGGCGATTGAAGGCGCGGACCCTAGGTGAAGCTTGAACACGCGGTCAATGCGGCGCCGGCGCACTGCACACCATCAGCCGATCTGGACATCCACGCCCATGGCGTCCAGCAGCCGATACTGCTGGTCGGGATCGATCTTCAGATTTGCGTAGCTCGCCAGGCGCCGCAGATCGAGGCCGCTGACCTCCGCTCCGCGCAGATCAACGCCGGCCATCTTGGCGCCGTCCAGGATCGCGCCGAACAGGTCGCAGTTCGAAAGGTCGGCGCCCTGGAGATCCGCCCCGCTGAGGTCGGCCTCGCGAAACCGGCTCCCCGCCAGTTCACATCCTGGCAGGCGGACCTGAGACAGATCGGCCAGTTCGAAATTGCACCGCGCGAAACGGGCGGCCGTGCGCACGACCTTGCCTCCGAATGCGCGATGAAAGCTCGCCCGGGGAAACCGCGATCCCAGCAGATTGCAATCTTCGAAGTTCGCGCCATAGAGATCGGCCGCCTCGAAGCGTGCGTGGGTCAGGTCGCACCGGGCAAACCGCGCCTCGTCGAGGCGGCAGAACGCCAGGCTGACCCCCTGCTGCGTCTCTGGATCGGCGAACACGCAATCCTCGAAGACGGCTTCGCGCAGGTCGGCGTGGGAAAAGCGGCAGCGCGTCAGGCGGCAATGGCTAAGACGCGCGCCAGTGAGCGAGGCTGCGCCAAATGCCGTCGCCACTATGGTGCAATCGACCAGCACCGCCTCGGCCAGATCGATGTCTTCCCAGGCTGCTTCTGAGAAGGTCCGGCCCTGGATGACTTCGCCCGCCTTGGGCCGGTCGTCCACGCGCCTAATCCTTGTCGGCGGCCGCCGCGAAGCGTTCCCACGCCGACTGGCGCGAGACGCCGAGCGCCGCGCCGATGGCCGCCCACGTGACCTCCCGCGCGCGAAGGGTATCGACCAGCCACTGAAGCTGGCTCCCCTTGCCCTGCATGGTCTCTTCCACCGGCTTCAGCTGCGCCAACAGGCGCTCGGTCGGGAGCTCGCTCGGCGGCACATAGCCCGATCGGTCAGGCGTGCGGCCCTCGGTGTATTCGACGCAAAGATGGATGCATTCGTCGCAGATGAAGATGTTGGCCGGCCCGGCGACCATCTTCTTCACATCGTCCTGCGACTTCAGGCAGAACGAACAGAACACCTTCTCCGGCCGACGATACTGCGGCAGAGGCGGGGGGGCCGAAAGCTCGACCTCGGGCATGGGAAACTCCGGTGTTTCAGGTCTGGCCTTGCTGTCAGGTATACCCTGACACAGCGACCGTCAACCGGATTGCGAACCCCTTCGTCTCCTTCACCCGGCGGCCGCCTCACATTGCTCCACCGCCCATTGCGCCATGCGACGCAGCTTCGGGTCGGCTTCGCGGGCGAGAAGTTCCCGCAGGATAGGCGCCGAAGCGGGGGCCGCGGCCAGACCCAGGGCTACGGCGGCGTTGCGCCGCACCCGCGGGCTCGCGTCCTCCATCGCCGCCCTGGCAATGCGCGCCGCGATCGCCGGATCGAGCGAGACGGTGTCCTCGCCGCAGGCGTGACAGGAAAGTGCGTGCATGGCCATCCAGCGCACGCGCGGGACCTTGACGTCCATCAGGGCCGCCAGCGGGCCGACGCAGCGCGCGTCGCCGAACTGGTCGAGCGCATGGGCGCATTCGAACCGCACCCGCGGCCGGCGGTCCGACAGGCCGGCGAGGATCGCCTGGACGAAAGCCTGGTAGGCCCCGGTGTCGGCCCGCATCAGCCCCCGCGCCGCCTCAAGCTGGCGCTTCTTCACCGCCATGGAGATCATCAGGCCCGGCAGGTCGCCTGCGCGTGCCAGTCCGAACCAGAGCGCCGCCAGCTGCGGAACGCGGGCGTTCTCGGCGCGCACGGCCGCTGCCTTCGCCGTTGCTGCGGCTCTCAGCCTGGCCCAGCTGGAAAACCCATATTCGCGGGCGAGGACGAACTGGGCCTTGGCGAGCGGCAGGACGTCGGCAGCCAGGCCGGGAGCGAAGGCGCGCAGACGTTCGAGGGCCCGCGCGTGGCCGGTGCGACAGGCACGCTGAAGAGCGCGGGCGTCATCGCTCAATCGACGAAGGTCGGGACGCGCGGGCAGGGATCGGGACATTGGGAACCTCCTCTCGAGACGCCCGGGGTCCGCATGACGGGCTGAAAGAAGGATCAGGCTATGTCTAGTTCAACTCTTCGGAGGGCCTTGGACCCTTTCCGCGGACCGGGACGCGCTCCGAGGCGCGCGCTGCACAGCTTACCCCGATCAGAGGCGCATGCAAGGTCAGCCTTGGTTCATTGTAGGTAGCACACGATATGTCCGGTTTTCGTAGCAGACGATTTGTCCGGTTTAGCCGGAGCGGATCGGATGCATGCGGAGGTGAGGATGGCGCGGATTGGCGAGGCGATCGGACGGTACAATGGCGGACAGCTGAACTG
>DATCCB010000106.1:0-38879 GCA_036511515.1 Caulobacteraceae bacterium | reverse complement strand
CCCCGTCCTTTTTCGGGGGAGGGGGACCGCCGGCACAGCCGGTGGTGGAGGGGGCGCAACTGGCGACAAAGCGGACGATCTGGGTCACGCGTTCGGCCCCGGGGGCGCAGGAGACGGGCGCCAGGCTGTGGGCGATGGGGTTAGAGCCGCTCATCGCGCCGTTGCTGGAGCTGCGGGCCTTGCCGGTTTGCGAGATAGACCTGACGGGGGTCGGCGCGATCGCCTTCACCAGCGCCAATGCGGCGCGCGCCTTTGCGCGGGCTTCCGCCGAGCGGCGCCTGCCGGTGTTCACGGTCGGCGCGACGACCGCGGCCGCGGCCAGCAAGGCGGGGTTCGTCATGGTGCATTCGGCCGCCGGCGCCGTGAGCGCCCTTGCGGCCGCCATCGCCGAGCGCCGGCCACAGTTCCGCGGCTTCGTGTTGCATCCCGCCGCCGCGGAGCCGGCCGGAGACCTTGCGGGCGACCTGGCGCGGCGGGGGATCGAGGCCCGCGTCCTGGCGCTCTACGAAAGCACGCCGGGGCCTGTGCCGCAGACGGTGCTGGCGCGGATTCCCAGCCTGGACGGCGTGTTGCTGCATTCGCCCAAGGCGGCCCGCGCTCTGGGCGAAATCCTGGCGCGCGCGCCGGCTCCGAACCTGCGCGCCTACTGCCTGTCGGAGGCGGTGGCACGGCCGCTTGCCGGGGCGACCCTGGCCGAGGTTGTCGCGGCCTCTTCGCCGACCGAACAAGCCCTGCTAGAGCTGATCGTCCGGTGAGGCTTGGCGGCAATCGCGCCGCCGACCCCCCTTGGGCGCAAATCTCAAGGTCCCGATGACCGCCCTGCCCGATCCCGCCGAGCTCGCTCCCAGCCGCGATGCGGCCGAATATGGCCGCCGGGGGCTGATGAGCTCCGGCTATTGGGCGATGATCTCGTTTTGCGTGCTGTGCATCCTCGCCGGCATGGCCATCGTCCGGTTTGGGCCAAGCGTATTCCATATCCGGGGGTGCGCCGGTCCGCGCGGCCAGGCCTATTGCGCGCGTGCGGCCACGCAGCAACCCCTGGGCGGGGGCGTCCCAGGCCCTTGGCGGAAGAGGGAAGGCAGGCTAGGGATCGGCTGAATGCCGCCTTAGCTCAGCCGGTAGAGCACCGCATTCGTAATGCGGGGGTCGTCAGTTCGAGTCTGACAGGCGGCGCCAGGGCCAAGAGCTGGGTGTCTTCCCGTGATGTTCTGGGAATTGTGCGGGTGAGTTCGCCAAAGACCCACCCGGCTCGCCCGACGACCAGCCGAAGAACGCGCGCGATCTCAGCTATGACGCGACGGCCTGAAGATAAAAATCAGCTCGCCCGTGGAACACCTGGCCCTCGCCTAGCCTTGTACCTGCCTGGGGTGGAGATCGCCGGTGCTGCACGATGTCCGCGTCCTGGTCGCCGATGACG
The DNA here is from genome assembly GCA_036511515.1 of Caulobacteraceae bacterium. Lineage (GTDB taxonomy): Bacteria > Pseudomonadota > Alphaproteobacteria > Caulobacterales > Caulobacteraceae > Acaudatibacter. The sequence continues at coordinate 37,462 of DATCCB010000106.1, read as the reverse complement.
AGCCGTTCATCGCCTACGCGATCGCCGCCGGCATCGAGGACGCTCATGGAGAGGTTGTCGGACCTTGCGCCAGCGTCGAGGAAATTTTCGATCTGCTCGCCGGGCAGGCGCTGCCCACCGCCGCCATCCTGGATCTGCACCTGGCCGATGGTGAAGTGACTCCGGCGGCCGAACATCTGCTCGATCGCCACGTGCACGTGATCCTGCACTCGGGGCGGCCGCTCCCCGAGAGGCTGTCCGGCCGCCTGCCGACCCTGGTCTGCTGCCCAAAGCCGACGTCCCCGGAAAGGCTGGTCAGGCAACTGCGCGCGATGATCGATCTGCGCGCCGAAGGCGCCGCGTCTCGGTGAGGGCGTCTCGACCGATGAGCCATCGTGGTGCGCTCGTCGGGTCCCGATCACCCCGGCACGCTCCTGGCCTTTTCGCGGCTGTTCCGCGGCAAGGCCCCGGTGCTCGATGACATGAACGCCTGCCTGAAGGCGCACGCATAAGGGGCCGCTCTCGCCTTCGTTTGGCTCGCTAGAAACCCTGGTCGGCCAGCCAGTCGGCGAAGAGGTCGATCCAGCGGTCGACGGGGCGCTGCTGGCGGGCCATGCCGAAGCCGTGGCCGCCCCTGGCGAAGATGTGCAACTCGGCGGGCCGGTCGGCGTTGGACCAGTCGGCATAGAGGCCCTCGACGACCTTGAACAACATGCGGTCGTCGGCGGCGATGACAGTGAACAGCGGCGGCGCATCGGGCGGAACCGGCGCGCCGCGGGTCTCGCCGCCATAGATCGGCGCGACGAAGGCCAGCGGCGGCCCGCCCGGGGCCATGGCCACATCGGCGGCGAGGAAGGCCCCAGCGGAAAAGCCCACCATGCCGATGCGGTCGGGTCGAACGCCCCACTCATCGCCGCGCTCGCGAACGATCTCCAGGGACCTGCGGCCGTCGTCGGCGGCCATCTCGCGCGCCGCGCGGATCGGCTCGTCGCCGAGTTGCGTCATCGAACGCGGCGCCTTGGCGCCGGAGATTCCGTCCCAAGATCGCGCGCTCATCTGCGCCAACAGGCTGGCGAATTTCGCCGGGTCCGCCGGGGTTGCCTTGAGCCGATACTTGAGCACGAAGGCCGCGTAGCCCCTGGCCGTCAGCCAGTCGGCCAGATCGAGGCCCTCATGCTGCCAGGCGAGAATGCGCCAGCCGCCGCCCGGCGCGATGATCACCCCGACGCCATTGGCCTTGGCTGGATCGGGGAGGAACACGCTCAGCGACGGGACGCAGACATTGCGCAGCATGCTGGTCTCCGGGCCCCCGCCGCCTGGCGCCTGGAAAATGGACTCCGGCGGAACGTCGGCGGCGGGCTCGAAAGGAGGCTGCGGCCAAAGGGCGATGACCTGAATCTCGGGGCGAAGTCCGGCGGCGGCGTCATCGGCCATGGGTCACCTCTTGCTGGCGCAGCGCACAGTTGCTCAAAGGCCAGGACTTGGGAAGACGGCCCCATCCATTTCACCGTCACGCCCCTGAAGCGGCGCCAGGGGAAAATGGCGGCGCATGGTATATGAGCGGCATGGCTGCGCAGGGTCCTGATGAGACACCCATGCGGCCGCGGGCGGAACCGCGCCGGCGGGTCCTGCTGAGCGGCGTCGTCGTCCATTCGCCCTCCCAGATGACCGCCCCCTGCACCATCCTGGATCTGTCTTTGACCGGCGCGAGAATTCGCCTTGGTGAATCGGAGCTGCTCGGCGAGCCGATGTTTCTGATCGTTCTGAAAAATGCCCTGGCGTTCCGGGCCCGCGTCGTCTGGCGCCGGGCCGAGCACACGGGCCTGAGCTTCATCGCCTATTTCGACCTGGCCAAACCCGGCGCGGACGATCCCAAGATTCTGCGGCGCCTGTGGCTCTCGCACATCAGCTATGGGCCTTCACCATGACTGGCGGAGGCGCCAATTGACCGCGTGCATCGATGTGGCCCCCGCAAAGCGCGCCGAGGCTCAGGCGCTGGGCAATTTGCTACAGCTCTACGTCCATGACTTCTCGGAATTTTGGGCAGGTACGGAGCGGGGCGAGCTCGAGGACAGCGGCCGGTTCTGGGATTGGCCGCTGGAAGATTACTGGCGCGATGAGGGCCGCGTGCCATTGCTGATCAGGGCCGGCGGCAGGCTGGCGGGTTTCGCCCTTTTGGACGGGGCTTCGCACACCGGCGAGGCGGTGGACTGGAACATGGCCGAGTTCTTCATCGTACGTAAGCATCGCCGCGGCGGCGTCGGGACCGCCACCGCGCGGAAGATCTTCAGCCGGTATCCCGGTGTCTGGGAAACCGCCATCGCGCGGCGCAATCTTTCGGCCCTGGCCTTCTGGCGCCGGGTGGTAGGCGGCCATCCCCAGGTTGCAAAGGTCGAGGAAGTCGATGTCGCGACCCAGGCCTGGGACGGCCCCGTCCTGCGGTTCCGCGTCGGCTAGATTCCGAGCTTGCGTCCAATCTTTGTGGACTCTCACCCAGGTGCTGGCCATGGTGCGGCTGAGCTTTGCTGGGCGTGCATGGCCAGCGTAAGGGCGAGCGTATGAGTCTGGACGCTGAGATCGAGTCTGCCTCCAGGCGTCGGGGCCACGGCGTCATCGACGGCGACGCCGGCGCCCGCCAGGCGAGCATAATCCCGCTCGGCCTTGCAAGGACGGCCAGGCGGCGAGGTTTGAGGGCGTGGCTGGCCGGCGCCTTGGGTTACGGGCGGGTGCAACTGTGCCTTGGCCTGGTGTTCAGCGTCGCGGCCACCGCGGCGGCCCATTGGGCCCACAGCCTGGTCAGGGACGTCAGCCCATTTGACGAAGCCAGCCTGGTCACGCTGCTGGGCGCATCGGTGACCATGGTCCTGGGCTTTCTGGCGCTGCGGCAGATCCGCTCGTTTCCCGGGGTCAACTCCGCCGCCTACGTGGTGTGGGTGTTCACCGGCGCCTACGCGGCTTTTCTGACGACGCTGGTGTTCGGCCGAATAGAGTATTCGCGCTATCAGCTGTTGGTCTGCTCCGCCCTGACCGTGGCCTGGTTCCTGTTGATCCACTATGCGGTGGTCAGGAATCGCCCGATGCGCCTGGCGGTGGTTCCCTCGCCGGGCGTCGAAACGCTGCCGCAGATGAAGTATGTGGCCTGGATGCCTCTTCGCGAGCCGCGCCTTATCCACATCGCCGACGGGGTGGTCGCCGATCTAAGGGAAGACCATCCGCCGCAATGGCGGGCGTTCCTTACGCGTTGCGCGCTGCAGGGCCTGCCGATTTTCGACGTCAAGCAGGTGACAGAATCGCTGACAGGGCGAGTGAACATCGAGCGTCTTTCGGAAAACACCCTGGCCTACAGGGTCCACACCGCCGTCTATCGCAAGTTTAAGCGCGTGATCGATACGGCCGCGGCCCTGGCGCTTTCTCCCGTAATATTGCTCGTGCTCGGGATCGCCGGCGCGGCGGTGAAGCTGACCAGTCCCGGCCCGGTGTTGTTTTGCCAGATGCGCATGGGCCATCGCGGCCGCCGCTTCAAAATCCTGAAATTGAGGACCATGGTCCACGGTGGCGGCCCCGGGGAGCGGTTCACCGGAGAGGACGATCCCAGGGTGACGACGGTGGGGCGTTTTCTGCGCAAATACCGCATCGACGAGCTGCCCCAGGCTTGGAACATCGTGCGCGGCGAGATGAGCTGGATCGGCCCGCGCCCGGAGGCGGTGGAGCTGGCCCAGGCCTATGAGCAGGCAGCCCCGTTCTATAGCTATCGCCACATCGTGCGGCCCGGGATCAGCGGCTGGGCGCAGGTGAACCAGGGCAACGTCGCCGGGGCCGACGATGCCAGGATCAAGCTACAGTACGACTTCTTCTACCTGAAGAACCTGTCGCCCTGGCTGGATCTGGTCATCGTCGTCAAGACCATCCAGACGGTGTTGACGGGTTTCGGAGCGCGCTGAGAGTAATCCCCGTCTCAGACGAGGAGATACCGGTTTCCCGCCACCTTCAGGCCGCCGCGGCTTCTCCCATGGCGGACGGGCTGGCGCCGGAGAGGGCGGCGTCCAGCGCCTCGAGCAGACGCTCGGGCTTGATCGGTTTTTCGACCACCCCGACCATGCCGACGGCCAGGTATTCACGCACATCCTCGGGGTCGGCGTTGGCGGTCAGGGCGACGATAGGGGTGCGCCCGGCGGGCCCTTTCAGCTTGCGAATCTCGCGTGTGGCGGTCAGGCCGTCCATACGCGGCATCTTGATATCCATCAGAATGACATCGAAACGGCCGACGCGCGCGGCCTCCAGCGCCTCCTGGCCGTCGACCACCGCTTCGGTCGTGCAGTCGAACATTTCGCAGAGGGCCTCGACGACCATGCGGTTGGTGGCGTTGTCGTCGACCACCAGGACGTGGGCGACCTTGGGCCTGGCGCGGTCGCCCTTGTCGGCGGCGACGCGGCCAGCGGCCGGCACGGCGATCTCGAAGGCCATGGTCGCGCCGACGCCGACATTGGCGGTCGCGCCCAGACGCCCGCCCATGGCCTCGACCAGGCGTGCGGCCAGCGCCAGCTCCAGGCGCGGGCCCATCCCCCTTGGGCGCCCAACCTCCCCGTCGGCCAGGTCGGCCGCGAACAGCGCCGCGAGGTAAGGCGCTGCATAGGCAGTGTTGTTGTCGCGCACGGCACAGTGAAGGCATACCGCGTCGCCATCGACGCGGGTCTTGACGCTGACTTCGACCACCCCTGCGCGAACATGGGCCAGGGCGTGTCCGATCAGAGCGTCGACCACCTGCGCTACGCGCGCTGCGTCCAGCCGGGCGGCGCAGGCATGGTCCCCGTCATAGGCGACGATCAGGCAGACGCCGGCGGCCAGCGCACGGTCGCGCCAGCGGGTCTCGATGTCATCGATCAGTTCGATGACCAGCCGCGGTTCCTGGGACAGGACCAGTTGCCCCAGTTCCGCGCGCTGGAGCTGGGCGGCGGTTTCCAGGAGCGCGATCATGCTGCTGGCTGCCGAGCCGATCGCCTGCAGGTCGTCTCCCGCCTCGGGGGGCAGGCGCAGGCGTGCCAGCCGATCGGCGGCGGCGGCGATGACATCGAACGGGCCGCGAATTTCCTCGCAGATGCGCGCGATCAGCGCGGCGACCTGTTCTCGCTGGTCGGAAATGGGGCCCAAGGTGTCCATCGATCCGTGCGGATGTCTAAACCGCGATCACCATGCACTGACGGCTTTTTAGAAGAGGTTAAGCCGAGCCATCAGCGTCCGGTCGGGATGTCCTTGAAGGCGACGTTCTTGTCGAGGCGCACGTCCTGGGGCAGGCCCAGAACGCGTTCGGCGATGATGTTGCGCAAAATCTCGTCGGTGCCGCCGGCGATGCGCAGACCGGGGGCGGCCATCAGCGCCGACTGGAAGGCGCCGGACAGCGGGGCGCTGGCCGGGTCGCTGATGATCCCGAACTGATCCTCCAGCTCGAGGGCGGTGTTGGCCATGTCCTGCATGAGCGCCGCGCCGACCACCTTGCCGATCGAGCTTTCCGGCCCCGGCGTCTGGCCTCGCGAGAGGGCGGTGAGGGTGCGGTAGCGCGTGTACTTTATGCCCTCGGCCTGGATGAACCAGTCGGCGATCTTTTCGCGAAGGCCGTTATCCTTGGCCGCCAGGCCGGTGAGGGTCGAGATCTCGCGGGCGAGCTTGAGCACCTGCCGGTGGCTGGCCCCGCCGCCGCCGCCGATGGCCAGACGCTCGTTCATCAGCGTCACCAGGCTGGTTCCCCAGCCGGCCCCGACCTCGCCGATGCGCTGGGCGTCGCTGATCCGAAGATCGGTGAAATAGACCTCGTTGAAGTTCGACGCGCCTGACATCTGGTGGATCGGCCGGACCTCGACGCCAGGGGCCTTCATATCGATCCAAAACATGGTGAGGCCCTTGTGTTTGGGTACATCCGGGTCCGTGCGAGCCAGCAGCAGGCCGAAGTCGGAATAGTGGGCGCCGCTGGTCCACACCTTCTGGCCGTTGATCACCCACTGATCGCCGTCCCTGACCGCGCGTGTGCGCGCAGCCGCGACGTCCGAACCGCCGGACGGTTCGCTGAACAGCTGGCACCAGATCTCGTCGCCGCGCACTGCGGGACGCACGAAGCGCTCCTTGTCGGCCTGATTGCCCACGGCCATCACGGTCGGCACGCACATGCCAAGGCCGATGGTGAAGGGGTTGGCAGGCGCGTCGAAGCCGCTCTCCTCCTGGCCAAAAATCACCGCCTGCCACTGAGCCCCGCCGCCGCCGCCCCATTCTTTGGGCCAGGTAATGCAGGCGTAGCCGGCCTCGGCCTTCTTGCGCTGCCAGGCGCGCGAGGCGTCCATGCTGGAAGGATCGTCGAGGTCGCTCTCGGCGCGGCCGCCCGAGCGCTTTGGCGCGTTGGCCTCGAGCCAGGCGCGGGCGGTCGCGCGATAGGCCGCTTCTTCGGGGGTGTCATTGAAATCCATGGCGGTTTTCCTTGCGGGTCCCTAAGCGACGTTGCGGCGTTCGAGGCTGCTGACCAGACGCTCTTTCCACGCCTTGGCGCCGCCGGCGACGAGGCCGAGCTGCTGGGCGCGACGGTAGTAGAGGTGGCAGTCGACGTCCCAGGTGTAACCCATGCCGCCATGGGTCTGCAGATTTTCCTTCGCCGCGTACCAGAACGCGTCACAGGCCGCGACCCGGGCGGCGGCGGCGGCCACGGGCAGTTCCGCGGCGCCCGCGTTCAGCGCCCAGGCGCCGTAGTAGGCGTTCGATCTGGCCAACTCGTTCTTGACGTACATGTCGGCGAGCTTGTGCTTGATTGCCTGGTAGCTGCCGATCGGGCGGCCGAAAGCGTAGCGCTCGAGGGCATAGGCCTTGGCCATGTCGAGGGCCTTGTCAGCGCCTCCGACCTGCTCGAAGGCCAGAAGAACGGCGGCGCGGTTGAGCAGCGTCTCGGCGAGGTTCATCCCATCGCCCGCTTCGCCCAACGGCTCGGCCGCGGCGCCGTTGAAGGTGAGCTTGGCCGCGCTACGGGTCGGATCGAGGGTCTGCAAGGTTTCGCGCTCGACGCCGGGCGCCGCCAGCTCGACCAGGTAAAGGCCGCTCGCGCCGCCCGACTTGGCCAGAACGACGGCCAGATCGGCGATGTCGCCGTCGGTGACCGGCAGTTTGACGCCGGTGAGCCTGCCGCCTTCGACCCGGGCCTGTACGGCCGCCTCGGTCAGTACGCCGGGCCTTTCCACCGTCGCGAAGCAGCCGATGACTTCGCCGGCGGCGATCTTGGGCAGCCAGCGCGCCTTCTGCGCTTCCGAGCCCGCCAGCATCAGGGCCTCCGCGACGAAATAGACTGTCGAGGCGAACGGGATCGGCGCCAGCGAGCGGCCGAGTTCCTCGGCGATGGCGCAAAGCTCGATCCGCCCCAGCCCCAGGCCGCCATGCGCCTCATCGATCGCGGCGCCCAGCCAGCCTTGGGCGGCGATGGCCTTCCACAGGTCCTGGTCGTAGGAGCGATCTGGATCATCGAGCACGCCGCGGACCACGGCGGACGTGCAGCGCGCTTCGAGAAACTTCCGCGCCTCTGACTTGAGGAATTTCTGATCGTCGGAAAAATCGAAATTCATTGAGGGGCCTCAAGAGAATGGCTCTGCCGGGCGAAATCAGAGGATAGCGGTCTTTCGCGGCTGGGAAAGATTGACCGCGCGTCAAGGTTTTCAGGTTTCTATAGGTCCGGGCCGATTTGCCCTCGGGTTTTCTTTCGAAAAGGAATGGTCATGGCCAAGGCGATTTTCCAGCGCCACCAAAAGGTCTGGGTGGAAAGCGTCGATGTGTGGGCCATCGTCGAGAAGATCATGCCGATCTGGGCCAAGGGTTTCGATGAGCCGGTGCGGATCACCTATGACGTCGGCCTTGGCCGCCCGTTTCTCGGCCACGAACTGAAGGGCGAGGAGAACGTCGCCGACGGCGCGGCGGAAGGCGACACCTGGCGGCTCCTGCGCGCGCGCAACAAATGGCAGACGGCCGAGGACTGCGCGCACCACCCCTTTCCCGGCACCTTTCCCGTGGTGGTCACCGACATTGGCGACTGGGGCGGGTGGCGCGTTCCGGGGGCGGAATACGACCGCGATCCCCGCACCATTGAGGCCCAGGCGAGATTGATCGTCTCGGCCCCGGCCCTGCGCGCGCTGATGCGCAGCCTGCTGAAGGTGGTCGCCGAGGCGCCCGACGATGCGCCGCCAGCCTTGCGCGACCTTGCCAGGCGAGCGGTGAAGATCGAGAACTATCTTGAGGAAATTCCCAGTGCGGGCAGCGGCAGGCCCACAGCCGCCCACGCGGCGGAGTAACCCAAAAATCGGAAACCCCGGCCCTCCCCATCGATGCCACGGAGGTGCTAGAGGGGTCGGCCATGCGCACGGACACCCCCCAGCCCATCGCCTTGGCCGAGTATCGGCCACCCGCTTTTCTGATCGACGAGGTCCGCCTGGACTTTGATCTCCAGCCGGCGGCAACGCGGGTGAAGGCGAACCTGGCCATGCGACGCAACGGCTCTCATGGCGAGGCGCTGAAACTGAATGGCGAGCGGCTGAAGGCGATTTCCGTGGCCATCGACGGGCGGCCGCTGCCGGAATCGGACTATCAGGTCGACGCCGAATGGCTGACGATTTCCGACGTTCCCGATAGTTTCGTGCTGCAGACCGAGGTCGAGATCGACCCGGAGGGCAACACCGCCCTGGACGGCCTCTATATGTCGGCGGGGCGGTTCTGCACCCAATGCGAGGCCGAGGGCTTCCGCAAGATCACTTGGTTTGCCGACCGGCCCGACGTGCTGGCGCGCATCACGGTGCGCATCGAAGCGGCCAGAAGCTTCCAGCGGCTGCTCTCCAACGGCAATCTGGTCGAGACCGGCGAGGTGAGCGGGGGGCGTCACTTCGCCGTCTGGAACGATCCCTTTCCCAAGCCCTGCTACCTCTTCGCCCTTGTCGCCGGCGAACTGGATGTGCTGGAAGACACCATCGTCACCGTCAACGGCCGCGCCGTCGCCTTGCGCATATATGTCGATCCGGGCATGGCCCCGCGCGCCGCCTACGCCATGGACTGTCTCAAACGCGCCATGCGCTGGGACGAAGAGGCGTTCGGGAGGGAATACGATCTCGATCTGTTCATGATCGTCGCGGTGCGCGACTTCAACTTTGGGGCGATGGAGAACAAGGGCCTCAACATCTTCAACTCATCGCTGCTGCTGGCCGACCCGCAGACCGCGACCGACCAGGACTTCGAGCGCATCGAAAGCGTGGTGGCGCACGAGTATTTCCACAACTGGACGGGCGATCGGATCACCTGCCGCGACTGGTTCCAGCTGTGCCTCAAGGAGGGGCTGACGGTGTTCCGCGACCAGAGCTTTTCCGCCGATCAGCGCGGCGAGGCCGTGCAGCGGATCAAGGACGTCAAGATGTTGCGCGCCAGGCAGTTCTCTGAGGACGCTGGGCCGCTTTCGCATCCCGTGCGACCGTCGAGCTACGTGAAGATCGACAACTTTTACACTGCGACGATCTATGAGAAGGGCGCCGAAGTCATCCGTATGCTGAAGATACTGATCGGCGATGCGGAGTTCAGGGCCGGCATGGACCTCTATTTTACCCGCTGGGACGGCCAGGCGACGACCATGGAGGCGTTCATCGCCTGCTTTGCCGAGGTCTCGGGGCGCGACCTGACCGCCTTCTTCGGCTGGTACGAACAGGCTGGCACGCCGCGGGTGGGGTTGGAAAGTCGTTATGACCAGGAGGCCAAAGCCCTCGATCTGGTGCTGACCCAGGTCACCGATCCGACGCCCGGCCAGGCTGAGAAACGTCCCTTGCCGATCCCTGTCGCCCTTGGCCTGCTCGATGAAGATGGCCGCGCGATGCGTGAGACGCAGGTGATCGTCTTCGACACGCCGGAGCACCGGCTGCGGCTCGAGGGGGTGGCTTCACCCCCGGTGGTTTCGGCGCTGCGCGGCTTTTCCGCCCCGGTGAACCTGACCAGCGACGCGCCCCCCAAGGACGCCTACGTGCTGTTGGCCGCCGACGGCGATCTGTTCAATCGGTGGGAGGCCGGCCAGACTCTGGCCCGCGACCTGATCCTTGGGCGCGTGGCTGGACGCATCGACGAGGTTGGTGAAGAGCGTTTCGCCGAGGCCATGGGACGCTCGCTGGCCGACCAGTCAGCCGAGCCGGCGCTGAAGGCGCTGCTCATCGCTTTGCCCAGCGAATCGGACCTGGCGGTAATCGCCGCCCGGGCCGACCCGGCCGCCATCCACGAAGCCCGGCAGGCGCTTCGCCTGCGCATGGCGGTGCATCTGGGGGCGGACCTGCGTCGCCTTCACGGCGGCCTCCAGGATGCGGGGGTCTTTTCGCCCGACGCACAATCGGCGGGCCGCAGGGCGCTGCGCAACGCCGCCATCGAGCTGCTCGCCGCCGACCCTCATCCGCTCAATGTCGAACGGGCCGGCGGTCACTTCGCGGCGGCCGCCAACATGACCGACGCCATCGGCGGTCTGACCGCCCTGATGCTGATCGGCGGCGAGGCTTTCGACAAAGCCCTGGCCAGCTTTTACGAGCGCTGGAAAGACGACCCCCTGGTCGTCGACAAGTGGTTCGCCCTGCAGGCGCGGGATCCGTCGGAGGGGGCGCTGGAGCGCGTCAAGGCGCTGACCGGACATGCGGCCTACGAGCCACGCAATCCCAATCGCCTGCGCGCCCTGGTCCAGACCTTCGCGGCCCACAACCCCAATCGCTTTCATGACCCCAACGGCGTGGGTTACGCCTTTCTGGCCGACCAGATTCTCGCCGTCGATGCGTTCAATCCTTCGGCAGCTTCGCGGCTGGTCGAGCCGCTTGGCGCCTGGTCCCGGTATGAACCCGGCCGCGCCGCCCTGATGCGTGCGCAACTCGAGCGGATCGTGGAAACCAAGGGCCTTTCCAAGAACGTCTTCGAATTGGCGGCCAAGGCGATCGCCTGAACCCTTTATCGCCCCCAAACGGTGGGTGACGCGCCGGCTTGCGGCGCGTAGATTCCTCGCTGGCTGCCGACTCGAACCTTCGCGTCGGAAAGGGAGCAACTCAGCGCTTGGCCAGGGGCGGCCTTCGTTTTGGCAAGACGGCGCGCGTGGCCGACCACCAGGCGCCAGACGGCGCCATGCCGGTGCGGATCGCCGTGCTCGCGGCTCTGTTGCTGCTGGCTGTCTATACCGCCTTCGCCGCCCATCGGCTTCAAATGACCGCCAGCGGCCCCGGCCCGAGCGTCGGCGAACTGCGCGACGATCTGGTCTCCCTGTTGGTCCCCCTGGCCATAGCCTGTGCGCTCAGCCTGATCCTGATCATTCAGGACCGGGCGGCCCGGAACGCCAGACTCGCCTTCGCCGACAGCCAGGAGCGTTTTCGCCTGGCCGTGGAGGCGGCGCGCTGCGGAATCTGGGAGTGGGACATTACCACCGACGAGATCTTCATGTCCGACGTCACCGGGGTGATGCTCGGCTGGGGCGGAGGCGGCGTCGCACCCAGCGCGGCGGTCATTGAACGGGTCGCGCCCGAACATCGCTCCAGGGTCCAGGCCGCCCTGACGAGCGCCGCCCAGTGGGGCGCGTTCGATGTCACCTTTCGCGCCATGGCCGATGCCGGCGGCCCGGCCGTGTGGATCGACGCTCGCGGCCAGGGTTTTGGTCCGCGCGGCGAGGGCGGGTTTTCGCGGATCACCGGGGTGGCTCTCGATGTCTCCGACGAACGTCTGGCCCAGACTCGCGCCCAGGCGGCCGAACGGCGGCTGCGTGACGCCATCGAGAGCGTGCCGGAAGCTTTCGCCCTGTGGGATGCGGCCGGGCGCCTGATCCTATACAACCGCAACTTCCGTGAGTTCTACGCCCTCGACGAAGCGATCCTGCGACCGGGGACGCCCCGTGACCGGCTTGAACCGTTCATGCGTCTGGCCATCGCCCGCGAAGAGCCGGCGGCCGAGGGCGAAACCGGGGCGATGGAAGCCCAGCTGAACGACGGGCGCTGGATTCATATCGCCGAGCGACACACATCCGATGGCGGACGGGTGCTCACCGCCGCCGACATTTCCGCTGCCAAGGCCCAGCAGGAAGGCCGACGGCTGAACGAGGAGCAGTTGCGCGCCGCCGTCGTCAAGTTGGGGCGCAGCCAGGCCGAGTCGGCCGAGCTGGCTGAAAAGTACGGCCTGGAAAAGATGCGTGCCGAGACCGCCAACCGGGCGAAGAGCGAATTTCTGGCCAACATGAGCCACGAACTGCGAACGCCGCTCAATGCCATCAACGGATTTTCGGAGATCATGCTGGCTGAGATGTACGGGCCGTTGGGCGATCGGCGCTACGTCGAGTACGCCAGCGACATCCTGACCTCCGGCGGCCACCTGTTGGCCCTGATCAACGATATTCTCGACATGTCGAAGATCGAGGCGGGCAAGCTGAACCTGCGCTTCGAACCGGTGGCCGTCGAGGAACTGGTCGAAGACGCCGCTCGCCTGGTGCGCCATCGCGCCGAGGCCGCTGGCTTGGCGCTGATCATCGATCTGCCGGCGCTCCCCGAGATCGACGGTGATTACCGCGCCATCAAGCAGGTGCTGCTGAACCTGCTCTCCAACGCCATCAAGTTCACTCCCAAGGGCGGCTCGGTCGCCATCCGCGCACAGCTGGGCGCCGACGCCCAGGGCCAGAGAGTGCGGATTTTGGTCAGTGACACCGGTATCGGCATCGCTCCAGAGGATCTGTCCAGGATCGCGCGGCCTTTCGAGCAGGTCGAAAACCAGCACGCCAAGACGCGGCAGGGCACGGGGCTGGGCCTCGCCCTTAGCAAATCACTGATTGAGCTGCACGGCGGCGCCCTGATCCTCGAAAGCCTGCCTGGACAAGGCACCACCGCCAGTTTCGTGCTGCCGGTGCGCCAGGAAATGCTGGCCTCCGGCGGATCGGTGGCCGCTTAAACGGCAGCGCGTCGCCCGCCGCCAACACGGGGACAGAGTACCTATTTCGTCAACCCGCCTTGGTCGGCCTGCTTGCTTGAACGAAATGGGCATGTGTTCCCGTGGCGCCCCCGGCAGGGCGGACCGCCCGACTCATCACGCGCCCGAGGCTGGCTCTCTGGCTGGGCGGAATGGCGGCGGCGAAAGCGATGACGGCATCTTCGAGCTGGCCGCGCGACTGCGCATCCATATGCCGCGCTTGGCGCAGGCTGGCCGCGGCGGAGTTTGGATCGAAATTGGCGGAGGCCAGGCTTTCCCAGGCGGCGCGTCGCAAGCCCCGGGCTTGAAGCACCGCGACGTGCACGCTGCGCGCCTCGCCTCGCAGCAGCCCAAGAAAGGCTTCTCGATACGCGGGCGAAAGGGTCATGGCGGCGCGGCGAAGCGGGGCTGCCGGCCGCTCATGAGCAGCGCGCGCGCCAAGCGCGATCATCCCCGCGCCCGCGCCGACCAAAAAAACATTCAGCGTCAGCGAGGCGATCAGGGCGGCGACGCGCCAGCGGGGGCTCATTCAGCCGTCCGCCAGATCTGGAGCATCGCTCAGCAGCGTGGAAGCCTGGGCGATCGGATCGGCGCTGGCCGCCGGCGGCCGAGGCGCCACGGCCATCGGCGCAATCACGAGGCCGGCGGCGACGCCCGCCGCCGCGGCCCCAGCCAGGCCAGCACCCAGACCCAACCCCATCAGCCATCGCCAAAACCGCGCCGGCGCCGGTGCGGTCGTCGCGTCGCGAATGATCGAACGGAGCAGCGTGGAACTGGGCGCCTCCGCGGGCGCGGCGCTCAGGATGGTGTCCAGGGAACGCGCCGCCTCGAGCAGCCGCCCGGTCTCCCGCGGGTGGGCGGCGATGACCGCCTCCGCCAGGGCGCGTTCAGCGTTCGGCCAGCGCGCCAGATCGCCACCGTAGGCCATGGCCAGGGTCTCGAACCGCGTCAGGGTCAATTCATCGCCCATCGGCAAGGTCCGCCAGCGCCACGCGCAGCGCGCGGCGGCCGCGGCCGAGCAGACTCTCCAAGGCCCCGACGCTCACCCCCATCAGGGCGGCGGCTTCGATATTGCCCAATTCCTGATGGTGACACAGGACAATGGCTTCTCTCTGCCGCGCCGGCAGCGCCTGCAGCGCCGCGTCCACACGCCGCCCGACATCCCTGGCCTGCAGGTTGCGATCGGGGGGCGGCCCCGGATCTTCCAAGTCGGGCGCTTCGACAGCGCGCGGGCCCCGACGCCGACGCAGGGTGTCGTAGCAGAGGTTGAGCGCCACCTTGTGCAGCCAGGTCTCGAAACGCGCCTCGCCGGGTCGCCAGCGCGGAGCGTGCCGCCAGGCCCTGACGAAAGTCTCCTGCGCGACGTCCTCGGCTTCGCCAATATCGCCCAGCATCCGCCTGGCCAGGGCGAAGATTCGCGGCAGCTTGGCCCTGACCAGGGCACGAATGGCGCCGGCATCGCCCTGACCGGCCAGGCGCACCAGCTCGTCGTCCGCGTCGCCCCCTTGCCGGGTCAAGCCGCACCTCGCCCACCTCGCGCTCCCGTCTGCATCGCCTGTCCGACCATTGAACGCTAGGCGTGGCCCAATCCGTCGCTCTACGCCTCGACAACGGCCTCGAAGGCCAAGTGCGCCGCCTTGCGCATCCTGACAAGCCTGGCCTTGAGGCCACGAAAGTCGCGCACGCCGCCGGCCTTTGCCAGAAGGCTGCGCAGGGCGCGGGGTTCATCGGACGGATCGGCGGCGCCGTCGAGCGCGATGTTCAGCAGTTGCGAGAGGTCCTGCTGCAGCCGCCATGCATCAGCGAGACAGTCCAGAGTCCGCTGCGGGCCAAGCTGCGCGGCTGACAGTGCGGCCAGCGCTTCACCGGTATTCTGGCGCAGAGGGCCGCCATCGGCGGCGGCGACGAGCTGCAGGTGCTGGGCGGCGAATTCGATGTCGACGAGCCCGCCGGGGGATAGCTTCATGTCCCAAAATCCACTTTGGGGACGTTCGTCGGCCATCAGCGCGCGCATCTCGCGCACCTCCCTTGCTGTCATGGCTCTGTCTCGAGGCCGGCGTAGGGCGCTCTCAATGGCGCGCGAGGCCAAGGCGCCGAAGGTTTCCGAGGTCGCCCAGACCACGCGTGCGCGCGTCATCGCCAGAAGCTCCCAGACCTCCGCCTCGCCGGCGTAGTAACTTTCGAAAGCCGCCAGGCTCACGGCAACGGGGCCTTTGGCGCCGGAGGGACGAAGGCGCAGATCGACCTCATAAAGGCCGCCTTCGCCGGTTGGCGCGGAGAGCGCCGATATCAGACGCTGGGTAAAACGCGCATAGAATGTGTCGGCGCTCCATCCCTTGAGAGCCGACAGCGCCGAAGGCGATGACGGCCGATAGAGGGTCATCAGATCCAGGTCGGATGATACGGTCATTTCCCGTGAACCGCACTTGCCGAGGGCGATGACTGCGACGTCGCCGGCAAATGGCCCCGCCGCGGCTTCGATAGCGGCCAAACTGACCTTGGCGAGACCCTGGATGAGGCCATCGGCGAGATCGGCCAGGGCCCCTCCCACCGCCTGCGCATCGGCGGCGCCCGCGAGCAGCTGGACGCCGATTCGAAAGACACGCTCGGCGTGCGCCCGCCTCGCCAGATTCATCGCGGTTTCGAGGTCGTCGTCGCCGGCGAACGTGTCGGCGAATTCACCCAACGAATCGAGCGGCCCGAAAAAAGCGGGATCGAGCAGGGCATCCAGGGCGGCCGGCCGCCTGGCCAGGGCGCGAGCGAACTGCGGCGCATGGGCCATTATCCGCACAACCAGTTCAAGCAGCCTCGGCTTGGCCAGGAACAACGACTGCACCTGCACCCCGAGCGTCAGGCCGCCAAAGAAGTCGGCGAAACGCTGGAAAGCCTTGTCCGGCGCGCCGGTGGCGCTGGCGGCTTCGAGCACGCGTGGCGCGAGGCGGGTAAACAGTTCGCGGCCGCGCGCGGTTCGCGTGGCGCCGAGATGCCCGTGATGCCAGCCACGGATTGCCCGCGACACGGCGGCCGGATCGGCGAAGCCCATCGAGCGCAGGGTGGCCAAGGTTTGGGGATCGTCGTCGACTCCGGTGAAGATCAGGCTGCCGAAACGGGAAGACAGGGTCTCCTCGCTGGCGAAGAGTTCGCCATAACGGCGGTTCACCCGCCTCAGGGTCTTGCCGACCATGGCGTCGAAGGGACCCAGGCGCTCAAAGCCAGCCAACACGGCGACACGCCGTCGATCGGGATCGGAACTGGGCAGCCTGTGGGTCTGCTCGTCCTCGATCATCTGGATGCGATGTTCCAGGGTTCGCAGGGTCGTGTAGGCGCCGGTGAGTTCCTCCGCTACGTCCAGGGCCACATGCCCGGCCGTCTGCAAGGCGCCAAGCGCGTCCAGGGTGCGGGGCGAGCGCAGATCCCGCTGGCGTCCGCCCAGGATCAGCTGCTGGGTCTGGACGAAGAATTCAATTTCCCGGATGCCGCCAGCGCCCAGCTTCAGGTCGGCGCCTTTGGGGGACAGGCGCTCGTCGACCTTGTGGACATGGATCTGGCGCTTGATGGCGTGAATGTCCGCGATGGCCGCGAAGTCGAGATTGCGCCGCCAGATGAACGGCGCCAGCTCGTCGAGGAAGAGGCGGGCCCGAGGCAGGTCGCCGGCCGACGCCCGCGCCTTGATGAAGGCCGCCCTCTCCCAGTTCTGGCCGACACTCTCGTAATAGTTGAAGGCTTCGGCCAGCGGCACGGCGAGGCCGGTGGAGGCCGGATCTGGCCTGAGGCGCAGATCGACCCGGAAGACGTAGCCGTCCGCCGTGCGGGTCTGCAGTATCTCGGCGATACGTTCGGTGAGGCCGATCGCCAGCCCAGCTGTCTCGACCCCTGGGGCCGCCGGAAGGACGTCGCCATCGTAAA
Source organism: Caulobacteraceae bacterium (assembly GCA_036511515.1). Taxonomy (GTDB): domain Bacteria; phylum Pseudomonadota; class Alphaproteobacteria; order Caulobacterales; family Caulobacteraceae; genus Acaudatibacter. The sequence continues at coordinate 20,620 of DATCCB010000106.1, read as the reverse complement.
ACACGACAATGTCGATATCGCTGGAATAGTTGAGTTCGAACGCCCCGTGCTTGCCCATGGCCAGGCAGAAAAGCCCCGGCGCCGGGCCCGCATCGCCGACCGGTGGCTGGACCATTCGCCCGCTGCCGATCGCTTCGCGTGCGGCGATGTCCAGAGCCGCGCAAAGGGCCGCGTCCGCGAAGCGGGTCAGGCCCGCGGTTACCGCGTCGAGGTCCCAGAGGCCGCCGAGATCGGCCAGGGCGGTGAGCAGATGCACATCGCCTTTCAGCTGGCGCAGCCTACCCTCCCCGCCCGGGCTCAAGGCGCAGGCGTTCGTGGCCTTCAGGATGTCGCCCAGGCCGGTCGTGGGATCCTTGGTCAGCACGCGGCCCAATCGCGCGGGGTCGCGACGACCAAGGCTCGCAAGATACGGCGATGCCGCGAACACCGGGGCCAGTGCGGGCCACGCGGTCTGCAAGGGCTCGGGCCAGCCGCCATCGCGGGCTGGCCCCTCCAACACCTCCAGCGCTCGACGCGCGGCCCCGGCGTCGAGGATCGGCCCGCAGGGTGCGATGAGCTTGTACAGTGCTTGTGGCTTCATTGGGCGGCCAGCACCAGCGCCACGCGCAGTCCAGGGCCGCCGCCATCCATCGCCCCTGGGCCCTCATCAATTTCGAGGCGGCCACGGTGCGCCCCAGCCACTGCCGCCACGAGAGACAGGCCAAGGCCGGCGCCGGGCTGGTTGCGGCTGTTTTCCAGGCGCACGAACCGCTGAACGATGCGCAACCGCTCGGCTTGCGGAACCCCAGGGCCTGTATCGGTGACCGACATCTCGACATCGCCTGATGAACGGCGGCGCACCCGCAGCATCACGGCCCCCCCGGGTGGGGTATATTTGACCGCGTTGTCGAGAATGTTGGCGAAGGCCTGGGCGATGAATTCGCGATTGCCCTTGAGCGCCAGAGAAGGCGTGATCTCGACCTTGAAATCGAGCGATTTCTCTTCGCAAACAGGCTCGTAGAGTTCGGCGACGCCGGCGGCCAGAACCCCGGGATCGAAGACGGCCTGATCGGGCGCATCCCTCGCGGCTTCGAGACGCGCAATGGCCAGGACGGCCGAGAAGGTCCGCAACACCCCGTCTGTGTCCTCCAGCGCCTGATGCAGAGCCGCCCTGGGGTCGGCTCGGCCGGCGTCGGCCTCGATCATCGCCACCTCCAGCCGGTTGCGCAGGCGTGTCAGGGGCGAACGCAGGTCGTGGGCGATCGCATCGCCGGCGTGCCGCAGACCCCCGATCGACCGCTCGAGACGCTCGAGCATCTCATTCAGTCCGGCGGCCAGTTCATCGTATTCGTCGCCCGAGCCGCTGACCCGGGCGCGCGCGCTCACGTTGCCCTTGCGCACGGCTTCGATGACCCCGCTCAGACTGGCGATGTTGCGACTGACGCCGCGGCTGACCAGCACGCCGCCGGCCATGCCGAGCACGATCACCAGCGCCCCAGCGCCCCACAGCGCCCGCAGAATCCTGACGACATAGGATTCAGCTTCGCCGATGTCGGCCCCGACGAACAGCAGTTCACCGGTGTCCATGCGCCGTTCGAGGCCGCGGGCGGGGCGTCGGGTCACGGCGCCATCGCGATCGGTCCCGGTAAGGCGGAAACTGACCCAGTCGGAGTCGCCGTCGAAACGCCTGACCGGCGAAGCGGCCAGCGAACCGCGGATCGGCCGTCCAGCCGCGTTCATCAACAGATAGAAAAAGGGGCCGCCGCCGGAAGATCGCTCCGTTACCGCCCGTCTGAGGGCGACCGACCCCGCCGCCAGGTCAACCGCTTCGAGTGAAGCCATTTCGCGGCTGACCGCGGCGTCGGCGCGCCGCGACACCTCGCCGGCCGTCGCTAGGTAGATGTAGGCCAGAAAAGCGCACGCCGCCGCGGCGAAGACCGCCAGGAATAGCAGCGTCAGCCGAAATGGCGTCGTCCGGAAAAGGCGCGGCAGGCGCATGTTCGGCGCCGGCCCTCAGGCCTCCAGGCGGTAGCCGGAACCGCGAACGGTCTGCAGCATGGGTTTGTCGAAGCCCTTGTCGATCTTCGAGCGAAGGCGCGAGATATGGACGTCGATGACGTTGGTCTGTGGGTCGAAATGGTACTCCCACACCTTTTCCAGCAGCATGGTCCGGGTCACTGACTGGCCGGCGTTGCGCATCAGGTATTCGAGCAGCTGGAACTCGCGCGGCTGCAGGTCGATCTCCTGGCCGGCGCGATGGACCTTGCGGCCGATCAGATCCATCTCGAGGTCGCCGACGCGAAGCACCGTCTGCACCGAACCGGTTTCCCGGCGCCGGGCCAGGGCTTCGACCCGGGCGATCAGTTCGGCGAAGGCGTACGGTTTGACCAGATAGTCGTCGCCGCCAGCGTTCAGGCCGGCGACCCGGTCGGTTATTTCGCCAAGAGCCGAGAGAAACAGCACCGGTGTCTGGTCGCCCTGGCGGCGCAGCATCTCGATCATGGCGACACCGTCGAGCCGCGGCATCATCCGGTCGACAATCATTACGTCGAAGCGCTCGGCCATGGCGGCGACCACGCCCGCTTCGCCATCGGCGGCCGTCCGTGTCTCGTGGCCGGCCTCGGCCAAGCCCTTGGCCATGGCGCCCGAGGCTTCCAGGTCATCTTCAACGATTAGAACCCGCATGCGCGCTCCCCCTTAGGGCGCCGGCAAGTCGGCGCGAAGCTTCGCGCCCATCCTTAGGCTGTCAGCCGGCGATCTTTATCGGCACGAACAGCGCAGTGCCGCCGCGGCTGATCTCGAGCGGGATGCTCGATCGGCCGGTTTTGCGCCATTCGCCCACAGCCGCATAGACGTCGCTGGCGCTGGCCACCTGACGGTCGCCGGCCCTGACGATGACATCGCCCCGGCGCAGACCCTTTTCGCCGGCGTCCGAGGATCCCTTGACCCCGTCGACCAACACGCCGCGCACGGCGTCGCCGATGCTGAACTGGCGCCGGGAAGCCGGATCGATCGGCGTCAGCGACATGCCGAGGATTTGCGACTGCGGGGCGACGTGCGTCGCGCCAGGCGCGGCGGCGTCGCCATCGTCCCCTCCGGGGCCGCCGTTCAGGGCCAGCTGATCCTCCGCCGGGCGCGTGCCGGAATGCACATCGACAGTGCGCTCCTTGCCATTGCGGAACAGATCGAGGTGCAGGATCTCTCCGGCGTTGGCCTTGGCGACTTCACGGGTCATTTCCGATGAGCTGTCGACGGGATGACCATTGACGGCCACAACCACGTCCCCGGGCATGACCCCGGCCCGTTCGGCGGGGCCGCCGGCCACGAGATTGGCGACCACGGCGCCCTTGCGACCAGCCAGACCCCACGAATCCGCCATCTCGTCGCTGAGATTCTGGATGGTCGCGCCCAGATAGCCGCGGGTGATCTTGCCGTTGCTGATCAGCTGCTTGGTGATCGACTGCGCGATGTCGGCGGGGATATCGAAGCCGATGCCGACTGAACCGCCGGACGGGGAGAAGATCGCGGTGTTGACCCCGATCACCCGGCCGTAGACATCGAAGGTCGGGCCGCCGGAATTGCCGCGATTTATGGGCGCGTCGATCTGGATGTAGTCGACGAAAGTCTCGCCGATGTTGCGGTTATAGGCCGAGACGATGCCGGCGGTGGCCGTGTTGCCGAGGCTGAACGGATTGCCGACCGCCAGAACCCAGTCACCCACGCGGGGACGGGCCGAGTTCTCGAAATCGACGTAGGGATAGTCGCCGCCTTCGACTTTCAGCACCGCCAGGTCGGTTCCGGCATCGCGGCCGACGACCGTCGCCTTGAGCTCCTTGCCGTCCTTGAGCACGACCTTGATGTCTTCGGCGTTGTCGACGACGTGATTGTTGGTGACGATGTAGCCGTTGGCGGAAATGAAGAAACCCGAGCCCGATGACTGCTGCTTCGGGGCCGCCGGCTGATCGTCGCCATCCTGGCCCTGGCCCTGACCGGGCGCCTGTCCCTTGGGCACGATGTCGAAAGGAAAGTTCTCGAAGCCGGGGATTCTGCGGAAGGCGGAGATGTCGACCTTGGAGGTGACGTTGATCGACACCACGGCAGGCGAGACGCGTTCGAAGATGTCGGCGAACGATTGCGGGGCGCCCGGCGCCGGACCGAAAGCCGGGGGTGTCGAAATGTGGATCAGGTGACCTTGCGAGGCGTCGAAGGCCGGGCGCATGCCGACCCCGGCCATCGCGGCGACGGCGATACCCGCGCCGGCGAGGGCGCCCACGACAACCTGAGATTTTCTGACGGCCATGTGTCTGTTCCTTGAGTCCCGGTGAATTCTAGGGGCCGGGGCCCCGCCTATCTAGTGTCGGATGCCAGTGAGCGCGAGGGCACACAAGCAATCATTGGATCAGCGGAAAGGCGGTCTTGCAGCCTATTTCTGGCGGCAAGATGTCAAACGCCCCCGTCCGCGCCCAGCGCCGCGATCCGCGCCTCCTCTTCGGCGGAGAGGGGCGGCGCCGGCGGCTGGCGACGGCGACGCACGACCAGCACGCCGGCCCCGATGCCGAATACGACGAAAGGCGCGCCCCAAAGCAGAGCATTAGTGAGCGAAAGGCGCGGCCGCAGCAGGACGAACTCGCCATACCGGGCGACCAGAAAGGCGCGAACCTGTGCATCGCTGGCGCCGCCCGCCACCTGCTCGCGCACGATCTTCCGCAGATCGGCCGCCAACGGGGCGTCGGAATCGTCGATGGACTCGCCCTGGCAGACCAGGCAGCGAGTCTCGCGGAATATGGAACGCGCCCGCGCCTCCCTGGCCGGGTTTGCCAGGCGGTCGGCCGGATCGGCGGCGGCGCCCAGGCAAAGGGCCGCGCCGATCGCCGCCGCGAGGCGCCCCCTCACTCCGCCGCCGCCAACTGTGGGGCGCGAGCTGGGGACCGGCCTGCCGCCAGGCGAAGGCGCCGGTCAGACAACGACAAGGCGCCGCCTAGCGCCATCAGCAGGGGGCCAAGGAAGATCAGCCGCACCCATGGGTTCCAATAAGCCCGGATCAGCCAGGCCGATCCGCCTCCCCCCGGCGCAACGCGGCGCTCGCCCAGCACGATATAGATATCGTCCAGCGGCTTGAGGCAGAGGGCGACCCGCGATGTGGTCTGGCCGCCGGTATCGTAGGTGCGCCGCTCCGGTCGACCCTCACAGACCACGCGTCTCCCCGAGCCAGTGACCCGCACATAGCCGCGCTCGGCGTCGAAGTTGGGTCCCGGGACCTGCACGACGTTCCGCAGGGAAAGGTGGTAGGCGCCCAGCTGCATGCCGTCCCCTGGGGTCAGCACCCGCGCGGCCTCGACGCGCCAGCTGGTCTCGAACGCCGCGCCCATCAGGAAGACGCCAAGACCCATGTGCGCCAAGGTCATGCCCCACGCGCCGCGGGGCAGCGAAAAAGCGCGGCGAAGCACCTCGCCCCGCCCTGCGCGGAACAGACGAATGCGGCCGATGGCCTCGTCGATGGCGCCGGCGATCAGCCACGCGCCAACGGCGACCTCGCCGGCGGCGAGCGCCTTGCGCGGGGTGGCGATGGCGAAGACCAGCAGACCGGTCACAGCCGCGGCTATCGCGGCGAAGGACAGGCGCTGGATCACGCCTGGGCCGTCGGCCCGCTTCCAGGCCAGCAGCGGTCCCGCCGGCATGACCAGGAAAGCCACCGCCATTAACGGTCCGACCACGAGGTTGAAATAGGGCGCGCCGACCCCGCCCTGGCGGCCGAACGCCTCCAGCACCAGCGGCCACAGCGTCCCGGCCAACACCGCCGTGGTCACCGCCGCCAGGACGATGTTGTTGATCACCAGAGCGCTCTCGCGGCTGATCGGCGCGAACACGGTTACGTCGCGAAGGCGCGGCGCCCGCCAGGCGAACAGGCCAAATCCGCTGCCGGCGGCCAAGCCGAGAATGGCCAGCAGCAGGATACCGCGCTTGGGGTCGATGGCGAAAGAGTGGACCGAGGTCAGGACGCCGGAGCGGACCAGAAAGGCGCCGAGCATCGAAAGGGTGAAGGCGCAGATGGCCAAAAATGCGGTCCATGAGGCCAGGGCGCCGCGCTTTTCGGTGACCACCGCCGAATGCAAGAGGGCGGTCCCGATCAGCCACGGCATCAGGCTGGCGTTCTCGACCGGGTCCCAGAACCACCAGCCGCCCCAGCCCAGTTCGTAATATGCCCAGAATGCGCCAAGGGTGATGCCGACGGTCAGCAGGCTCCAGGCGGCCAGGGTCCAGGGCCGCACCCACCGCGCCCATGCACTGTCGACCCGCCCCTCGATCAGGGCCGCCAGGGCCAGCGAGAACACCACCGAGAAGCCGACATAGCCTGCATAGAGGAACGGCGGATGGGCCGCGAGGGCGGGATCCTGCAGCAAGGGGTTGAGCGAGTGGCCCTCGACCGGCGGGTTGGCCAGTCTCAGAAGCGGATTGGAGGCGAAGACCATGTAGCCGACGAAGAGCACGCCCAGGACGCCCTGGACGGCCAGCGTCAGGGCCTTGAGGCGAAACGGCAGGCCGCGAGCAACCGCGACGGTGACGCCATAGCCGGTGAGCGCGAAACACCAGAGAAGGATCGAGCCCTCGTGGCTCCCCCACGCGCCGGCGACCTTGTAGAGCAGCGGCTTTTCGGTGTGGGAATTGGCCGCCACATTGATCACCGAGAAATCCGAGGTGACGAACGCGTGGATCAGGGCGGCGAAGGCCATGGCGATCGCCGCGAAGGCCCCCAGCGCCGCCCCTTGGCCCGCGCCGGCGAGGGCCGGATCGCGCCGCGCCGCCCCGGCGAACGACAGACCGGCCTGCACAACAGAGAGGCAAAGTCCCAGAACGAGAGCGAACTGGCCAAGCTCGGCGATCATGCGCCGCGCCCCCTGGTATCGTAAGCTCCCTGAGCGCCGTCTCCCCGCCAGGCCCCCTGGGCCTTGAGGGCCCTGGTCAGCTCGCGGGGCATGTAACGCTCGTCGTGTTTGGCCAGCACCTGGCTGGCGACAAAGACCCCGGACCGGTCGTAGGCCCCCAATGCGACGACACCCTGGCCCTCGCGAAAGAGGTCGGGCAGGTCGCCCTGATAGATCACCCTGGTGCTGGCTTTGCGATCGGTGACGGTGAAAGCGACATCGCCCCCGGCGCGCCTGACCACGCTGCCTTGGGTGACCAGACCGCCGAGCTGGATCGCGCGCCCGGGCGGCACGTGGGCGGCGGCGGCCTGGGCGGGCGTGTAGAAATACGAAATTGAATCCCGCAGACCGTACATGGCCAGGGCAACGGCCAGAGCCAGAATCGGGGCCGCTGTCATTACCACCAGCAGGCGCCGGCGAGCGGTTCGGGATTTGGGAATCAGCGCCATAAGCCTTCTAGTCTACTCCGCTGGCCCCGGTGCGCGCACGGCGGCTGCGAGCTGTGCGGCGATCTCGGGCCGACCGACATAGAGCCGCCGAGCCTGCGCCAGCGCCGCGTCGCGTTCGGCGGTCTCACCCAGCACCGCATAGGCGCGCACCAGCCGCACCCAACCGTCGGGATCGTCGGGGTGAGCCTTGAGGCGCGCCGCCAGCCCGTCGACCATGCCGCGGATCGCGCCGGACATCGCCGCCTGCTGCGAAGGCGCCAGCCCGCCGGCGACCGGCAGGCGCCCGGTGGTCTCGACTGCGGCGATGTCGCCGGCGAGCCCACTTCTTCGCGGGTCATTCTGCGGTAGGTCGGCGAGAAGCGAGCGCCAAAGAGCCAGACCGCCCGTTGCATCGCCCCCTTCAATCGCGCCGCGACCCAGATAGTAGCGCGCGGTTGGCGAGGCCGGATCAACGGCCAGCACCCGCCGGAAGATCGCCTGGGCTTCCGGGCTGACAACGCCCTGGCCCTTCAGCACCAAGATTTCGCCAAGCGGCGCGAGGAGGTCCGCTCGCCCAGGGGCGATGGCGATCGCCTTGCGCAGCGCGTGGACGGCGCCATCCGCATCGCCAAGGACCATGTCCAGCTCGGCCAGGCGCCGTTGCGGCTCGGGATCATAGGGCCGCTGCGCGGCCACTGATCGCAGCGCGGCGGCCAGCTGCGGCGCCTGAAAGTCCTGTGGCTTGGCCCGCCACTGCGCCAGCCGCGCGGCGAACGGCTGGTCTGCGGCGCCGGGTGAGCCGATGGCGAGGTAGAGCCCCAACGCCGCCAACGGCCCGACGGAGGCGAGGGCGATCAGCACCGCCCGGGGGCTTGAGCGCGCGGGGGCCGGCTCGACGCGAGCGGCGGCCGTCAGCAGGCGACGGCCCGCTTCCGCTCGCGCTGTGAGCCGTTCGTCGGCGGCGATCAGCTCACGATCGGCCAGCTCGTCAATTTCGCGCAGGGCCCGGCGGTAGACCCCCACCGATGGGTCGGCCGGCATTCCGGCGGAGGCGCCGCGCGCCGCGCGGGCCATCACCAGCGCCGCGGCCGCCGCGGCGATCAGCGCGGCGACGATCCAGAAGAGACTCATCATCGGGGTATTAGCCAAAAAGGTCTTCCAGAACCCCAAGCGGCGTGCTGGGAAAGATGGTTGGAAAGTACACCGGCAGGACGGGCAGCAGGCTGCCCAACACCGGCGTAGCGTCTGTGCGCGACGTCACGTGGTTCTGGCCATAGGAGGTGGCGGAGACCAGGTTTGCCCAGCCGAAATTCCAGCTCACCGTGGCGTTGTAATTGCGATAGCTGAACCGACTCGGCTCGTTGATCTCCCGGTACTGGGTAAGGTCGCCGTGGGCCGGCTGGAAGGTCACCGGATCGACGTCGACCTCGGGCGATCCGTTGTCGCGGATTTCCTGGTCGGAGGCGGTAAGGCGGATCGACAGATTGTCGGTGGCGTCGAACAGGATCGATGCGCGGCCGCCGTATTTTTTGCCAGCGTTGACGTCGTGTTCGCCCAGCAGCGGATCGTCGACCCAGCCTGGCAAATCCTCGTAGAAGCCGTTCAGGCGAATGGCGGCCTTGTCGGCGAACGGCACGTTGATCACGCCGTCGATCGAGCCCGCCGTCGAACCGTCATCGACGTGCTGGCCGCCCACTTCCAGCGCCGCCGAGAAGGCTTTCGGGTCTGGCGCTTTGGTCACGAATCGGACGAGCCCGCCTTCGCTGTTGGCGCCATAGAGCGTGCCCTGGGGCCCTCGCAACACCTCGATGCGCTGGACATCGAAGGTGTCGAAGTCGGCGGCCAGCACCGAGCCGTTGACCAGGCCCGAACTCGAACCGAACGGCGACTCGTCGACATAGACAGACACCGTCGAGGCATCGCCGCCAGCGTTCAGTCCGCGCAGGGTCAGGCGCGATTCGCCGGGCTCGCTCGGGGTCAGCGTCAGGCCGGGAACCAGGGCTGCGTAGTCGGCGAAGCTGCGGTCGGCGAGCTTGTCGAGGGCGTCGCCCGGAAGCGCCGTAATCGACAGAGGCACGTTGCGGATTTCCTCCGGGCGCTTCTCGGCGGTGACGACCAGTTCGCCGATCCCGCCGGCCGCCGTGGCGTCGGTCTGCGCGGCGGTCTGGGCCACGACGGGCGCGCCGAAGGCCAGAACCGAAGCGGTGGCGGCGAGCGCCGTCAGGAGATTGCGATGCATTTGTTCTTCCCCATTGCAACCGGCGGACCCAGCGGTCGGCAAGTCTTAGATTGTCGCAGTCGTTGCGAAATTGGCAAGTGTTTTCTCAATCGGCTACTGAGATGCCTGGCGCAACCTCGCGCGCCCGTCGAAACGGGTGTTTGAGTTTCAGACGAGCCGCGCGCTTCGAAATGCGCTATTCTGTGATCGGTTCGACCTCAGCGAAGGCTGCAATCACGTGAAAACCACCGCCAAGCCCGGCGCCATGCTCAAGGCCCTTCGCCTGCAAAAGGGCTGGAAACTGGCCGAGGTCTCGGAGCGAACCGGGCTGCCAATCTCGACCTTGTCGAAAGTGGAAAACGACAAGATGTCGCTCAGCTATGAAAAGCTGGCGCGAATCAGCCGCGGCCTGAACGTGGATATCGGCCTGCTGTTCGCTCAGAATCCGTCCCCGTCCGTCGCTGGCCAGGTCAGTGGGCGGCGAAGCATCACCCGCGCGGGCGAAGGGCGGGCCATCGAAACCGAGTCCTACGGTCACCTCTATCCGGCCACGGAACTGCTCAACAAACGCTTTGTCCCGATTGTCGCCGAGGTGCGTGCGCGATCGCTCGTCGAGTTCGGCGAGATGGTCCGCCACGCTGGCGAGGAATACGCCTATGTGCTCGAGGGCGCGGTCGATTTGCATACCGAACTCTACGCCCCGGTTCGCCTGGAAGCTGGCGATTCGATCTATTTCGACAGCGGCATGGGTCATGCCTATATCGCCGCCTCCGCCGGCGTCTGTCGGGTGCTGTCGATCTGTTCTGGCGAGGAATCGCAACTGATCGCCGCCCTCGACAAGGACGCGGTCGCCAATGACGATCCTGAGCCGGCAACCGCACCCGAGCCGCCGGCCGTGAGTCGGCGAGGCTGACGTCGCGCGGGAAACGGCCGAACCCGTTCCGGGGGCGAAATTACTTTCCGCTTGTGAAACTTTTTTCTTACGGCTTAATCCCGGCGCGTCTCCGGCCGGCCCACGCGGTCGCGGGGCGCGCCTGGTTCTGTTGCGCAGAAAGTAGGGGATGGCCGAGCGGTTCGATGTTCTGATCGTTGGCGGCGGCATCGCCGGCGCGTCGCTCGGCGCCGGTCTCGCGGCGCAGTGTTCAGTGGCGATCATCGAGCGCGAGAGCCGGCCCGGCTATCATGCCACCGGGCGCTCGGCGGCCCTTTTTTCGGAACTTTATGGCAACCCCGCGATCCGCGCGCTGTCACGGGCTAGCCGGGCTTTTCTGTTCGATCCAGCGCCGGACTTTTGCGAAACCGCCCTGGTGTTCCCAAGAGGCGCGCTCTACGTCGCCCGGGGCGATCAGTTGGCGGCCCTCGAGACCATGGCCGCGTCTCCCGGGGTGTCGGCCGGGGCCCGGCTGATCGACGGCGCGGAAGCGAGGAACCGTTCACCATTGCTGCGGCCTGGATACGCCGCCGGCGGTATCTTCGAGCCCGACGCACGCGACATCGATGTCGACGCGCTGCATCAGGGATATCTTCGCCAGTTTCGCGCCGAGGGCGGCCGCCTGTTGCTGGACACCGAACTCAGAGGCCTCGATGGCGGGGGCCGCGAGTGGCTCGCGGACACCTCGAATGGAACCATCGCCGCAACGGTTGTCGTCAACGCCGCGGGCGCTTGGGCCGAGCAGGTCGGGGCAATGGCTGGCGCGGGGGCGATCGGACTGACCCCGCGGCGGCGCACCGCCCTCTTGGTAGACGCGCCCGATGGGCCGGCGATCGCTGCTTCGCCGGCGACCATCGACATCGACGAACAGTTCTACTTCAAGCCCGACGCCGGGCTCTTGCTGCTGTCGCCCGCCGATGAGACGCCGTCCGCGGCCTGCGACGCGCGGCCTGACGAAATGGACATCGCCATCGCCATCGACCGGATCGAGACCGCGACAACCCTCCAGGTGCGTCGTGTGCGGAGCAAATGGGCGGGACTTCGCTCATTCGTCGACGATTGCAGGCCAGTGGTCGGGTTCGATGCTCGACGGCCCGGCTTTTTCTGGCTGGCCGGCCAGGGCGGCTACGGGATCCAGACCGCGCCGGCCATGGGCCGGCTTGCCGCCGCCCTGGTTCTGCGCAGCGCGATTCCGGCCGAGTTGCTCGATTTCGGCGTCGATCCCGTCGCGATCGGGCCCGGGCGGTTGGCCCGGCGCGCGGAAACCTCCGCGATTGGACAACAGCAAAACCTGTCGTAGAATCGTTATCCCATGCGCGTCGCTGACTCTCCAAGGAGCACCCGATCCGTTGGGCCTGGGATACGTTCGATCACCGACGCGCCCGCTACGAAGAAGTCTTCGCCGACCCACGCCTGTCCCATCTGACGGTGCATCGCCTGAGACGGCCCGGTGAAGTTCCGAGCCTGATCCCGGCCTTGCAACACTGGGGCGAAGGGCCGATCCTGCGCCAATGAGCCGGGCCTTTGTCAAGGAAGCCGATGATGCGCCGCCCGCGCCCCCGCTGGAGCGGCCGGTCAGCGGCGCGCCCAATCTGGTCACGCCGCGCGGCGCGCGCCTGATCGAGGAGAGGGTGGCCGCTCTCGAAGCGCAATTGTCAGGAGCGAAGGATGACGCTGCGGTCGCCCTGTTGCGCCGCGATCTTCGCTATTGGGTGACCCGCCACGCCAGCATGAAGGTCGTCCCGGCCGTGCCGGTTCCGGCTGGCGTCGGCTTTGGGCTGCGCGCCACTATCCGCCGTGGCGCCGCGGTCAGCGAGATGGTGATCGTCGGCGAGGACGAGGCAGATCCCGCCGCTGGCCTGATCTCCTGGACTGCTCCACTCGCCCGCGCCCTCGACGGCGCCGTGGCTGGGGAGGATGTGGAGTTCCAGGCGGGGGGCAAGACCGAACGAATCGACGTGCTGGCCGTGAAGGCAAGGTAGCGCCAGCGTCTGCCGGCCGCCGCTTGGCGCCTGAACGGCGACGGCGAAGAATCCGGGTCTACAACAGCTTTTCAAGCCTGATCGGCAGGTCGCGGATGCGCACGCCGGTGGCGTGATAGACGGCGTTGGCGACGGCGGCGTTGGTGCCGACGTTGCCTAGTTCGCCAAGGCCCTTGACGCCCAGATCGTTGACCTCGGAATCTTCCTCGGGGATGAGGATTACCTCGACCTGGCCGATGTCGGCGTTCACCGGGATCAGGTAGTCGGCTAAGTTGGTATTGACGTAGCGGGCGGCGCGCTGATCGATTTCGGTCGCCTCGTGCAGGGCGGAGCTGACGCCCCAGATCAGGCCGCCCATCAGCTGGCTGCGGGCGGTGAGCGGATTGACGATGCGCCCGGCGGCGAAGGCCCCGACGACGCGCGGGCAACGTATTTCACGGGTGCGCGCATGCACGCGGACTTCGACGAAGTCGGCCCCGAATGCGAACTGGATGCGATCCTTCATGCCCGCGCCGCCGGCCATGGCGTTGCCGCCGTGGTAGAGTTTCTGGATGCCGTCGGCGGCGACGTCGTGGGGGATGTTCTCCGCATAGGCCTCGATCACACCGTGCCCGCCGGCCCCCTGCGCGGCGCGCTTGGCGACGACTTCGGCGCAAGCCTTAGCCACGACATTGCAGACGCTGGCGGTGACGTTGGAGCCGCCGGAGACCGGCGCGGGGGGCAGGATGGTGTCGCCAAGTTCGACGGTGACGGACTTGAGCGGCAGACCCAGCTTGTCGGCCGCGGTCATGGCGATGACGGTCATCGTCCCGGTGCCGATCTCGTGCGCGGCGGTCTGCACCAGCGCCTTGCCGTCGGGGGTCAGGCGCACGCGCGCGGTGGCCGCCGCCACGTTGGTCGGATAGCAGGTCGCCGCACAGCCCCAGCCGACCAGCCAATCGCCGTCTCGCATGGCGCCCGGTTTGGCCTCGCGCCTGGCCCACCCGAACGCCTTCGCGCCGGCGTCGAAACAGGCCATCAGCGAGCGGGACGTGTAGGGCAGGCCCTTGATCGGCTCTCTCTTGGTGTCATTGATCCGGCGCAGCTCGACGGGGTCCATGCCAAGCGCCGCGGCCAGTTCGTCCATGCCGCTCTCGATGGCGAACATGTAGGGGACCTCGGCCGGCGAGCGCATGAAGCCCGGCGTATTGCGGTCGGCATGGACGATGGTCACCTTGCTGGCCACGTTGGGCGAGGCGTAGAGGCGCGTCGTCGCGTCGGTCCCACCGACCATGTAGGGGTCGGGGCGCGAGGTGATTTCCCAGCCCTCGTGGACGACGGACTGCAGCTTGCCGTCATGCGTCGCGGCCAGCTTGACGTGATGGCGGGTCTCGGCCCGGAAGCTGGCGATGGTGAATCCCTGATCGCGGGTGGCGACCAGCTTGACCGGCCGGCCGAGGCGCCGCGCGGCGAGCGCGATCAGCGCGGTGCGCTGGGTCATCGAGCCGCGCGAGCCGAAGGCGCCGCCGACGAACTTCGAAATCACCCGAACCTTGGCCGGATCGACGCCCAATTGTCCGGCTACGGCGAATTTAAGTCCGTATACGAATTGACTCGGCTCGTGAATGATAAGCTCATCACCGTTCCACACGCAGGTGGTGGTGAACAGTTCCATCGGATTGTGGTGCTGAGGCGGGGTCGAATAGCGGCCTTCTATCTTCACCGGCGCGGCGGCGAACGCGGCCTCGGCGTCGCCCACCTTGGGATCCTCATGGGTAGCCTTCATCTCGGTGGCGGGGGCATCGACCAGTCCCGGCGCACCGAAGGTCGCGGACGGCGGTTCTGCTGCGTAGCCGATGGCGACCTTGTAAGCGCCTTCGCGCGCCGCCTCGAAGCTTTCAGCGAGGACCACGGCGACGATCTGGCCGTCGTGGGCGATCCGCGGCGAGGCGAGCGGCTGGATGGAACTGCCCGCCGGCCCGCCCTTGCCGAGGAATTTCGCCGCCATGATGTGGCCGGCGGTGTTCTCGAAGGTCATGATTTCGATGACGCCCAGAACCGCCTTGGCGGCGGCCAGGTCGGTGCGGGTGATCGCTCCCTTGGCGATGGCGCTGGTCACCAGATAGGCGAATACCGGACGCGGAAAGGCCAGGTCGGACTCATAACGTGTCGCGCCGGTGACCTTGGCGGTGGCTTCGACGCGGAGATTGGGCTGGCCGATCCTGGCGGCGGCCGTTGCGTCGTCGGCCATTGACTAGACCTCCATCGCCTTGGCGGCCAGAAGCGCGCGGACCAGCGTGCGGCGGCCGAGCTCTGGCTTGTAGGCGTTCTGGCCGTGGGTGACCGCGCCGGCGAGGGCCGCATCGGCCGCGCCCCGCGCCGCGGCTTCGTCGAGGCGGCGGCCGGCGAGGGCGGCTTCGGCTTCGCGGGCGCGCCAGGGGATGGTGGCCACCCCGCCAAGAGCGATGCGCGCGGTGCGGACGGTGTCGCCATCCATGTCCAGCGCCACGGCGGCCGAGGCCAGGGCGAACTCATAAGACTGCCGGTCGCGCACCTTGAGATACAGCGAGCGACGCGTCCACGGCCCGGCCGGAACGGTCAAAGCCAGGATCAGATCGCCCGGCGCGAGGCTGTTTTCGATATGCGGCGTGGCGCCGGGCGGCCGGTGCAGATCGGCGAAAGCCATGGTTCGCGCGCCGCCTGGTCCAAGAATGTCGAGGCCAGCGTCGAGCGCGATCAGGGCGACGGCGAGATCGCCCGGATAGGTGGCAATGCACTGGGCGCTGACGCCCAGCACCGCGTGACGGCGGTTGACCCCGCCGATGGCCGCGCAGCCGGAGCCGGGATCGCGCTTGTTGCAGGCCGTCCAGCTTACATCGCGGAAATAGGTGCAACGCGTGCGCTGCAGGACATTGCCGCCGAGGCTGGCCATGTTGCGAAGCTGCGGGCTGGCGGCCAGAACCAGGCTTTGGGCGATCACCGGATAGTCGCGGTTGACGCCTGGGTGATCGGCGACATCGGCCATCCGGGCCAGCGCCCCCAGCCGCAGGCCGCCCGATCGCGCTTCAATGGCGCTATGGTCGCGGGCCAGGGGATTGATGTCGACCACCGCCGTGGGCCGCATGACGTCCAGCTTCATCAGGTCGACAAGCGTGGTTCCGCCGGCGAGCCAGGCGCTGGCCCCGCCCGGGCCGACGCCGCGCACCGCGGCTGCGGCGTCATCGGCCCGGGAAAAGGCGAACGGCCGCATCCTCAGGCCGCCTTGGTCGCGCCGGCGGCCTCGCGCACGGCGGTGACGATGTTCGGGTAGGCGCCGCAGCGGCAGAGGTTGCCACTCATGTATTCGGCGATCTCGCCATCGGAGCGCGCGTGGCCCTCCCGCACGCAGGCCACCGCGCTCATGATCTGTCCGGGGGTGCAATAGCCACACTGAAAGGCGTCATGGGCGATGAACGCGGCCTGCATCGGGTGCAGGGCGTTGCCCGATCCGGCGAGGCCCTCGATGGTGGTCACCTCGCGCCCCGCGAGCGTCGCGGTCAGGGTCAGGCACGAGACCACGCGCCGGCCGTCGACGTGCACCGTGCAGGCGCCGCATTGGCCATGATCGCAGCCCTTCTTGGCCCCCGTGAGATCGAGCTTTTCGCGCAAGGTGTCGAGCAGGGTCTGCCGCGGATCGATAGTCAGGTGGTGGTCGGCGCCGTTGACCCGCAGGGAGACGTCGGTTGCGCGGCCGGGCGCCAGGGGTGCATCCCGCGCCGCCCGCGCCAGCGCCGGCAGCACCGAAGCGCCAGAGGCGCCCGCGATCACGCCGCGGCGACTGACGCCCGAAGTTCGGCCCTCTTCCATGCCGCGCCTTTGCATTTTGGGTTCGGCGGGACAACGGTCGGGCCGGCGGATGAGTTCCTATGAACCAAGCGGACTCCAGCTCGTCAATCTAAGGAAACGCCGAGCCGGTCGCGTAGGTGGCGCCGGGTGGCCGCTTCAAACGCTTCCGGCCAGACCATGCCGATGCGGCCCGCGAGGCGGCGCGCGCGGGGCAGGAAGATCTTCGCCAGCGCAACATTCGCGGCGATTATCCCTCCTCCGGCGGCGGCCACCGGCGCCAAGTCCTCCAGCGCGCGGCGTTGATCTGGGCTGAGCAGGGGGTTGCGATGCAAGGCGCCGCCCCGCTCCACAGGTCCGACGCCGTTTTCCTCCAGCATCAGATCGATCGTCATCCGGCGCAGTAGATCGACGCCGGTAAGCCCGAGCACATATTCCTCGCGCCCGATCCCCACGACAGTCGGAGCGCGGCCTTCCAGGCCGCATGCGGGCAGGATGCCCGCGCTCCGGGCGGTGCAAATACTGGACGGGAGGGGCATGGGCCGACAAGGTCGCCACATGGCCGCAGGCCCTATCTATTCACAGCGGTTGGGCGCGATCAGCGATGCGCAGTTCGAGGCTGTCGCGGAGCGTTGGGATCTTGGGCATTTCATCGGCGCGGCGCCGGTAACCAGCGGCCTTTTCAGCCAGAACGTCTTTGTCACCACCACGGCCGGCGAGTTCGTGCTGCGCGGAGCGCCGCATTGGGTGCGGGCCATCGGGGAAACGGAATTCCGGCAGGAAGACCGCTGGCAGTTCACCAAGGAGATGTTCTTCGCCCGCCAATTGCACGAGCAGACGCGCGCGCCCGCGCCCTGGCCGATGCTGCACGATGAGGCGACCGATATCTTCGGCTGGCCCTACATCGTCATGCCGCGCATGCCGGGCGACTGCTTCGACGAGCGGACGATCCGCAAGGCTCTGGGCGCGGAGGACCGCCGCGCCGTCGCCGCCGCTCTGGGCGCCAATCTGGTCGAAATGCAAAAACTCAGATGGCCGTTCGCCGGCGACTTCGATCCCACGTCCATCGAACTGACCGCCTATGTGGGCGGCCCCACGCAACGGGTGATCGACGAGACTGCGATGTGGCTGGAATCAAGCGCGGCCCATGGGTCGATCACGCGGGACGATCGAGCGTGGTTCGACCAAGCGGTGGGCCAGGCGCTGGAAGGGGCGGGCGAGCCGGCCAACACCTATGTGCATTGCGACTACAAGCTGAACAATTTGACGGTGACGCACGACGATGACGGCTGGCGGGTCAGCGGACTGTTTGACTTCCATGAGGCGCGGTTCGCCGACGGCGCCCTCGATATCGTCCGCCAGGCTTGCGCCTACTTCGACAACGAACCGCCGCTGGCGAAGGTTTTCGTCGAAACTTATCGCAAGAGTGCGCCGCCCGACCCTTCGGTCGCGCAACGCATGCCGCTCTACATCATCAACGACCGTATGAAGCTCTGGGAGTATTTCACCCGACCGGACTTACGGGCTTCGTGGACGCAGGGCAAAACCTTCCGAGGTTGGGCGCAGCGGCGCCTGGACGATATCCTGAACCTTCTGTGAGGCCTTGGGCTCGTCGCGCAAGAGGCTATATCGAGGGGTGAAGGAAAAAGGGAATCCCCATGGCCGCCCAGCTCAATCACACGATCATTCTCTGCCGCGACAAGCAGGTTTCCGCCGCCTTTCTGGCCGAGATGCTGGGCCGGCCCGAGCCGGGGAGGGTTGGCCCATTCCTGGCGGTGCAGCTCGACAACAGCGTCTCGCTCGACTTCATGGACACCGACGAGGCGATTACCGCGCAACACTATGCGTTCCTTATCGATGAGGCCGATTTCGATCGCGTGCTCGGCAAGATCCGCAACAAGAACCTCGATCACTGGGCCGATCCCATGTGCGAAAGACCCGGCGAGATCAACCACCGCGCCGGCGGCCGCGGCGTCTATTTCCCCGATCCCGACGGCCACTTCCTCGAGGTGCTGACGCGGGTGCACGCGGACTGACGCGCGCCCCTTCCACCACCCGCTTCGCGGGCGGTCCCCCTTCCCCGCTTCGCGGGGCAGGAGTTCAAAAACTCCTCCCCCGTTCTCTTGCGGGGGAGGTGTCGCGGCGCGCCAGCGCCGTGACGGAGGGGGCGCAAAGCCGGTCCAACGCTACTCAACCCGCCCTGGGCAGCGTCAGCTCGACCTTCAGGCCACCCATGGGCGAGGCGTCCAAGGTCATTGCGCCGCCATAGGCGCGGACCAGTTCGTCGACAATCGAAAGGCCAAGGCCGGACCCCGGCGCATTTTCATCCAGGCGGGCGCCGCGGCGAACCATTTCGTCACGATTCTGCGGCGGCAGGCCGGGGCCGTCGTCCTCGATGGTCAGGCCAAGCTGGCGAAGGCCAAGCGGCGTGGCCGCGACACGCACCCGGCCCTTGCACCACTTGCAGGCGTTTTCGATGACATTGCCGGCGATCTCCAGGAGGTCCTGGCGCTCGCCCAGGAATGCCAGATCCTCCGGCGCGCGCCAGTCGATCGAGGCCGCCTTGCCGCGGAAGATGCGCTCGAGCGTGCGGGCGAGTTCGTCGAGCACCGGGGCGACGGGCGTGCATTCGCCCTGACCCTGGGCGCGGGCGGCGGCTCTTGCTCGGCGCAGATGGTGGTCGACCTGGTCGCGCATGATGGTCGCCTGGCGGGTGACGACTTCGGCAAGGGCGCCCGGCCGCTGGGCGGCCTCGGTGAGGATCACCGTCAGCGGCGTCTTCAGCGCATGGGCGAGATTGCCGACATGGGTGCGTTGGCGTTCCACCACCTCCTGGTTGTGGGCGACCAGGGCGTTGAGCTCGCTTGCCAGCGGCTCCAGTTCAGTGGGCCACGCGCCGGCGACGCGCTCGGAGGCGCCGGTGCGCACGGCCGCCACCTCCCGGCGCAGGGCGAATAGCGGCTGCAGACCGACGCGGACCTGGATGATCACCGCGGCGATCAGACCCGCGCCCAGCAGAACAAGCGCGATGGCGATCTCGGTGGCGAAGGTGCGGATGTCCTTGTCCACCGGCGCGCGATCTTCGGCGGCCATGAACACCAGCGGCATGGCCACCCCAGGCAGGCGGGCGACCAGAACGCTGACCCGCAGCGGCTGTTTGAGCGGCCCAATGCTGTCGTAGAACTGCGCCTTGCCGCGCGCCCTTGCCAGAACCTGGTCGGCGGGCGGCGGGGGGCTCAGCGCTTCATCCCACAGCGAGCGTGAGCGGGCCAGGGCGTGCAGGCCGCCGGCGGGGATCACCGCGGCAATTTCCCAGTACTCGCCGGAGAACACCCGCATCGCCTGGGGATCGGTGAGCGCCGGCGCCGTGACGTTTCCGGCCTCATCGACCGAGGCGCCGGCCAGGAGGCCCTCGACGACCTCGAACAGCTCCTGGTCGAAACGGGTGAGGGTGGCGTGGCTGAAAAAGGCCGACAGCGCCAGGCCCGCCGCAATCACCACCGCCAGGCTCCAGGCCCCGGCGAGCAGCACCAGGCGCCCGACCAGGGACGATCGGCGCGGAGGCCGGGCCGCGATCACGCCCCCGTGGTCTCGCCTTCCGGAGCCACGAGACGGTAGCCCAGGCCGCGCATGGTCTCGATCCGGCCCTGGCCGATCTTCTTGCGCAGGCGGCCGACGAACACCTCGATGGTGTTGGAGTCGCGGTCGAAATCCTGATCGTACAGGTGTTCGACCAGCTCGGTGCGGTTGATCACCCGGTCCTGGTGCATGATCAGATAGTGCAGCAGGCGATACTCGAGCGAGGTCAGCCGCAGGGGCTCGCCATTGACCGAGGCGCGGGCGGCGCGGGGATCGAGGCGCAAGGCGCCGCAGGAAAGGCTCGGCGCCGCGTGGCCGGCCGATCGGCGCAAGAGCGCGCGCAGGCGCGCGAGCAGCTCCTCGGTATGGAAAGGCTTGGTCAGGTAGTCATCGGCCCCGGCGTCGAAGCCGCTGACCTTTTCGCTCCAGGCGCCCCGAGCGGTGAGGATCAACACCGGGGTGGCCAGGCCGGCGCGCCGCCAGCCTTCGAGCACCGATACGCCGTCGATCTTGGGCAGGCCGAGATCGAGCACGATCGCGTCATAGGGTTCGTTCTCGCCAAGGAAGCTGGCCTCCTCGCCGTCCGGCGCGTGATCGACCGCATAGCCGGCGTCGGCCAGCGCGCCCTTCAGCTGCCGGGAGAGATCGGGATCGTCCTCGACCACCAGAATGCGCATGATCAGAACGCTTCCCGCCGCGCCAACGCGAGTTCCGATCGATCTTCGTGATGCGGCGTTGCGCCCCCTCCACCACCGGCTGCGCCGTCGGTCCCCCTCCCC